>JAYUWU010000315.1:0-6048 GCA_043753365.1 Gemmatimonadaceae bacterium | reverse complement strand
ACCGCGACATCCGCACGAAGCTCGCACGAATCAACTCTTTCCTTCAGGAGCGGATCGCGGGGATGCGAACCGTCCAGCTCTTTGGCCGGGAGAGCTGGGAGGCTGAAAGGTTCACCAGTCTGAACAAGGAGCATCTCGACGCTCACATCAGGTCGATCACGGCTTATGCCGCCTACTTCCCGGCGATCGAGCTTCTCACATCGGTCGCGGTCGCGCTCCTCATTGTTACGAGCGCATCGCTCGTTCAGGAAAACACGCTGACAGTCGGAACCGTGGCAGCTTTCCTCCAGCTCGGGCGCAGATTCTATCAACCGCTCCAGGATCTGGCTGAAAAATTCAACATCCTTCAAAGCGCGATGGCGAGCTCCGAGCGGATTTTTGCGCTCCTGGACACCGAACCGTCCAATCCGGTCGTGAGTGACGCCCCGCGAGCGCGCGTGAGGACCGCAGTCGAGGTGAAGTTCGAGGATGTCTGGTTCGCATATGGCACCGGTCACGTTGCCAGCACTCCGTCGGAAATTCCTGCCGAGCCCGAGTGGGTGCTGAAGGGTGTCTCGTTTACGGCGTCGCCGGGGAGGTCCGTGGCGCTCGTGGGTCACACGGGTGCGGGGAAGACTACGATCGTAAATCTGCTGATGCGGTTCTACGACCCTCAGCGGGGCCGGATACTGGTAAACGGTACGGACATACGTGGGATACCGCTGGATGAGCTCCGCGGGCATATCGCCTACGTGCAGCAGGATATCTTCCTGTTTGCCGGGGATGTAGCAACCAACATCAGGCTATCCAATCCGCTGAGCGATGCGGAGGTCGCGCGAGCTGCGGCGCGTGTCGGTGCGCATCGGATAATCAGCCGGCTCCCGGATGGCTATCTTCACAAGCTCGGAGAGCGCGGTTCATCCCTGAGCGTAGGCGAACGGCAGCTGCTTTCGTTCGCTCGCGCGGTGGCGGCAGATGCATCGCTGCTCGTGCTCGATGAGGCGACCAGCGCCGTCGACAGTGAGATCGAGGCAGAGATTCAGGGGGCGCTTGCGGTTCTCATGGAAGGGAGGACTACTATCGCCATTGCCCATCGGCTGAGTACTATCGTCGGGTCTGACGAGATACTCGTGTTACATCATGGGGAGATTCTGGAGCGGGGGCGACACGAAGAGCTTATGGGGAAGGGTGGCCTTTACGAGCGCCTCTGGCGGCTTCAGAGCGGAGAAACCGGCCAGGAGGTGCTGCGTGCAGGCTAACGCTTGCTGCCCCTGCGGGCTGTGGCGTAGTTTGTAGACTCAATTGACGAGTTCAACGAGCTGATTCCTTGACTTATTTCATCCCGCGAACCGCGGGGAGCGGGCTTTAGTGCACCTGGCTGTCTCAGCAAGAACCGACACGGGCAGGCTGCGCAAGGGGAACGAAGACAACCTCTACGCGGACGCCAACGAATATCGCGGCCTTTTTATCGTGGCCGACGGTATGGGTGGTCACGCCGCGGGCGAGGTCGCGAGCCAGATGGCCGTCGACCTCATCGCGTCCGAGCTGGCCGATCTCAACGACCTCGCTGATCCCATCGCCGGCCCGCGCCTTTCGGAGACGCTTAAAAAGGCTAATAGAGAAGTCTTCCAGCGAACGATGAAGGAAGTCGACAAGACGGGGATGGGAAGCACCGCATCGGCGCTGCTCCTCTCCGACACCCGATTCCTCATCGGACATGTCGGAGACTCCCGCATCTATTTAGTTCGCGATGGCGGGATGACCCAGCTCACCAAGGATCACTCCTTGGTGCAGGAACAAGTCGATGCCGGTCTAATAACGGCAGCCCAGGCCCGTCACCATCCCCAGAGCAACGTGATCACGTGCTGCATCGGGATGAGCAGCGAGATCGAGCCGGACATCATCAACGGCGAGACGAAGGTCGGCGACGTGTTTCTTCTCGCGAGCGACGGCCTGACGGGCATGGTCGAGGACAAGCGGCTGCAACAGCTGCTTCTGTCCCGGGCAAACCCGGAGCGCATTGTCAACGCGATGATCGCAGATGCCAACAACAACGGCGGCATCGATAACATCACTGCGATCGTCGTAAAGGTCGTGACCGGCGACACGCGCTTTGGAACGGGCGAGGTCACTCCGGTGCCGCTTCCCCGTTGACGGACGAGCAGCAGCCCGCTGCGCCGCGAGGGAAAGCAGCCGAAAACGAGGACACAGTAGCGAGTGTGGCCGAGTTGTATCTAGGTAATATTCTGTATGCGCTCGAGCTTTCGGCTTTGACGCTGGAGGAGCAGCAGAAGCCCGTCGACGCCGCGTTCTACCGCGGAATCGCGCGTAAGCTTGCGGAAGCGCGTGGCCGGGCAGCACGGGCATAGGACTGGCAGCAGGGGCAGAGCAGCCGCTCTGTACCCGTTGGCAACACACAGCAGGAGACTATCGATGGCAACCGCCACTCTTCCAACCGCCGATCATGCGGTGGATACCTTCCCGATAAACGGCACCGACTACATAGAGTTCTGGGTCGGCAACGCCAAACAGGCGAGCCACTTCTACCGGTCGGCTTTCGGAATGGAAGTCGTCGCGTATCGCGGGCCCGAGACGGGAGTGCGGGATCGCGCCAGCTATCTCCTTCAGCAGGACAAGGTGCGTTTCGTCCTGACTACCGCGATACGTGGCGAAGGGCCGATCGCTGAGCATGTGGCGAAACATGGGGACGGTGTCCGCGACATTGCGATGTGGGTCGACGATGCGCATGATGCGTTTCATAAAGCAGTAGAGCGGGGTGCCGACCCCGCTATGGAGCCGCACGTCGTTAGCGATGAGAATGGAGAGATAGTGCTCGCCGCAATCAGGACTTATGGCGACACGATCCACAGCCTCGTCGAGCGAACGAACTATCGCGGTTTGTTCATGCCGGGGTTCGTGCCGATAACTTCACTCGCGAAGACAGTTCCGGTTGGACTGAAGTACGTCGACCACTGCGTTGGCAACGTCGAGCTTGGCAAGATGAACGAGTGGGTCGGCTTCTACGAGCGCGTACTTGGCTTCGTGAACATCCTGACGTTCGACGACAAGACGATCTCGACTGAATACTCGGCGCTGATGTCAAAGGTGATGTCGAACGGCAATGGGCGGATCAAGTTCCCGATCAACGAGCCCGCCGCGGGAAAAAAGAAATCGCAAATCGATGAGTATCTCGATTTCTACCAGGGGCCGGGGGTGCAGCACATCGCCATTGCAACTGACGACATAATTTCGACCGTCACCGAGATGCGATCACGGGGAGTCGAGTTCCTGCGGGTGCCGACTACCTATTACGACAGCGTGCTCGACCGCGTAGGGAAAATCGACGAGGATATCGCCCCGCTGCGCGAGCTCGGGATTCTCGTCGACCGGGATGATGAAGGTTATCTGCTGCAGATCTTCAGCAAGCCGGTCCAGGACAGGCCGACGGTCTTTTATGAGATCATCCAGCGAAAAGGTGCAAAGAGTTTCGGCGCCGGCAACTTCAAGGCTCTGTTCGAAGCGCTCGAAAGAGAGCAGGACCTGCGAGGTAACCTCTGATGCCCATATACCACACGCTCGGCTCGATGCCGCGAAAGAGACACATTGCCTTCCGGAAGCCTGATGGGGGGCTGTACGCGGAGGAGCTGATGGGTCACGAGGGTTTTACCGGGACTTCGTCGCTGCTTTATCACATCTACCCGCCGACGACTGTAAAATCGGTGCGGCGGGTGAGGGAGATGAAACTCGTCGAGGATCCGGACCAGACGCTCCACCACCGTCACTTCCTGACGTCGCGCGCAAAGAAGGGCGGCAGTCCGACGCTGGACAGGATTCCGATCCTGTTCAACCAGGATATCGCCATGTACTACGTCGAGCCGGATACGCATGACTCGCATTTCTACAGGAATGCTCAGGCAGACGAGCTCGTGTACGTGAGCAAAGGCAAGGGAGTGCTGGAGACAGTTTTCGGCGACCTTCCGTACGGCGAAGGGGATTATCTCGTGATTCATCGCGGAATTCTCCATCGGTACCGGATGGACTCCGGTGCCAACACCAAGTTCGTTGTTTTTGAGAGTCGCGGGCATGTCCGTACGCCGAAGCGCTACCGGAACGAGTTCGGGCAGATCATCGAAGGTGCGCCGTATTCGGAGCGTGATTTCCGCCGCCCCCTCCAGCTCGCGCCGCACGATGAGAAGGGCGATTTCCCACTCTTCGTGAAGCAGTACGACGGAATCAACGAGCTCGTGCTCGATCACCATCCGTTCGACGTGGTCGGCTGGGACGGCTTTTTCTACCCGTGGGCGTTCAACATCATGGACTTCGAGCCGATCGTCGGCCGCGTACATCAGCCGCCACCGGTTCACCAGACATTTCAGGGCGACGGGTTCGTCGTGTGCTCATTCTGCCCGCGTCCGTATGATTTCCACCCCGAGGCGATTCCGGCTCCGTACAACCACAGCAACGTGGATTCCGACGAAGTCCTGTATTACGCCTCGAGCGAATTCATGAGCCGGAAGGGAATCGAGTTCGGGAGCATCACGCATCACCCGGACGGCATCCCGCACGGGCCCCATCCCGGCCGGGCCGAGGCGAGCATCGGGGCGAAGTACACCGATGAGCTGGCGGTGATGATGGACAGCTTCCGCCCACTCAAGATCGCGAAGGCCGCGATGTCGATCGAGGATCCTGCGTATCACAAGTCGTGGCTGGACGCCCAGCACGAACAGTTCAGTCCGCCGACCAGCTGAAGTGAAACGAGGCGCAGGCCCCTCTGTGTCTCGCGCCTGCTGGGAACCTTCGACAGAACGAATTGCGCGCGCGAACATGACCGCGTTCATCCGCGCGGCCGGCGTCGGCGATTCGTACGAAGACCTCTACCAGTGGTCGGTCCTCCACCCGGAGCGCTTCTGGCCGTTCATGTGGCGCTTCGCCGGAATGGTCGCTGAGGAGCGCGGCGACAAGGAGCCGTGGGATGAGGTCGTGCACGGGCTGGACAGGATGGCGCCGCCCGACCCCGACCTCGGTCCTCGCTGGTTTCCCGGCGCACGCCTCAACTTCGCGGAGAATCTTCTTCGTTACAGGGACGACCGCGATGCCATCGTCGCCTGGAATGAAAGCGGAAGGCAGCGCGCGATCTCCTATGCTGAGCTTCACGACGAAGTAGCGAGAGTCGCTGCTGCGCTGAGAGAGCATGGCGTGCGCGCAGGCGATCGCGTCGCGGGCTTCATGCCGAACATTCCCGAGGCGGTCATCGCGATGCTGGCCGCCGCATCGATCGGGGCGGTCTGGTCCTCCTGCTCGCCAGATTTCGGAGTGCAGGGGGTACTCGACCGGTTCGGACAGATCGAGCCGCGAATCCTTTTCTGCGCCGACAGCTACACCTACAACAAGAAACGCATCGATTGCCTGCCGCGCGTTGCCGACGTGGTGGAGCGCATCTCATCAATCGAGCAGGTTGTCGTGGTTGCCTATGGCGACAGGCAACCAGACATATCGGGACTCGCCAGATCCGTCCCGTGGAGTGAATTTTCCGCCAGCTCGTGGGGACTGGCCGAGTTCGAGCGGCTGCCCTTCGATCACCCGCTCTACATACTCTACTCATCGGGCACGACGGGCCTCCCGAAATGCATGGTGCACAGCGCAGGCGGCACTCTCCTGCAGCATTACAAGGAGCTGCTGCTGCACACCGACCTCGAGCGCGGCGATCGCGTTTTCTATTTCACGACATTGGGCTGGATGATGTGGAACTGGCTCGTGAGCGTGCTCGTAGTTGGCTCGACAATCGTCCTCTACGATGGAGCACCGCTTCCCGAAAAGACCGATGCACTCTGGGACATGGCGGCGAAAGAGCGTCTCACCGTATTCGGTACCAGCGCGAAGTATCTGGCGATGTGCGAGAAGAGCGGGCTCGTGTTGTCGCGTATCTGCTTCGAGATGCGATTCCGCAGCTCATCGTCCAGCTCCTCCCCGTCCCGGAGGCGGACGAACAGAACTATCCTCACGTCGCCTGAGTCGGCGTCGCCTGTCTCCTGGCCGATCGCCACGCTCTCGACGACCTCGGGAAGCTGC
>JAYUWU010000314.1:0-6062 GCA_043753365.1 Gemmatimonadaceae bacterium | reverse complement strand
GACGTATTGGGACCGAAGATTGGCGAGGCCAGTTTCGACTTCGTAATACGCGCGGCTCGCGTCGAGCCACTCGAGAAGCGAAATCTCCCCTTCGGCGTATGCAGCCTGTGCTGCGCGAAGGGTCGCGGCGGCGTCCTCGACTAACTGGGGCGACATCGTCGCCAGCTGCTGTTCGGCAGTGCGAAGCGCATCTCCGCTTTCGGCAATTTCACGGATTGCCTGTCGCCGAGCCGATGCAAGTTCTGCGTTCCTGCTGCGGGCATCTGCATCTGATGCTTCGATAGCTCCGGCACGGCGGTCCCAGAGCGGAAGATGCAGCCGCAATCCTGCGACGATTCCGCTCTGCGCCGCCCCGTCTCCGAACGTCTCGCGTTTGGCGCCAGCCGCAAACACCGGGACAGGACGCCGTTCGCGCCGCGCAACCGTCGCGTCGGCCAGCGCCGCGCGTCCATCGAGCGCGAGCGCGGCAATATCGGGTCGCGCATCGACTACCGCGTAAGCCGTCGAGTCACCGGGGAAATCGACTGTGGCGGCACGCATGCTGACTACATCGAGCTCCAGAACGCGAGAGCTGTCTGCCTTAGTTGGAAGGAGGGTCAAGAGAGCGAGTCGCGCCGTGCGGTGCTCGAGCGCCGCCTCGGCATGAAGCACGGAATATCGGTTTTTCTCGAGTCGGATTCGACGGGCAGTAAAGCCCGGTATATCCCCCGCTGCGAGCCGCTCGGCAGCGGCCCGCTCAGCCTCGTTGAACGATCCCGCAATCAGTGCTGCGAGCGCCAACCGGCGCTCCGCTTCTACGGCTTCTGCAAATGCGACCGTGACTGTGTATTCGACTTCTGATCGGAGAGACCTTACCCTTGCCTCGGCGGCTTCGCGGCGAAGGCGGGCAGCCTCGGTTCTCGCGCCGCGTATTCCTCCGATTTCCAGAGTCTGCTCGACCTCGATCACCTCCTGGGAATTTGCCAGCGGTCCGCTGCCGGTCCGCTCGTGCCTGAACGACATCGCCGGGTTTGCAATTGCACTCGCTTGACGCTCACGTCCCAACGCAGCTGCTGCTGCCGCCCGCGCCGCGACAAGGTCGGGACTTGCAGCGACAGCTGAGGCTATTGCCTCGGAGAGGGTCAAGGCCTGACCAGAATTCGGTTGCAGCGATTGACCAGCAGCCACGCTGCTCATCAAAAGCATCAGAACTGCCGCCGCGGTTGGGCCGGAGGACAGCCCTCCGAACACATCGTGTTTCGATCGCATGAGAAAATGGTCGAGGCCGGATGCCTGACGCCATCAACCGTGATGCGCGGGGGATCCAGCGACTGAGTTGTATTGGGATGGCATGTGCTGGCGCGGTCCGGGGTTCAGGACTCTGACTTCCAGCACAGAACTCGCATGCGAAAGATTACCCGAGCGTGTCAGGTAATTCTTCGCAGACCCTCAGGCCACGGGGGGAGAGCGCGGCCGGGAACTCGATGGTGTGGTGCGGGGCGGCGGCGCCCTCGCATCGAGAGACGTCGGCATCACGGTCGGCGCTTCTAGCCGGCGGATCGATGTGATCGCGACAGACTCCGGGCCGTCGCGTCCGTCGAAATCCATGAGGCGAACCGGACGAATCGGGCCCGCCAGCAGGTGAGGATGATCCAGAGGTACGTCAGGGGAGTGTACCTGAGGAACGCCGTCGGGTAGTGCAAAGGCCGAGTTGGCGTCGGCGTGAGAGAAATCGTGGTGCGCATGCCCATGCGTGACAGCACTCGCCGGAAAAACGAGAGCTGCACTCAGATTGACCAGTGTGGCTAAACGGCGTACCAGCTTGCGCATGGCGACAAACTACTTCGGGAGCAAAGTTATCGTAACTGTCTTGCATCAGCGGCCCGCATTCTCGCGCTCCATTTCCGAACCATCGGGTTTTATCTTTCAGGCACCCGCATAATGACATTTATTCAGAAACAGCAACTGCACCCGCCTGGAGCGCCAGCGCCGGTATTTATCCTCCTGTTCCTTGCCGGCCTATTGGCGATTCTCGTTGCGCCGGCCGAGGCGCTGGCGCACGGTGTTGCAGCCGGCGACAAGGGCTACATCCAGAGTGTTTCGGGAAGTCTCCCGATTCCGTTCATGTATCTCGGCGCAAAGCACATGGTGACGGGTTACGACCACCTGCTTTTCCTGCTTGGCGTGATCTTCTTTCTATATAAACTGAAGGACATCGGGGTGTACGTAACACTGTTTGCCGTCGGGCACTCGACGACATTGCTGTTCGGCGTCCTGACCGGTGTGAGCGTGAGCACCTACCTGATCGATGCCATCATCGGATTGTCCGTTGTATACAAGGCTCTCGATAATATCGGAGCGTTCCGCCGGTGGTTTGGATTCCAGCCCAACACCAAGGCGGCGACGCTGATATTCGGGCTGTTTCATGGCTTTGGGCTGGCCACGAAGATTCTCGAGTTCGAGATTTCCCCCAGTGGCCTGATTCCGAATCTCGTCGCGTTCAACGTCGGCGTCGAAATCGGACAGCTCCTTGCGCTCAGCGCCATTCTCATCGCGATGAGCTACTGGCGGCGTACCGGTGGATTCATTCGCCACGCCTATGCGGGCAATGTTGCACTGATGAGCGCCGGATTTCTATTGATGGGCTATCAGCTTGCCGGTTACTTCATCACTCAGACATACTAGCCATCACAATGTCAAACCAGAATCCGCTAACCGATGAGGGCCTCCCGTCTGCGCGAAAACTGTTTCGCTCAACGGCCATCGCGGCCGTCATCGCAATGACCCTCCTCGTTACGATCGTGATGCCTGCTGAATACGGCATCGATCCAACCGGCATCGGACGTCCGCTTGGCCTGACCGAAATGGGGGAGATTAAGGCGCAGCTTGCGCGGGAAGTGACAAGGGAGGACGCGGTGGTCGCGGGAGGTTCGGCGGGAACTGCAGGAACGCCAGGCGTGGCCGGTACTCGCCAGCCAGCGGTTTCTGTACCGCCGCCAACCGGTGCGGTCCCAGCTGCCCTGGCCGCTGCCGAAAGAACGGACGAGGTGACGGTAACTTTGCAGCCGAACGAAGGAAAGGAAATCAAGCTCACGATGGTCGAAGGCGCCCGTGTGAATTACCGGTGGTCGACCGACCGCGGCGTGGTCAATTACGACACGCACGCCGATCGCGCCGCGGCGCCAGCGATCAAGTATCACGGATACGCCAAAGGTCAGGGGAAGCCCTCTGATGAAGGAGTCCTGGTTGCGGCGTTTGACGGGATGCACGGCTGGTTCTGGCGCAACCGGACGCGCGAAGTCGTAACCGTAACGTTGCGGACGACTGGAGAGTACAGCGAACTGAAGCAGGTGGAGTAGCGGCACTCGCGCGGTTCAGGAGCGCTTCTACTACAATGACCATCGATTCGGCAACAAGGCTGAAACTGCGGCGGATGGCCAACATCCTGACCGGCATGATGGTGGCGGCTGCGGCCACGTACTGGCCCGCTGAAGGTACCGCCCAACAGCGATGGATCGGCGGGGTGACTCACGTGGACACCGTTGCCGCGCCGTCGCTTCGCGGTAACCTGATAGGTGATCCGGACTGGCGAGAGGTGACCGTATACCTTCCGCCCGGCTACTCCTCGCAGACTGCCAGGCGCTACCCTGTAGTTTTTCTCCTGCACGGCTTCGGTGCTGACCATCGTCAGTTCATGAATGGGCAATATCAGGATTTCAACGTCCGGGTTTCCATGGACAGCCTGATCCGCGCGAAGGTTGTTCTGCCCATGATAGTGGTGATGCCGAACGGTCGAAGTTTCTTCGGCGGCAGCTTCTTCATCAACTCCCCGGTAACAGGGGCGTGGGAAGACTTCATAGTTCGGGATCTTCTCTCGCATGTCGACCGCAACTACCGGACACGAAGAAGCAGGGATTCGCGGGGGATTGCCGGTCACTCGATGGGTGGCTTTGGAGCGCTGCGATTAGCGATGCGGCATCCTGACAAGTTCTCGGCTGTGTATGCGATGAGTCCGTGCTGTCTCGCTTCCATGGATGCGCCGGAACGAACTGCTGGCTGGAAAGCGGCTGCAGGACTGACGCGTCGGGAAGACTACCAGGCGGCAGGATTTACCGCGCACCTGCTTTACGGGCTAGCAGCTGCGTACTCGCCGAATGTCGAAAAGCCGCCGCTGTTCGCTGATCTCCCATATCGACTGGATTCTGGTGTGCTCGTTCGAATCCCGTCGATTGCGGAAAAGTGGAAGGCTGGCCCGCTTGCGATGGCGTCAACCCACCTCGCCGCACTGCGCAGGCTCGCGGTAGCCTTTGACGCGGGCGATGCCGACGGCCTTACCGACATTCCTCCCAACGTTCGCGCGCTCGATTCGTTGCTGAGCGCGCACGGCATTCCGCACGATGCCGAGATATACGAGGGAAACCATGGAAACCGCGTGAGGTCGCGGTTTGAGACTAAGGTTTTTCCTTTCTTATCGCGATCTCTTCATTGAGAAAGGTTTAGTCGGAACCAGGTAAAGCGAGCAGCTACTCGCCCGAAGCCTTGCGCCGCCGCGTACGAACAGCGCCCTCCTTCTTCGGCCGCTTCGCCCTGCCGATCGGTACGATGTCGGACTGAGCTGCAACGGCAGGAATCGGCTCAATAGACGGGACCTGACGCGGCTGCTTGTAGGTGAACCGCTGGCCCTGGTAGTTCCGGAAGATCACTTCTTCGTCGTTTATTTCCTCGACGTACTCGGGCAGCAGCGGCACCTTGCCCCCTCCGCCTGGCGCGTCGATGACGAAGTGCGGAACCGCGAGGCCTGACGTCCAGCCACGCAGGGCCTGGACGATCTCGAGTCCCTTCTGCACGGTCGTCCGGAAGTGCTCTCCGCCCGCCACCTGGTCGGCCATATACAGATAGTAGGGACGGACGCGCGCGCGAAGCAGAGCGTGCATGAGCTTGAGCATGATCTTCGGGTCGTCGTTCACGCCCTTCAGCAGAACAGTCTGACATCCCAGCACGACACCTGCCCTCGACAAACGGTCCAGCGCCGCAACCGCCGCGGGCGTCAGCTCATCGGGGTGATTGAAGTGTGTGTTCATGTAGATCGGATGGTACTTCTGCACCATCTCGCAGAACTCTGGCGTGATTCGTTCCGGAAGGTGCGACGTGATCCTGCTGCCGAGCCTGATGATCTCGATATGCGGGATAGCGCGCAGCTGCTGGAAGAAATACTCGAGCCGCCGGTCGCTCAGCATCATGGGGTCGCCGCCCGACATGATCACGTCGCGAATCTCGGTGTGCTCGCGCAGATACTGGAATGCCGAGTCGAACTGGTTGAGCGGGATCTTTTCCGGATCGCCAACCTTCCGCCGCCGCGTGCAGAAGCGGCAGTAGCTCGCGCATACCGGGCTCACCAGGAATAGAGCGCGGTCGGGATACCGGTGCGTGATGTTCGGCACCGGCGAATCCCCGTCTTCGTCGAGCGAGTCGATCACACCGTCGACGACGTCGAGTTCCTCCACGGTCGGGATGTACTGCTGCCACATCGGGTCGCCCACTTCCTTGATGGCGTCAAGCGCGGAAGGCGTGATGCGCATCTGGAAGTTGTCGAACGCGGGGCGCAATGCCTCGACGTCGATCTCCCGCTCTGCGGCGTCCTCCCCGAACCGGTCGGCGACGTACGCCCGAAGCTGCTCGAGCGTGCTGATGCTGTCGTCCTTCAGCGTCTTCTGCCAGTCACTCATCGCGTGGCTACTCCGCGCTCTCGTGCCGTGAGGCGTGTGGTGAGGATGATCCGGTCATCGGCCGGAGCGTAGAAATCCCGCACGCGGGCTGCTTCCGTGTAGCCACCGCGTGCATAGAACTCCCTGGTGTGCGCGTAATCGGCGCGTGATGACGTCTCCACGACGAGCAGCCGAGCACCACGCCGCTCGAGCTCCCGTTCCACCCATCGGAGCAAGGCGCGCCCGGCCCCGCGGCGCTGCGCGGCTGGATCGACGGCCAGCCAGTAGAGGTCGTACGTCCCGTCCGTCGCCGGCGTAGGACCGAAGCAGGCGTATCCAATCAGTCCTGCATCGTCGTCGAAGGCGCCGATGAACTGG
>JAYUWU010000313.1:0-2451 GCA_043753365.1 Gemmatimonadaceae bacterium | reverse complement strand
ATGATTCGGCCACGGCCTCATCGTCGTCCTCAACGACTCCTCGCGGAGTCGGGACGGCGTCGTCGAAATCGAGATCGAGAAAGACGAGCCCTTCTTTCTGGCGTGCCCGCGGGGTGACGGAGCGGCGCGGCTTGAAGGCCGGATCGAGGGTATTCATCCGCTCGAGCGTCGCCCCTGCTTCGCTTGACCGTCCCTCTGCCTGAAGCGTGTCGTACAGGATCTCGAGTTGCTCGAGCGCTTCTGTCTTCCTGCTCGCGCGCGTCAATTGCTCGGCGAGCATGAGACGGACATCGTCCTGCCCAGGGCAGAGATCAGCGAACTCTTTCAGCGCGCGAAATGCTTCGTCCATCTTGCCGAGCCGCTGCATGCGATCGGCGTACTCGAGGAAGTTCTGTTTGGCGTCGCTGTTGAATCCTTTCTTCGCGCTGATTATTCCAAGCTTGTAGTAGACGATCGTACGGCCTGGAGCGTAGCGCAGGATCTTGTTGCACAGCGCGATCGCATTGTTGAAGAACCCGCCTTCGGCATAGAAATCAGCGGCCTGCTCGTAGTAGCTGAGTGCCTGCTCGTTGTTGCCAAGGCGATAGTGCAGGTCGCCGACGCGATTGTAGAGGGCGACGTCACGTTCTTCGTCCGTGGGGTGCTTTGATGTGAGCACCTGCTCGTAGATTTCGAGGGCCTTTTCGTAATTCTTTCTGGCCTCGTATTCGGCGGCTTTTTTCTTGAGCTTGGCGATATTGGACATCTGGTCTGCTGAGGCGTGGCCGCGCGCAGGCCACCCGGGCATGCGCGCGAGATTCAAGTTACCGGACACGTTGCGGTAGTGACAGTCTTTTTCCCGTCTCTATCGCTGCTAGAACGACGATCTTCCGGCCGCGATGTATCGTGAACGAGCCTTCGGCTGGAAAAGGCCCTGCCGGCATGCGGCCGAACCAGAACGAAAGCAGCAGGCCGACTTTAGCCCAACACTCCGCGCGTCCCCTTCACCCAGGTGCCCGAGCATCGCCTGTCCCCGTACCAATAGGGAATCTCGCGATAATCTTCGGCGTCCCACAACGCGATATCGGCAGAGAACCCCGGAGACAGCTGGCCCGTTGTTTCGGCGAGGCCGAGTGCGGCGGCGCCATTTACCGTAGCCGCCAGGATGGCTTCAGTCGCGCTCATTCGCAGCTGGCTGACCGCAAGAGTGAGGATGAGCGGGAAGTTGAAGGTCGGCGAGGTGCCGGGGTTGAAGTCGGTCGCGAGGGCGACCGCCACACCGGCGTCGATCATTGCCCGTGCAGGAGCCTGCTGTTGCCTGCCGAGGAAGAGCATTGTCCCGGGCAATAGCGTTGCGACCGTCGGCGAGGCAGCGAGCGCACTGATCCCTCGTGGGGAGATAGCGGCAAGATGGTCCGCAGATGTGGCCCCTATCTCAGCGGCCAGCTCTGCCCCGCCATGCGGCTCGAGCTCGTCCGCATGCAGCTTGATCCCAAGTCCTGCCGCCCGGGACGCAGTGAGGATCGTCCGCGTTTCTTCGACAGTGAAAACCCCGGGCTCGCAGAACACGTCGGCGAACCACGCGAGTCCGCGCCGGGTGACTGACGGGAGCATCTCGTCTATGAGCAGATGCATGTAATCGCGCCGATTGGCGGTGGTCGTCCTGAATTCCTGGGGGATTTCGTGGGCGCCGAGCCACGTGGGGACGAGTCTGACGGGCAGTTCTTCTGACAGGCGAGCGATGACCTTGAGCGACTTGATCTCGTCAGCGAGTGACAGCCCATAACCCGATTTTACTTCGATCGTCGTCGAGCCGTATGACGCGAGTCGAAGGATTCTCGCGCGTGCGAGCTCGGTGAGTTCATCTTCGGTGCGAGTGCGGAGGTCGGCGACCGAAGAGTGAATCCCGCCTCCGCGCCTTGCGATCTCCATGTACCCAACGCCTGATGCGCGGAGCTCCTGCTCCTCGTACCGGGCACGTCCGAATATCGCGTGGGTGTGCGAGTCGACGAGCCCCGGCGTGACTACCCTGCCGCCGCAATCGATGATTTCGGCATCCGGATATTGGCGCTCGAGCTCATCCCTTAACGCGACTCCGGCGATCTTCTCGCCATCGACAGCCACCGCGACACCGGTGAGCACTTCCGCGTGCTGCATCTCGATCCCGCGGCGTGCGCGTGTCGAGCCGGAGCAGGTGACGACTTGCGATGCGTTTATGAAGAGCTTTGGGGACATAAACCCAGGGGGTAGCGGATCAGGCAGATGCAGCGGATTGGGCGGATCTGCGGCGGAACGATGCTGGTTCCGATGCAGAGCGGTTCTTTCTTCCGCGAAATGGCCATTGAAAAACTGCTTGAAGAAGAAATTACTAACGACGTGATCGCGGCCTTTTTTGAGGTTTACAACACCGTTGGGTACGGATTCCTCGAGAACAATTACAAACTTGCCATGGAACACGAGTTGAGACTACGT
>JAYUWU010000312.1:0-51135 GCA_043753365.1 Gemmatimonadaceae bacterium | reverse complement strand
CGGGGATGTCGCCGACGCGGATGCGCGGCCCCTGCAAGTCACCAAGGATCGCGATTGGATGCGCGCGCTCATGCGAAAGCCGCCGCAGCGTCGCGATGGTTTCAGAGTGCTGGGCGTGGGTGCCGTGAGAAAAATTCAGGCGGGCGACATTCATCCCCGCCTCCATGAGCCCGCGAATTCCCTCTTCAGTTGAGCTCGAAGGCCCCAGAGTGCAGACGATCTTCGTGCGCTGGATGTAGATGCCGGTCACTTCTGTGCTGAGAGGAGACTCATCTTGCGCTCGATTCCGTCAGTGAGCGAGTCGAATGATTTCTGAAAGCTTGCGAGTCCGTCAACGAGAAGCTTGTCAGTCACATCCTTCATCGAAATTCCAACGGCTTCTATCTCGCGCAACAACCCCTCGGCAGCGCCGAGTCGCTTGTCCAGCGTGCGCTGAACATCCCCATGCTCGCGGAACGCGTCGATGAGCCCCGGCGGCATCGTATTGACCGTGTCGGGGCCGATCAACTCCTCGACGTACATCACGTCACGGTATGCAGGATTTTTCACGCTGGTGCTCGCCCACAGAGGCTTCTGCACGCGGGCACCCCGCTCCTCGAGACGCTTCCAGCGATCTTCCGCAAAGCGGCGCTGGAAAAGCCGGTATGCCAGCTTTGCGTTTGCGATCGCTGCCCTTCCCTTCAGCATCTTCAGCCGATCCCTGTCTGAAGGGTTGGCCGCCTTGACCATCTCGTCGAGCCGCTTGTCGATCTCAGTGTCCACGCGGCTCACGAAAAAGCTGGCAACCGACGCGACATGGTCTACGGGATTACCCTGCGCAATACGGTCCTCGAGACCCGACATGTAAGCGTCGATGATATGATCGTGCGCATCGATGGAGAAGAGAAGCGTGATGTTGACGTTGATGCCGGCTGCAATCAATTCGCGCACGGCAAGAGAACCTTGCTCGGTTCCCGGCACCTTTACCATCACGTTCGGTCGATCGACCGTGGCCCACAAACGCTTTGCCTCTTCGACGGTTGCGCCACTTTCGTGTGCGACGCCTGGCGAAACCTCGATCGATACATAGCCGTCATTTCCGCGCGTGCCTGAATACACGCCGGCAAAAAGGTCGCACGCGCGCTGGACGTCAGTCGTCTCTACGAGCTCGAAGAGATCGTGCGGGGACAGCCCTGACTCGGAACCAGACAACTGCTCGTCGTACTCGGCCCCCTCGGCCAGAGCTTTCTCGAAGATTGTCGGATTCGACGTCATGCCGGTCAGCGAATCCTCGAGAATGCGCTTCTCGAGTGCGCCATCGTGCAGCATCTGGCGGTCGATGTTGTCGAGCCAGATCGACTGGCCCTCGTCCTGTAGCTTTTGAAGCCTGCTTGTCACCGGTAACCCTCCATCCCTCAATTCTAACCGTGCGGAGGTTCCGGTGCCTCCCGGAGGAGGACTCCGGGGCCTACTTGGTAGTGATCAGAATCGCCCCACCGAGGTGGTCGGTTCCGAAGCGGGTTGTCGCATCGGAGGAGTTCAGGTACTGGATCTGGAAGACCTGGTCGGCACTCATGGTCCGTAGCGAGTCGAGCTCGCCGTAGCGGATGTCGTCGACATAGACGACAGCAGTTATAGGCACGGTGTTGCGGAGCGAGGAGGAGCCGCGCGACCGGAGATATTCAGGGCGCATTTTCTGAATCAGGTCAAATGCATTCGACTCGCTTGTGCGTGACTCCCGTATCTCCTCGAGCGTGAGGATGGTCCGGTTGCGAAAGCCGAGGCCGGTTGCAGGCGCCGGGCCAGACCCACAGCCGGCGATCATGATGCTCAGCAAAAATGCGATGATCAACCGATGCATCTGCCCTGCCTCCCGTGGTCAGAAGTCGCGCTTCTTCATCTCGGCGAAGAACCTGTCGCTTTCCTGCTGCTGCTTGAGGGATGCCTCGTCCTGCGGCACGTCCTTCAGGTTGGCATCGTACTTCTTCCCGAATTGCTTCGGTACGCGCGATGTTGTTCCTGACTTTGCGGCGTTCTTCTTCGCCAATGCCGCAAGCTTCCTGGGATCCATTTTCCGCCCTGAAGTGGTGATGCCTGAACGGAGTCACTTTTCGCACGAGTCCGCAAGAGGCACTTGTGCTGCGCAGGTCCTTGTTTCGTATTTTTTCCCAACCCGGAGATACCTGTGCAGCTCAACGCCCGGACAGTAACAATTACCGACTATGCACCGGCGCGTCGAGAGGCGTTCAAGGTCGCTCAATCTGGTCTGGATCGAAGAACACTTCACCCTTGAAGATTCGGACAGCGCCCTGCTCGACGACCCTGAGGGTGCCGTCCTCGCGACCGGAGGGTTAGAACTACACAGGGGGAGGAGGTTTTGAAGTGCCAGGAGTTTGTGGAGGGAATGCCGGAGTGCAACGCTCTGGGTTCGGATTCCAAGCCGTTAACAAAAAAGAGCCCGCCGGAGCGGGCCCTTTTTCAGCTCGATGTCGCACGTTCAGGTCAGCCGCATTCAGAGAAACCGCAGACGTGACACTTCGAGCAACCTTCCGCCTGTTCGAGCTGCGATCCGCAATCGGGACACGTTGCCATGAATGACTGGTCGCGGTTCACGCTCTCGAATTCGTACTGACCCTGCGAGCCACCGGCGCTGACGGGCGCCGGCGCTGAAATCTGCGCGGCTTCCGGCGACGACGACTCCGCGCGCAGCAGCTCCTGCTGGACACCCTGCTTCTGGCGCATCCACGACTCGAGCGCGATGCCGATGGCATCCGGCACCGACAGAACCTTGTTCGGTCCGAGTCCGATCGCGCGGTCCGACGCGATGCCGCGCAGCTGGCGGTGAATTGCCTGGATGGAGATGCCCGAGCGCAGCGCGAGCGAAATCAGGCGGCCGATCGCTTCCACATCGGCCATCGCTGCCCCACCCGCCTTGCCGAGATTGATGAACACCTCGAACGGCTGTCCTCTGTCGTCCTCGGTGATGTTGACGAACATCGTGCCGAGTGGCGTTTCCATGCGCGACGTCGTGCCGCGCAGTGAATCAGGACGCGCCCGCTTCTGGCGGCGCTGGAGGTTTTCTGCTTCCGCGTCGAAGAGATCCTTGCGGAGCTTCGAGATCTCCGCCTCGAGCTCGGTGATCGTGCCCTTGAGATCGCCGACTTCGCCCCGCGCATCGGTACCATCACGCTCGGACTTTGCCTTGTCGGTTGCGCCGGTCGAAAGCACCTGGTTGTCGCGCGATCCATCGCGATACACGGTGACCCCCTTGCACTTGAGGTCGTACGCGAGCTCGTAGATCGCCCTCACATCGTCGCGCGTAGCGGCGTGCGAGAAGTTCGTCGTCTTCGAGATGGCCGAGTCGCAATTTTCCTGGAAGGCAGCCTGCATGCGGACGTGCCACTCGGGAGTGATGTCGTGCGCAGTAACGAACACGCGCTGCCATTTCTCAGGGACTTCTTCAAAGTGAATGTGACCCTGCTTCGCGATCTTCTCGATCAGCTCGTCGGAATACCACCCCTCTGCCTTCGCGATCGCGAGGAAATCTTCATTCACGTCGGGCATCATCGCGCCGGCCTGGTTGCGCATGAACGCAACGGCGAAAAGCGGCTCGATTCCCGAAGAGCATCCGGCGATGATCGAGATCGTGCCCGTCGGAGCGATCGTGTTGACGTTACAGTTGCGAAGCATCTGCATCGGCCTGATGCGCTTGCCATCTGCATCGCGGGTGCACGTCTCATCGGGTCCCCAGATCGACCGTGCCCATTCGGGGAACGGACCACGCTCGTCGGCGAGCCGCTCGCTCTCGCGCTTGGACTCCACGTCGACGAACTCCTGCAGCTTGCGGCCGAACTCGATGCCATCTTCCGTGTTGTAGGGAATTCCGAGCTTCACGAGCGCGTCGGCAAAACCCATCACACCGAAGCCGATTCTGCGAATCCGCTTCGAAAGCGCGTCGATTTCGGGAAGCGGGTACTTGTTGACATCGATGATGTTGTCGAGGAAGCGCACTGAAGTGTGAATGTCTTTCGCGAGCGCATCCCAGTTCAGCAGGCCGTCGACGACATAGTAGCCGATGTTGATCGAGCCGAGGTTGCAGACGTCGTAAGCCAGGAGGGGCTGCTCGCCGCACGGATTCGTCGCCTCGTATGCACCAACATGCGGAACCGGATTGTAGTGATTGGCCTCGTCAATGAAGAAGCAGCCCGGCTCGCCCGTACGCCACGCACCGTCGATCATCTTGTCCCAGACTTCACGCGCATCCATCTGCCCGGCGACTTTGCCATTCGACGGCTCGATAAGATCGTAGCTGGAGCCAGCCTTCACAGCTTCCATGAACTTCGTCGTCACCGCGACGGAGATATTGAAGTTCGTTATCTGCGTCAGGTCTTCCTTGCAGTTGATGAACGTCATGACGTCGGGATGATCGACACGCAGGATGCCCATGTTCGCGCCACGGCGCGTGCCTCCCTGCTTCACCGCGTCGGTGGACGCGTCGTAAAGCTTCATGAACGACACCGGGCCTGACGCGACTCCAGTCGTCGACCGCACCATCGATCCCGTACCGCGCAGCCGCGAGAAGCTGAAGCCCGTGCCGCCGCCAGACTGATGGATCAGCGCCATCGAGCGCAGCGTGTCGTAGATGCCGTTCTGGCCGTTGGAGAGCGAATCTTCGACGGGCAGCACGAAACACGCGGACAGCTGGCCGAGCGGCCGGCCTGCGTTCATCAGCGTCGGCGAGTTCGGCTCGAAACGACGCTGCGTCATGAGCTCGTAGAACTCGGTCGCCGTGGCATTCACCGCTTCGTCACTCGCCCCGTACCTGCGATCCGCCTCAGCTACGACACTCGCCACGCGCCAGAACATTTCCTCCGGCATCTCAGTCGGCTTGCCCTTGGCATCCTTGATCAAATAGCGCTTTTCGATGACTGTCCGCGCATTCTGATTGAGCTGGGCAGATCCGACCGGGGGCGTGACAGGTATTGGCATTAAGACAACTCTCCGCTGAAAAAAATGATTGTCAACTACAAAAACTAAATGAGCATTTCGACACTAAGTCGAATTGGGTTAGCCGGGGTTGGGGTGCGCAGATTAACGGGGATCGTGAGTCCGCGCCAGTGCTACCGTAAGTCCTTTCAACACAAGGGGTTACGGTATCCACATCACAGAACGGGATGTCAAGGGGAAATTTCCACTGTGAGAATCCGCCACTTGCCTGGACTCACGTACCCGAGCGTTCTAAAACGACGTCCCTATCGTAAAGTAAACGCTTCCCGACCGGGCGCCCGTTTCTTCCTTTCCTCGAAACGGAAATGCCGACCCGAGCCGGAAGCGCACGGGATAATCGTACTGAAGCGCGGTGTCGAGATTCAGCTCGCCTCCCGCGGAAGCCATCACCGGACCGCCGCGATCAGTCTCGCAGATTCCCTCCCCCGCCTCAGGGCACCATGCGCGCCCCGCATCGGCGAACGCCGAAAATGAAATCCTGTCGAACAGGATAGGAATGAACCGCACCCGACGCGACGGCGCCGAAATCGGCAAGCGGTATTCGGCGGTGCCGGCATAGGCACGAATTCCCTGTTGTGCCGAAGGAGGAAAGCCTCTCACGCCGAACGTTCTTCTCGCATCGCCGATACTCACGCCTGCGATGACCTCGAGTGATCCACCACTCAGCCCGCCGGCAGAAAAGGTCGAGATAGCGCGACGGTCGGCGAAACCCGCAGCGCCGCGAAGCGCGATCACATGATGCGCGAAGCCGGGCAGGTCGAGCGACTTGTACGCCGACGCAACGCCAACCACGCTTCGACTTCCATCAGCAAATTCGCCCGCTTCCCATCGCTGCCGCGCCGATGCAGAAACAGAGATGCCATCTTCGCGCGAGATACTGAGCCCGGGTCGCTTCGTATTCGTCCACCCAGCAGAAGCGAACACGGACGGATAACGCCGAGTCTCGCCGAAAATATCTGACAATCGGGAAAGCAGTGTATCAGGATCCGTCGCGTAGCTCCTCGATTCGATGTCCGCGCCCAACGAGAATGAGGCGGCCGTGCGAACCCGCGGGCGGGAAAGACTGGCCGTGACGCCGGCGATGCGCGCGCGACGAGCGAGATCGCCGACATCATCGCCGGCAGAATTGAAAACCCCGAAATGCTCATGTACCTGGCTGGCAGAAAAATTCAGGTAAGGCTGTCCGAGTCCCGCATACTGATACGATGCGAACGCTTCCGTTTCACGGTGACGCGTGTTGAAGATCGCCTGCGTGAAGTACGAATGCCTTCCGACAATGTCTGTTCCTCGCGTGGCCGCGCCGAGCAACAGCTCGGAGCCGCTCGAGCCTCCGACAATCGGTTCCCAGTAAGTCGGAAGAAGTGACCTGATCGCCGAGTAATTGCTGCGCGGGCCGAGATCTTCTTCGGAGATCGAAGGTTGTGCTGGACCCTCGAGCCGACAGTTCACGCAGCCAGCGCGGGAGTCACGACGGGGCGGCGCGGGAACTGGAGTCGGGACCGGCGCGACACCTACGTGATAACCATCGAAGCTGAAGCTCAACGCGGTCAGCGAACGCCCGTCCGGCGAATGCTGCGGATTGAACGCCCCTGTGCTTGCGGAGGAGACCAGCGACCCCGCCTGCGGCGACACTTCGGCACCTATCGGCCGCACGTACGCCTGCATCGTGCCTGAACGAGTCGAAGTATAGTAAAGACTCCTGCCGTCACTCGACCACGACGGCGCAGCAACGACCGCGCCCTCCGTCACAGCAATCCCGCGAACACTTCCGTTGCCGCCCAGAATCACGATCTCCGATCCGCGACCGCGGGTGACTCGCACCGCGGCAATCGAAGAACCGTCGGGGGACCATCGCGGCTCGGTCCAGTGAGTCGTCGCAGTTCCTGATGTCAACGGAACGATCGATCCGTCAGCCGCGGACACGCGCACCAGTCGTGTAGCGCCGGGCTCCGACTGCACTGCGACTATCTCGCCCGTGCGACTGGCGTCAGGGAGCGACAATCGCCCGCCCCGCGTCAGCCGACGCTGCACTCCATTTCTTTCGATATACAGATCGTTCCTGAGATGGAACGGGTCAGTGAAATCGATCTGGGCAAACAGGATCGACCCATCGGGCATCATCACATTCGCATCGATGCCGTTGCGCCGCCCGAGACGTTCGACTTCCCCGGTCAGCGAAACTGTGTAAGCCGCCGTGACCTCTTTGCCGTTAGCCGCTGAGTACAGTATCGCTGTGTCGCCAAGCCAACGCGGGAAGCCGACGCTGCGCCCATCGCGCGTGAGCTCGCGCCATTGCGGAAACGGTTCACGTGCGGCCGATGAGCCCGCCATGAGTGAATCCCGCCAGTCACGCCACGCGTTCTCGAAGCTTATCCCGAAAGCGCGCTTCGCTCTTCGATTCAACGAAATCGGGAGCAACACCTTGCTCGTCACATCGACAAAACGCGGGATCGTCGCGGGGCCGCGAGTGCGCGCTATGTGATCGAATATCTGCCCGCCGTATGAGTAGACAACTTCACCGCCGGGGAATCTGCTCGTCTCGCGCGACAGCTCACCGATGCGTGGAACGCGGCGCGCCTCTGCAGCCGCGCGAGCAATCATGTAGTGCTCGGAGCCCTCGAGCCGGCCGGCGCCGGTCACGCGGGACTCGTAATAAACGGCGAGACCCTCGATCACCCAGGCAGGCTGGTATCCGTTCGGGAACAGCGCAGGATGCCTCCCGAGCAACCGCCGGCCGAGTCCCCAGATTCCGTCGGCGCGGTCGAGGTGGAAGATGTGAGTGAGCTCATGCGTGATGACGAGCCGGCTCCAGTCATCGTAGTTCCGGAACTCGGCCGTCGACACCGGCGGATGTGCATAGATCACGATCCGGTTCGATGGAAACGGGCTCGCATACCCGTTCACATAGTCGACGTTGTCGGCGATGACAAGATCGACTTTGCCCCGCGGGGCGCGGAGCTCGGTACTCAACTCCGCCCACGCGCGTTCGGCGTTGACGGCGCCGCGGCGCGCTTCGCTCTCGAGCTCGCTCGTGAAGTGAACACGAAAGTGCTCTGTCTCGAAGGTGAACCAACGGTCTGACGGGACGAGCTGCGCAGGCGCGCTCGCCGGAATGGCGAGCGCGCAGACAGCCAGCAGCAGTAGCGCTGACTTTCCTACCGCGCGAGAGTCCTGAAGTACGCCTCGAGTCCGGCGACGATCGCCTGGGCGTAGCGTTCCTGATACTCGGGCGTGCGCATCGCTGCTTCCTGGTCCGGCATGATGATGAACGCGCCCTCCATCAGCACCGATGGCATCCATGTTCCCCTCACCACGGCAAAGTTGTCACGCTTCACTCCGTTGTCTGGCAGCGACAGCTGCTGCACGGACGCCCGGTGAATCGTTTCGGCGAGCGCTCCGGAGTGCGGGTGATAATGGTACGTCGCCGTCCCCTGCGCGCGAAACGGGTTGACTCCATCAGGAACTGCGTTCAGGTGAATCGAGACGAACGCGTGAGCGTTCGCTCGTCTGCCTATTGCCGGCCTCAGGTTGAGATCGACGGGATCGGGGGACGTCCGTGTCATCACGACGTTGACGCCCTTCGCCTGAAGCAGCTCCTGAGCCTTGAAGCTAACGGGAAGCGTCGCTTCCGCCTCCTTCAATCCGGTGGGCCCCGTTGCGCCAACCGGCGGGTGGCCGGGATCGATGGCGATTGTCAACCCGCGGAGGGGGGAGACAGAGTCGATCGCCGGCGGCTTTCGGACACGGAATATGAATCTCCCCTCTTCCCATAACGGCTGATAACCGTAGACCGGACCACGGAGCGTGAAAGTGTATTTCATCTGGGGCGCTGCATTTTCCGCGGAGACGGTCTGCAGATAGCTGGACGCGGCGCCGCGACGCGTGGATCTGGTGCGCGGTCCGGACGTCCCGTACAGCGTAAGGATCAACGATCCCGGTTCATGTTCTACCAGGTAAGCCGGGCGCCCGTTGACCGGGATTATTACATCGGTCCATTCCGGCGCATTACGGAGCGTCATCGCGCGCGCGCGGATTGCAACCCGTGTGGCCGATGAGTCGAGCATTTTCAGGTCGGCCGTGGCGATTCTGATCGTCTGAGCTGAGTCGAGCGCTACAAACGCATCACTCCCGCGAGTGCCGGTGACCTGCACTTTCGTCTCTGGAAGCAGAAACCACCGCTGGATCCCGCCGCTCCTCGCATAACCGGTTACCACACGATCGGTGTCACTCGCATAAGCCGCTGGCCCGATGAGCTCCGCCCATCTCGCCGGCGACATCGGGGTGATCGTGTCGGTACGCGGGACGGAAGCCGGTGGCGGTGGAAGAAGCTTCACGGGATGGACCAGCCGGGCCGAATCGACGCCGGTGGTCGCGACAATCTCGTACTGCGGGGCGGTAGCCGGGGGATTCGGGAGCCAGGCCATGAACGATCCGTTCGGCCAGACCGGCGTCAGAATCCCGTTGATCGTCAGTCCCGCACGACCGCTCCCGACGCTCCCGAACACAAAATTCGAGTCCCGGGACGATATCGTCTGGTTGGCTGGGGGATAGATCACGTTGATCGCGAGCGGGCCATCGACGTCCGGCACGGCCGGGAGCGCGGGGTTCGGCGCGGGAAGCGGCGCACGATTTATTACCGGCGCTGGCGGAGGCGCTGGCGCCGGCGCCAGAACCGGTTCGGGCGGCTCGGCGGCAGCAGGTGGAGACGCGCACGAAGCAGCGGAAAAGGCGGTCGCGACAGCGAACGTGAGGCGAAAGTGGATTCTCGTAATCATCATTCCGGTATGGTCGTCATTGAAGGGAAGTACTTGCACGCTCGATACCACGGATCCCGCGAAGTCTCCCAAATTTCTGCGAATCCGCGCCGTCTCACCTATATTCCGGCCAATGCTGTGGCACCACCCCCTTACATCGAATTCCTTTTCGCGCGCCCGCGACTCCGGCGTGCATACCGCCTAGTGACTCGAACCGAGCCATTCACATCGGAGTTTCCGGCTCTGCCGGAAGGCACAATTGAAATCGCAGGCCGCACCGACGTCGGGCTCATCCGCGAGCACAACGAAGATTCCTTTCTCTTCGGAAACCTCGCGACTGGGGATGTGTTCACCGAAAACGATGCAGGCGTCCTGCGTGCCGAGGCTATCCCATCACTCCTGATGGTTGCCGATGGCGTCGGCGGAGCCGCATCTGGTGAAATCGCGAGCTCGCTTGCGACCCAGGTGTCATTCGACAACTTGCGCGAGCGATGGGAGCGAGGCGCGCTCAAGGGCGCGGTAGTAATCGCCGACTCGCTGCAGCAGGCAGTCATTGCCGCCAACCAGGCGATTCACACCGAGTCGCGCGCCAACAGGTCGCATCACGGAATGGGCACGACCGCGACGCTGGCGCTCGTTGTCGGCGGAATGGTCTACTTCGCCCAGGTGGGTGACAGCCGCGCGTACATCGTCAGGAACGGCGTCGCGCGGCAGATGACCAAGGATCAGTCGCTTGTGCAGCGAATGGTGGACGCTGGCAAGCTGACGCAGGAACAGGCAGAACGAAGCGAGCACCGGAACATCATCCTCCAGGCTCTCGGGCCGGAAACGACTGTCGTCCCCGAGTTCACGCGCGACCGGCTCCTCAACGACGATGTCGTGGTTCTCTGCAGCGATGGGCTATCCAACCAGATGTCATCATCGGAGATGGCAGCTGCGGTCAGCAAGCACGATGATCTCGAAGCCCTGGCTGAGGCCCTGATCGAGCGCGCGCTGGAAACTGGTGCTCCAGACAACGTGACCGCAGTGGTGGGTCGTTATCGCATGGCGGTCGTCACTTAATCGGTTTTCTGTTCACCGGTTCGTGAGATGTGGGCGCTTGGATGTCGGTTGCGGTTTGATACCGGATTGGATATCAGCCGTCCGCCAAGGTCTCCATCTCCGCGATGCTGGTCGGTGACATCCAATCCGATATCAAACCTTCACCGACAACCAAGCGCCCACATCTCGCTCACCTGCCGTCCCCGCCCGCTTCGTCAGGTCGGACATGCGCACGTTGGTCGCGGGACCACGCCGGTCAGGCAAGGTTCCGCCGACCAATCCTCGAAGGTTTCATCACCTGCATGGAATGTCGCCCGAGTGAGGTGATGGAGGTTATCCGTTCCTGACGGTTAAGGTTTGATATCGGATTGGATATCACCAACCCGACATTAGCCGTCTGAGCGATGCCGGACGGCCGATATCCAATCCGGTATCAAACCGTCTCCGTCAGGCACGGATAATCTCCAACACCTCACCTGGCCTCAACGACATCTCCACCGTGCGACGCCGCGCCGATCGGCGTGTCGCGATTCCACGGTGCGATGAACGGCAACATCATGAGAGCGGGAATCCCGGCAGCGATCGTCACGAGGAAAAACGTCGGCCATCCAGTTGCCTCAGCCACGCCACCTGAAGGTGCCGTGAGAATGTCACGACTCGCGGCAACGAGACTCGACAACAGCGCGAACTGAGTCGCGGAAAAGCGCTTGTTGCACATCATCATCAGGAACGCCAGGAGCGCAGCCGTCGCGAGCCCCATGATGAAATTTTCGATGACTATCACGCTGACGAGCCACGACCGGTTCTGGTCCATCACCGAAAGCAGGTAGTAACCCAGGTTACTCGCGGCCTGCAGGATCGCGACGAGCCAGAGCGAACGGTTCAGGCCGATTTTCGCCAGCAGCGCACCCCCTGCAATCACGCCGACAATCGTCGAAATGAGGCCTGCGCCACCGCGAATGACCCCGATTTCCGTCTGCGTATATCCCGCTTGCAGCAGGAACGGCGTTCCCATCACACTGACCAGGCTGTCGGCATACTTGAACAGCACGATGAAAAGCAGGATCAGGAAACCGCGAAGCAAGCCCGAGCGGGTGAAAAACTCATTGAACGGCAGGATGACTGCTTCAGCGAGTGACTTCGGCGGCGCGTCGTCGAGTAACGGCTCGGGGGCAAGAAACGACGCCAGCACCCCGATCAGCATGAGCCCCGACAACACCAGATAAACCGCCGGCCAGGGCATACGGTCGGCAAGCACGAACGCGAGCGCGCCGGTGAGCAGCAGCGCGATCCTGTATCCCAGCACCCACGTTGCCGCACCAGCACCCATCTCGCGCTGATGCAGCACGTCAGTCCGGTATGCATCTCCGGCGACATCCTGCGTCGCGCTGAAGAACGCGATGAAGATCGCATTGAACGCAAGCGCCTGAAGCCCGAGCCGAGGATCGTGGAGCGACATAGCAGCGATGCCGACCAGCAGCAATACCTGGGTGATGACCAGCCACCCGCGGCGCCGGCCAAGAAACGGCGGCACGTAGCGATCGAGAAGCGGCGCCCAGATGAACTTCAATGAATACGGGAGGCCAACGAGGCTGAAAATTCCGATCGTCGTGAGGTCGACGTTTGCCGTGGTCATCCACGCCTGCAGCGTCTGGTTCGTGAGATAGAACGGCAGGCCGGAAGCAAAGCCGAGGAAAAGCAGTGCAGCCATTTTTGGCTGGGTATAAACGCGCGTTGCCGACGTGCGCTCAGATTCGCTCATTGACTCTCCCTTTATTGTCTGCCCCGGCGTGCACCGCCGCGAAGCGTCAGGCTGGAGTGCGCTTGCCCAGTATTCTCGGACCGGCCGCCCCAGTGGCACGCGGAACGTTTCCGGCCTCGCCCCGCAGGTGCAGATATCCAAGCAATGCAAAGGCCACGGCTTCTTTCGCATCACCGTCGAAGAACGTTTCGTCGAAATCCATGACGGTCAGCGGCGCTACAAGCTCGACGATCTCACGAACGAGGGCGGGATTCCTCGCGCCGCCCCCCGACAAGAACACCTCGGTCACGGGCTCGGCGATGAAACGGTCGTATGCCATGGCAATACTGCGGGCCGTGAGCGACACAGCGGTTGCGATAATGTCCTCATCGCGGCAGCCGGGTGATGCTGCCCTGCATTGAGCAATCAGGTCATCTGTGTATCGCTGGCTGAACAACTCAGGCCCCGTGGATTTCGGCGGCGTCGCGGCGAAGTATTCGTGCGAGAGGAGCTCGTCCACGACGCTGCGAACCGCGGTGCCGCGCGATGCTAGCTCGCCGTCACGGTCGAAAGCAAGATCCGGCCTGAGTGTCCGGACGACCTTGTCGATGACCCCGCATCCGGGCCCGGTGTCGAATGCACGCACGCCGGTCAGGTCTCCACCGGGCGGCACTACCGAGACGTTGCCGATTCCACCGATGTTCTGGAGTGCCCGCCACTTCGCGGAATCCGAGAAGAGCATTGCATCAGCGATTGGGACTAGAGGAGCTCCCTGCCCTCCGGCAGCCATGTCGCGCACACGGAAGTCACTGATGACGTCGAGGCTGGTTCGCTCGGCGATCACACTCGACTCCCCGGTCTGCCACGTCGAGTGTCCCGGCTCGTGCCATATCGACTGTCCGTGCGACGCAATTGCAGCGATCTCCTTTTTCGAGACACCGGCCTCGGCCATCGCCTGAATCGCCGCCGCGGCGAGCCACTCGCCCAGCTCGAAATTGAGCCTGCAATACTCCGCAGGTGTTGCTCCTGTGAGAGCATTCGCGAGACGGGCGCGTTGAGCCGGCTCGTACTCGAGGCCGACAGTTGCAAGCAGCTCGGATGAGACACGGCCCGGCGCCAATTCGGTAAATCTCACCACCGCTGCCGTGATTCCGTCGAGCGATGTGCCGGACATCAGGCCGACGAGGATCATTCCTGCACCGGTGGAGGTTCATCGGTTACGGCGCGCCGAATCACACCGCCAGCGGTATCCAGCGCTGCAAGCGCTTCGTCGCGATTAACTCCAAGTTTCTGCATCACGATGGCTGTCTTCACGCTCTTGTCGGCGGCTTCGATGAGCGCCCTCGCTTCATCGCGCGACACGCCGCAGACCTCGACGACAATCCGCTCGCTCCGATCCTTCAGCTTGTTGTTGGTGGCGCGGAGATCGACCATCAGGTTTCCGTACGTCTTGCCAAGCCTGATCATCGCACCCGTCGTGATGATGTTGAGCACGAGCTTGGTCGCCGTTCCAGCCTTCATGCGTGTCGAGCCGGTTACGACCTCGGGTCCGACGATCGGCACGATCGCGACGTCGACGAGGTCGAGAATCGACTGGGGAAGTGTCGAGCACGCGATCATGCCTGTGCGTGCGCCTAGCTCCGCGGCCCTGAAAAGCGCGGAATGGACGTAGGGAGTCGTTCCTGACGCGGCGATACCGATGACAAAGTCCTTCTCGCCAACATTGCGCGCGTCGATTTCCCGGGCGCCATTTTCCACGATGTCTTCAGCACCTTCCTGCGCTCGGGTGAGCGCGGGCAGCCCTCCGGCGATGATTCCCTGAACCATGTCGGGGTCGGCGCCAAACGTTGGAGGAATCTCGCTGCTGTCGAGAACGCCGAGTCTGCCGGACGTGCCGGCGCCGACATAAAACAGTCGCCCACCCGCGCGGAAGCTTTGTTCAGTCAATTCGACGGCGCGGGCAATCTCTTCGCGCTGTGATGCCACCGCTTCGGGAACCAGACGGTCTTCGGCGTTTATGACATCGACGATCTCGAGCGGGGACGCGAGATCGATCGATGCGGTCCGCGGATTGCGACGCTCGGTCATCCGGGGATCAATCATGCTGACAAGTATTCTCTTGCACGCGTGAACATACCCGGCACTTCTCACGAGCCGCAAGACAATCGGAGCTTTCATTGAAATCATTTCTCGCCGGCACTCTGGTGCTCGTATTTGCAGCTACGGCCGATGGACAGGTGCGCCGCCGCGTCCCGAGACCGGTTGAGCCATCGGTGTGGATGTCGGCAAGCCTGGGACTCTTCAACGGCAACGATGTCAGCGACGGGGGAACAAACAGCACCTGGGATTTCGGCCGCGCATCGACGCCTCAGTTCAGGGCCTCCATCGAGAAAGGAATGAGCAACTCGATTTCGATCGGCGTCGTCGGATCCTATGCACACGTCCCGTTCACCTATGTCGGGGGTGGCGGTGACAACAGCTGTGGCAGGTGCGCGGCTCACCTCGATGTGATGACACTCGGCGCGTCGTTCCGGCTCGCCGGTGCAACAGGCTTCCATCAGGTTCTCGAGGCCTCGGCGGGTGCGCTGCAGTTTCGCAACCTCACTCGCGACTCAGACGACGCTGCACTTGCGCCGGTTGACGGCAACGTCGATCCGTTCTTCACGTTCGGCTACGGTTTCGGTTATGGTTTCTCGCCGAACATGCAGGTGAGCGTCGTGCAGGACTTCGGGCTCGCACTGCATGAGAGGGAGGGCCTCTCGAGCGAACAAAGCAACACGCTTCGCCAGCGGACTATTCGCGCGAATTTCCGGTATGGTTTCGGTAACCGTGCGAGGGGCCGCCGATGATGCGTGTCGGATAGAGCTGCGCACCCCGAACCGGGAATGCGCAGCTCACTCAAGTAATCAGACCTGAACCTGAGTCGACGAATCGAGCGTGATCGTGATTCGCCCGCCTGACGGAACGCAGCCTTCGTAGTTGGCTGTCGTTGCTGCTGCTGCCGTACCTGCCGCTGCACCCGTCGCAGCGCCAATCACTGTCGACTTCGTGTCCTTGCCGAGTATCTGGCCAATGATCGCGCCGACGGCGGCGCCACCGACGACCTTCTGCACGTCCTTGCTCTTCGGCTGATTACGCACACGGTCAACGTTTGCGTAGGTAGTCGTCGCGTCGAGCGGATACGTGCGCCCGCCGAACGTGACCGATACTACACGGAACCCCATCTTGATCTCGTCATTCGCATTTTCACTGCGGTTGAGCTCGGTGATTTCAACGGTCGCCGTGGCGCCCGCGGGAATTACGGCTCCGTTCGATCCTGAGACTGCATTGGCGACGGTTGCGCTGAAACGCTGGCCGACACGGTTCGTGTTCGTGCAGATGCGCGAGTTGGACGTGAGGCCAATCTCGGAGCCAGCCGGAATCGCACCAAGCCTTGCCTCGGAGCCCGCGGTGCCACGCGTAACTGTGTTACCGCTCGCCGTTGTCGTCGGAGCAGCAGGCGCCGGCGCCGGTCTTGGTGTCGTGCGCGCAGGAGTTCGCGCAGGAGTTCTCACCGTCGTGCCGGTGCTGCGCGTCGGCGCAGGGGTCGTCGCGACAGCGGTCGGTGACTCCAGAGCGGGCACATCCTGCAGCGCAGGCTGAGCAAGGGTATCCTGATTCGCCATCTCGAGATCACGCGTCAGCGATGTGTCCTGGGCGAGTGCATCGTCATTCTTCGAATCGGTGCAGGCCCCACCTATCAGCGCTGTTACCAGCGCGAGCGGTACGCCCCACCGGGAGATATATTTTGACATTCCGGTACTGCCTCCATTGTTTTTTGGCGCTGCCCCGAAACTCTTGTAGCGTAATACTTTACAGAGTGCAAAGGGGGCAATCGTCATGCCATTCATGAACCAGCTGAAACGGCTACTCCCTTATTATACCCCGTACCGGGCGGAACTGATCACGGGACTGGTCCTCGTGGTCGTTTCCACGGCAATAACGGCGGTAATTCCGTGGTTCCTGAGGCTCGCCATCGACGGCCTCCGAGTGCAGGCACCCTTCGCTGACACGTTGAAGCTCGCGGGCAATATCGTTGCGGTGGCAGCCCTTGCCGCTTTTCTGCGATACGCGATGCGCGAGATACTCAACGGCGTGAGCAGGCACATCGAGTACGACCTTCGCAACGACTTGTTCGCGCACATTCTCTCGCTCGATGCCTCGTGGTTCGCGAAAACAAGAACCGGCGACACGATGGCCCGGCTCACCAACGATCTCGGCGCCGTCCGGATGGCAGCCGGGCCCGCGGTGATGTACCTGGTAAATACGATCGCCGGAGCTGTGTTCTCCCTCGTGTTCATGCTCCGGATCGACCCCCTGCTCACACTTCTCGCGCTATTGCCGATGCTCGCTCTGCCGGTGCTTACCGGCTACCTCGGCAAGCTGGTGCATCACCGCTTCGACGCTGTGCAGGAGCATTTCTCGACGTTGACCACCCACGCGCAGGAAAATCTTACCGGCACCCGTATCGTTCGCGCATACCGGCAGGAGAACGCTGAGATCGCAAGGTTCGCTGCACTCAACGATGAGTACAAGAAGCGCAACATGTCCCTGGCGAAGCTGTACGGAACCATGCATCCGCTTTTTGCTCTCCTCGCCGGAATGGCAGCAGTCGTCGTGCTTGGCCTCGGCGGTTTGCTGACGCTGCGCGGCCAGATTTCAGTAGGGTCCTTTGTCGCGTTCGGGCTCTACCTCAATCTCCTCACATGGCCTCTCATTGCGCTTGGATGGGTGATCAATCTTTTCCAGCGAGGGAGCGCCTCGATGGCGCGGCTTGCCGAGATTCTCGACGCGCGATCGTCACTCCTCGAGGTGCCGGAGGAAAACGCGGTACACCTGCCTGCTGCCCAGGGCGGGAGGTCGATCGAATTCAGGGGCGTGGGCTTTCATTTTCCTGTAGCTGACGGCAGGGAGCCGCGGTGGATCTTCAAAAACGTGAGCTTCTTTCTGCCATCCGGTGCGACGCTGGGAGTTGCAGGCGCGACGGGCAGCGGTAAGACGGCGCTCATCGACCTCATTCCCCGCCTGCACGATCCAGTCGAAGGAGAAATCCTCATCGACGGTGTGCCTTCACGTGAGATTCCCTTGCACGAGCTTCGGCGCGAGATTGGTTTCGTGCCCCAGGAAAGTCTTTTGTTCAGCGATACGATCGCGGCCAACATCGGTTACGGCGCGCCGGCGACGGACACAGTCCAATGGGCGGCGGAGACCGCGCGGCTCGCCGACACGATCAGAAGTTTTCCCGGCGGTTACGAAACCATGCTCGGCGAACGCGGTATCAATCTTTCCGGCGGGCAGAAACAACGGGCCGCACTGGCGCGCGCCCTGGCTCGCAAGCCTTCGATCGTCCTGCTCGATGATGCGCTGAGCGCCGTTGACACACACACAGAAGCTGAGATACTCCGCGGTCTTCGCGGCGCGCTGAATGAGCGCACCGCAGTAATTGCATCTCACCGGGCGAGCGCGATACGCGACGCCAGCCTGATAATCGTTCTGGACGAGGGACAGGTAGTGGAACAGGGAGGACATGCTGACCTGATGGCGGCAGAGGGAAGATATTGGGGCCTGCTGCGGCATCAGCAGCTGGTTGAATCAATCGAAGCCGCGAACGATGCGAGTCTCGTCGGCCAGGCGACTGTCGATGACTGAGGCTCGCGTGTCTTCTGAAAACTCCAGCTTGCCCACCCACTCAGACAAGATTGCTCGCCTCGAGGCGGAGCTGCTCGAGGCGCAGAAGCTCATCACGGATCTCGAAGAGCGGGACGCGCTCAAGACCCAGTTTCTGTCGAACATTTCACATGACCTGCGTACTCCGCTCACCGCGATCATCACTCATGCCGAGATTCTCAGGGACGGGATACTCGGCGAGATAACGCCGAAGCAGCGTGAAAGTATCTCCATCATCATCACCGGCGGTCGCCAGCTCCTGGACATGATCGCCGAGATCCTGATGCATGCGCGCGATTCGAGCGAGTCGCTGACGCTTGTCGAATCCGAGTTTTCGCTCCACGACGTGGTAGCGCAGGTTATTTCGCTGAACGAATCGCTGGGGGCGAGGAAAGGCCTCTCGCTCGAGCGTTACATGTCGACGGAGCTCCCGTCCGTTCGCGGTGACCGCGACAAGCTCATACACGTGCTGACGAACCTTCTCGGCAACGCGTTCGAGTTCACGCCCGGCGGTGGGCGTGTCTGGGTGAGCGCAAGCATGAGCCCGAGCGACCCGCAGCGTACCGTGCTGATGGAGGTCGGGGATACGGGCCGCGGAATCGCGCCGGATCATCACGAGCTCATCTTTCGTGAGTTCGCGCAGGTCGATTCGTCGGCGTCACGGGCGCACCACGGAACAGGCCTTGGCCTCACCATCGCCCGCCGGTTCGTCGAGCTGCACGGCGGCAGGATCTGGGTCGAAAGCGACCTTGGATGCGGCAGCAGATTTTTCTTCACGCTTCCTGTCCGCGAACCGACCCGATGAAATCGCGCATCCTGCTGGTCGAGGACAGCTCGATGATCAGCGGAGCGCTGAAAATGCTTCTTGAGGCTGCTGGATTCGACGTGACACTCGCCGCCACGGCGGCTGAGGCGGCGGCGTGGACGGGATCCACTGCGCCGGACGTAATGCTGCTCGACGTCGGCCTTCCCGATGGAGATGGCCTCGAAGTGATTGCCGCGCTCGACTCGCGTGGACTCCGGCCTGCGGTTACATACGCGATGACCGGCCACAGCGATGAAGCGACCCGGGCCCGCTGCATTGCCGCGGGATGCGACGACGTGCTGATAAAGCCGGTCCCCGTGCAACTGCTGCTGAGAATCGTTTCCGAAGCAGTCGCTTGACTGATCGTCGCAGTGAGCCGCGCGCGGGTCCGCTGCTGCGATGGTATTACGCAACGAAATACCATCTCTTCCGCCGCGAGCGCCGTCCTTACGATGGTAAGCGCGGGCTTATCATGCTGCAGATCGATGCGCTAGCGCATTCAGATCTGCTTCGCGCGATTGAGCGCGGATACTGTCCGACCATTTCGCGAATGCTGAGCCGCGACGACTTCGAATTGCGAAGGTGGTTCTGCGGGCTGCCATCAGCGACCCCGTACTGCCAGGCTGGAATCTTTCACGGGGAGAACTCGGGGATTCCCGCGTTCAGGTTCTACGACAAGCCCGCGGGGAAAGTCATCACCTGCAACGCTCCCGAGGGAGTGCAGTACATCCTGGATCGCATTGCATCGCCGGGCGCGCTTGCGGGAGGGTCGAGCTACGTCAACCTGATGGATGGGGATGCGCAGACCGTCGCGTTCACGGTAGCGACTCGTGAAAAAATGTCTGTCTATCAGCGGCTGGGGGGCGAGCGGATGCTGATGCTGATCCTCCTCCATCCGATCCGGCTGGTTCGCATGGTCGCCCAGAGTGTGATCGAGTTTCTGCGCGAGGAGTGGGAGCGGCTGCGTGGAGAAATGGCGGGAAAGTTCACGCACGCTGAGGGAATATTTCCTTTCATAAGGATTCTCAGCAACGTCATCATCCGCGAGCTGCAGACGATGGCGATACTACTCGACGTCTACCTCGGCGTACCGGTCATATACAGCACGTACATGCAGTACGACGAACTCGCTCACCACTTCGGACCGTCGAGCAAGCAGGCTCTTTACGATCTCCGGCGCACTGATGCACGCATTTCGGAGATCTGGCGCATGGCCCGAATAGCGGGCGGAAGAGGCTACGATCTTGTGATTCTCTCGGACCATGGGATGACAGCGGCGCAAAGTTACCGCGTGAAGTTCGGCGAGTCGCTCGGCACAACCGTGGAACGAATGCTCGATGGCAATGTCCTGGCGAGCCATTCCGATACGAGTGAATACGCGCACATCGGGCCTGAGATGATGGAGGCGATGGCGGCGATAACCCCGCCGGCGCATCCTCGCACGCGACGCGTGCTGCGCGGGGCAAGAGACTGGCTTCGCAGTCGTTATGGGTTGAGGGAGATAATCGTTCCGGAGAAGTACCGTGTTGCGACAGGACACGAAGTCGTCGTAACCTACAGCTCGTGTCTGGCGCTCGTGTACTTCGCCGATGTCGACAGGCCCCTGCCGCTCGAGGAGATCATGGCGAGCAAGCCGAAGCGGGCCCTGTACCGCAACCTGATCGACCATGCCGGCATTGGGTTGATCGCGACTCGGTCGCGCACCGGTGTACACGTCGAGTCAAAAACCGGGCGTGCAGTCATCAATGACGGGGTGCTTTCAATTGTCGACGGCGAAAATCCAATGGAGCTATACGGAACGGAGCGCTACGAGCTTCGCGCGGTCGAGTCGCTTGTCCTTCAGCCGAACGCGGGAGATTGTGTTCTCTTCGGCTCCTACGACGGCACCGAGATCGTGTCATTCGATGATCAGGTAGGAGCCCATGGCTCCGCGGGTGGCGACCAGGTCTACCCCTTCATTATTTCGCCTGCCTGGCTCGGCTTGGCCGGCGCAAAACTCGAGGACGCGCGCGACATCAACGGAGCCGTGCTCCGTCGGTACTAAGCAGGCTCGATACTGCCGGCCCGGCAACCTCCTCGCCAACGATGGTCCGGAACTCCGATGCGGTCAGCCTCTCCGGGAAGAACTGCTCCCCCGCCCGCTTCATCACTCCTTCCACGACGGCCTCGACAGTTACGAGCGGCGCGTCGGCTTCGGGCGTTACCTCTACCTCCCACTTTCCGCGCTCCGGTCCCTTGATGGTATTGCGATAACTTGCACTCCAGACCGTATGACGCTCGTGACCAGGCGCGGTTGCAGCGATTACGGCTGCACCAGTCTCGACGCCGCCCTGCCTGATTGGCGGAAAAAGGTGGACTGATTCGACGCAGGTTGACCCTACACGGTCGGCGATCTCTTTCAGAAAACGTTCGGTAGTCTCGATCATGCAGCAAAGATGGCGTGGTACACTACAGGAGCGCCACGGGATCACGATCGAGCGTGACGCGCAGCGCCGAGGGCACTTCGAAACGCTCCATGAAGTAGCGGCACACCCGGGTGAGGTCGCCCGAGTTCCGGGATTTGAGCAGCACGTGCCACCGCCACCGCGTCTTGACCCGCTCGATCGGGCACGGGGCGGGCCCGACCATGATCATATCGGTGAGCGACTGTGATTTGATGAGCTGTTGAATCCAGTCGCTGGCGCGAGTCGCAAGGTCAGCGGTTGCATCAGGGCTCGTTCCGCTGAACACGATGTTGGCGAGCCTGACGTTCGGCGGATACGGAGGGCTGACCCGCCCTTCCAGCTCTTCGCGCACGAAGGTGTGGTAGTCATGCGTTACGGCGCATTGCACCGCATGGTGCCCCGGGAGTCTCGTCTGAATCAGCACCTGCCCGCCCTTGGGACCACGCCCTGCGCGACCCGCAACCTGGCTGAGCAGCTGGAAACACCGCTCGGATGCGCGAAAATCGGGGAGATTGATCCCCACATCGGCGTCCACGACTCCGACAAGCGTGACGTTCGGAAAGTCGAGCCCCTTCGCGATCATCTGCGTCCCCAGCAGGATATCGACTTCGCGGCTGCCGACCCGATCGAGAATCTCCGCATGAGCCCATTTTCCGCTCGTCGTATCGACATCCATACGGGCAATGCGAGCCTGTGGAAACCTCTCGAGAAGCAGCCGCTCGATCTGCTGCGTGCCGAGCCCGCGATTCCTCAGAGTCTCGCCTGAGCACCTCGCGCATTTTTTTCTCACCGGCTCCTGGTGGGCGCAGTAGTGACACAGCAGGCGTTCGGGCGCGCGGTGATGGGTCAGCGTAATGCTGCAGTTGGGACACACAACCACGTCACCGCAATCGTTGCACTGCACGAACGACGAGTAGCCCCGCCGGTTGAGCAGCAGGATGCTCTGCTCGCCACGCAGCAGCGTTGCGCCGAGCGCGCTGTCGAGTTCGTCGCGAATCACCGAGCTGTATGATGTGCCGATGCTCGAGTCAGCGTTGGGAGTCGGCCGGTGACGCAGGTCGACTACGTCAACCCTGGGGAGACTGCCGCCGCCAACGCGATCCGGGAGCGAGAGAAACTTGTATTTCCCGGCCTGACTGTTCGTCCACGACTCGAGCGATGGAGTGGCACTCCCAAGAACCACGACCGCATTCTCCAGACGGGCGCGAACGATGGCAAGCTCACGCGCGTGATATCGCGGGGTCTCGCCCTGCTTGTAGCTTGACTCGTGCTCTTCATCGACGATGATCGCACCGAGATCCTGCAGAGGGGCAAAGATCGCCGATCTTGCGCCGACGACGATTCGTTTTTCACCGCGCGAAAGCGCAAGCCATGCATCGAAGCGCTCGCCATCGCTCAGTGCTGAATGCAGGACTGCTATGCGGTCGCCAAAAACCGCACGGAACCTGTCGACAGTCTGCGGCGTGAGTGCAATCTCCGGCACGAGAACGATCGCCGTCTGATTCCGAACGTCGACGATCTCCCGAAGGAGTTCGATGTAAACGAGGGTCTTGCCGCTCCCGGTTATTCCGTGCAGCAGGAACACATCCCCGTCGCTGGCTGCCTTCAGTGTCTCGATCGCAGACTGTTGAGGGCCAGTCGGCTGATGCTGCGGCGATTTGTCAGGGGCGCGCAACGCGAACGGATCACGGTCGATGGCTTCGGAGTCGATGCTGATGAGTCCGCGTTTCGCGAGTGCGCGGAGAACCGATGGCGAGAAGGCCAGTCGTTCGAGAAGGTGATCGAGTGAACTCGAGCCCCCGACTGACTCGAGCAGCTCAAAGAGCGCACGCTGCTGCGGCGCTCGCGCGAACGCCTTGTCGCGATGCATGAGCGTGGGGAGGTCATCGCGCAGCCTGACGACTCGATGTGTCTTGCGCGCGGGCTGCGGATTCGCGGCGCCGGTCATCGCAACCGGAAGAGCGGAGCGGAGCGCGACGCCAATCGGTACGACGTAGTACTCCGCCATCCAGCGACAGAGCGTGACCATGTCAGCGCTGAGGGCCGGTGACTCATCGGGCACTTCTATCACGCGCTTGATCTTGCGGCCGCTGGCTGATCCATCAGCCGGACCGAGGCAGATGCCAATCTCCCTGCGATTTCGGAACGGAACCACGACACGCGCGCCGGGAACGGGGATCCGCGGCAAATCCGGAGCGAGCTCGTAAGTGAATGTCTGGAATAGCGGGACTGGAAGTGCAACTTCCACGAGCCCCGCGGGCTCGGTGATCATGGCGTCTAGCGAGCGCCGCCGCTTGCTGCGATTCCCTGCGCTGTGTTCCGCGTGACACCAAGGCCTGGCGAGGAGGCGAGCCTGATCTGGCCTCCGGCAATCGTCGCGCCTGAGAAAGGATCCTCCGCGAGCAAAGCCGCGCCATCGAAGTCTGCGTGATCGAGCAGCGGGGCAAGCTGGGCAATCGCCGAGATGCCCAGACTCGATTCGATCATGCACCCGGCCATCACGCTCATGCCGAAGGAGCGCGCAGTGTGGATGATCCTGACTGCTTCGCGGAGACTTCCGCATTTCGCAAGCTTCAGGTTGATCCCGTCCACCGCACCGGCAAGACGCGGGATGTCAGTTGAAACGAGGCACGATTCGTCGGCGATGATTGGAAGCTTCGAGCGGGCGCGTACGAACCTGAATCCTTCAATGTCGTGCTGCGCCACCGGCTGCTCCACGAACTCGATGTCGTTGTCGGCGAGGAAGTCTATCATGCGAACAGCGTGGGACGCAGTCCATGCTGCGTTTGCGTCGACCCGCAGCATTTTTGTCGGAGCTGCGTCGCGCACTACACGAACGATCTCCATATCGCGATCGGTTCCGAGCTTGATCTTCAGTATCGGGTATTGCGCAGCGTCGGCCACCCGCTTCAGCAGCCCGTCGTTATCGGCAATCCCGATGGTGTAACTGGACTGTCCGCAGTCCGACGCGTCCAGTCCCCAAAGCCGGTGAACAGCGACGCCAACTCGTTTCCCAACAATGTCATGGAGCGCAGCGCTGACCGCCGCCTTCGCAGCGTTGTTGCCGCGGAGAACCCCGGAGAGACTGGCGTCGATCGCTTCCAGAGACCACGCGTCAGCGGCAGCCAGGACAGGCTCGAACTGCTTGAGAGCCGAGACGACTGTCGCGACGCTCTCGCCGTAATAACGGTTAGGCGCGGCCTCGCCGAACCCCTCGACTCCATCATCGTCAGTCAAGGTCACTATGACGTTTTCGTGAGCGGCATAACCGCCGCGCGCTATCACGAATGGATTGCGCGGTTTGAGGTTGACCACCTCGTGCGTGAGACGCATCAGCCCACTGGCGACGCCAGCGGCTTCGCCGGTGACGTAACCCGCGATGTCCACGCAGCGCGAACATCGTCCGGCGAGCCTGACTCGGCGAGGAACCCGATGAGCGCATCGGCGAGCTCATTGCCGCGCTGATAACGGTCAGCGGCGCGCTTCGACAGGCACTTCATCACGATCGCTGACAGTTGCGGTGGAATGCGCGAATCGACGACCTCAGGAGACGCCGCCATCTCCGTCACGTGCTTGTAGCTGATGGAATAACCATCAGCGCCGTCGAACGGCGGGAAGCCGAGCAGGGTCTCGTACATCACGACTCCCAGCGCGTAGAGGTCGCTGCGTCCGTCGAGAAGTTTTCCCCGCGCCTGCTCCGGTGACATGTAATGAGGCGTCCCCATGACGTTGCCAGTGCCAGTCATTCTGGCCCTGAAATGTCCGGTCGCGATCCCGAAATCCGTCACCAAAGCATTTTCGTCTTCATCGAAAAGAATGTTGTCGGGCTTGATGTCGCGGTGAACAAGTCCGTGCCGGTGCGCGTAATCGAGAGCGCAGGCGACCTGCGCCACTATCGCCGCGGTGCGTTCCGGCGGAAAGGACCGCCGGTTGTTGATGCGGTCCGCGAGGGTCCCGCGTGCCAGGTAAGGCATGACGAGAAAAACCTGGTCCCCGACTGAGCCAAAGTCGGTAATCGGGCAGATGTGCGGATGCACCAGTTGCGCGGCGGACTCAGCCTCCCGGCGAAAGCGCTCGCGCATGTCGGCGTCTCGCGCGAGGTGCGGGTGCATGACCTTGATCACGACCGGGCAATCGAGCGGGATGTGCAGGGCGTAGTACACGTTGGCCATGCCTCCTTCGCCGACTCGATGCATGACGCTGTAGCGGCCACCGGTAACATGGCGAAGCGCAGTAATCGCCGGGTCTGGCGGCGTAGCGTTCCGGCTGATCGAAACGGGAAGAAGCTCACTGCACCGGAGACACCGCGCGGCAGAGCCGCGATTCCACGAGCCGCAATCGGGACAGAACATCTTCTAGCCGCCGAACTGCATTTTCACGAAGTCATACGGGGGCCATGGACCGCTCAAATGAAAGTCGAGCGCCGTCTGGCGCTTATCCTCTTTCTCGACGAGCTCGGCGAATTTGTCCCAGTGCTCGAGCTCCACCAGAAAGGACGCCTGCGATATGACACGCGTTTCATCGTCAGCCACGGGCAGCGTTATCGTCGCTGCTGCCTGGCTTCGCAGAACTCGCATGCTCTGGGACGCTGCGGCAACCAGCTGCTTCGCGCTCTCTTTCGCCTCGTCACCGGTCCAGTTGGCGGGATCGGCATGCGCAGATTTTGTCACCGTGAGCCTGGCCTGGCCATGTCCCTCCACCGCCGTCATCGTTTGCGTCAGCGTGAAATAATGCAGCTCGAGCCACCGGAGCAGACTGTCCCGGGACTTGAAGATCGTCCCGGGCGGCGCGGGGAGAACCGCTGTCTGTGCCTGGACTTCCTCGAGAACCCGGGTGTAATCGTTCATCTCCTTTTCGTCGAGAACGAGCCGGCTGTACTTGCTCGGGGCCACGACGGCAGCGAGGGACCGCAGCTGAACGAGCGAGGTGTGCTCCGCGAGCTCGTGACCCGACGTGGGATCATGAGCGGCGACGCCGTAGAAACGGAGTGAGGTCAAAGGAGTTTGCGCCATCTGAGAATCAAGAGGAGAATACCACCGAGCCCGAGCTGAAGCGCCAGCATCGCCCAGAAACCATACGGAGAATCCGCAAAAGGAATGTGAGTGAAATTCATCCCCCACATTCCGCTGACTATCACGAACGGAATGCTGATCGTCGCGACCACGCTCAGGGCTTTGGTAACCGCCCCGAGCCTGTTCGATACCTGAGTTAAGTAACTATCAAGGGTGTTGCCGAGCAACTCGCGATACGTCTCCAGAGCATCGTTTATCCGAAGAACGTGATCGTAAATGTCCCGATAGTATATCTGCGTCTCGACTGTCAACAGCGCGCTCGGCCGATTTGTAACTACGCTGAAGACATCCCGTTCCGGAGCAAGGTGCCGCCTGAGCGACAGAACCAGCCGCTTGACGCTGAATATCTCCCTGAGTGAGTCGCGGTCGAAGCTCGCAAAAACACGCTCCTCGAGGCTGTCCATGAACTCGTCGATCTGGTCGAGAATCGGGAAGTAGGCATTTACCGTCTCATCCACGACAGCATGCATCAGCCGCGCGGGCCCGGCCGCTGCAAGCTCTGGCCGCTTGCGCAGGATCTCGATCGTTGCGTCCACGGGCACCGTATGGCCGCCATGAACGGTGACGAGATAGTTTGCGCCAAGGAAGCACGTGAAGTTGACTGTCTCGATGTCGTACGGATCCTCCGTATCATCGACGAACGACACGGTCCTTACGATCAGTATGACGAACCCCTTGTACTCGTCGAACTTGACGCGCGAGTTCGGATTGAGGCTGTCTTCGATGGCGAGCGGGTGAAACCTGAAAACCTTGCTGAGCAGCTCGACCTGGAACGGATCACGATTGTCAACGTCCACCCACAGCGTCCCGACACCGGAGTCGAGCCTCTCCCGAATTTCCTCGACGGAGAGATCCGTGCTCACAGTTCCGTCAGGCCCGTCGGGGCCGTAGTAGCAACTCCACTTCACAACGCTCATGCGAGTGCTCTCAGGTGTGAGATACAGGCTTCACCAAGTTGGTCTGGAACGTAGCCTCCTTCCAGAGCGCTGACGAGTCGTCCGCCGCACCAGCTCTCAGCGCGCGACACGAGTGACCTCGTCAGCGCGTCAAAGTGTTCGAGCTGGAGCGTGAAGCCCCCGAGCTTGTCGCCATACATGGAATCGAACCCCGCCGAGATCAGGATGAGGTCGGGCACGAAACCGCTGGTCGCGCTGTCGATACCACGCTCAAGCGCCTCGACATATTCATCAGGTTTGCGCGCAGCGGGCATCGGGATGTTCCACACGCTCCTGTGCGGCCCGCGATCGCTCGCGGCGCCGGTGCCGGGATACCACGGCCACTGGTGCATCGAGACGAAATGAATATCCGGCTCGTTCTCGACGAGCGCCTGCGTCCCGTTGCCGTGATGCACATCCCAATCGACGATGAGAATGCGCTGCGCCGCATGACGCTTCCGCGCGTAGTGTGCCGCGAGCCCGACGTTGCCGAAAAGACAGAAGCCCATCGCGCGGTCGTACAGCGCGTGATGCCCTGGCGGCCTGACCGCGCAGAATGACCGGCGATTCAAGTCCGACATCGCGCGGTCGACTCCCTCGAAGACGCAACCCGCGCCCGCAGTCGCGGCATCCCATGAGCCCTCGCTGACCACTGTGTCGTTGTCGAGCCTGCCGCCGCCGGATTCCGCGAGACTCCTGATCATCGCCACATAGCGCGGCTCGTGTCCAAGCGACAGCTCGTCTGGTGTCGCGTGCCGCCCCTCGAGCTGATCCACAGCTTCCCACAAACCCGGATCGTTGCGAAGCGCGCGGGTTATGGCGCGCAAACGGCCGACATGCTCGGGGTGCTCCCACCCAGTGTCATGCCGGCCGCAGTCTGAATGCGACAGGAACCCGACTCGCATCGGCAGAGGACCAGCTATTTCACCGGCCTCCGTCTGCGCCTCGTCAGGAGAATGGTGGAGCCATCACGAATTCCGCACGCTTCGATGCTCTCGTGCTCATGGAGTATCTCGAACCCGCGGACCTTGCCTACAAAGTCCATGACACCCGACCCTGCGGGGAAAAATGTTGCAAGCGCAACCTGTTTGACAGCTGCAAAACTGACGCGGGGTGGAGCATCGACGCGCATCGCATCCCACAGCTCGGCAACCTGCACGCGGAGATGCAGCACGTTGCCTTCGCCGGCAATCGTAACGACATCATCAGTCGCACGGAGTTCGGTAACGAATGGAGCAGTCATGCTTCCACCCCGGCTACCGCTTCGACCGGAGCAGTCACGAACGCCGCGCGAACAGGCAGCGCCGAAAGAAACCGCGCAACCTGCTGATCGAAGAGGTACGTCGATGCAGTCACGTGCGTGTCGGTACCCTGCGCCACTGCTCCGATTACAATCTCCTCCCCACCCTGCCCGCGAAACGTGACGTAGCCGGGTCCTTCCTTATCAAGGAAGGCCGAGTAGATGCCGGAGCGGCGACCGAAGAACGTCCGTGCCGCGGCAACTACGTCTTCCGGCGAAAGAACGGTCACGGCTTCCTGAAGTGTACGAGCTCGCTGTGAATTCACGCTTCTGTCGGGTGTCTGGTGGTCAGTTTTCTGATGTCAATCTACCGGCCGCCGGGCGTTCGCGGCACTCCTGGTTTCCGCCGCGCGAGTCGATCCTCCCGAGGAAACCCTGAGGATCGACTCGAATATGAGCCGCGTCCCGAAATGCAGCGACTCGACCGGGACACGCTCATCATGGCCATGCATGCGCTCCTCATCCGGCTGCTCCATCGGGAACGGCAGGATACCATATGAGTCGATCCCCGCCCTCCGCAGGTGGGAGCTGTCAGTGCCGCCGGTACTCAGGTACGGCACCACCGTGATCTCGGGATCGATGAGCGTGGCCGACGCGGAAATGGCCTCGAACATCGCAGAGTCCTGATTCGATGCCGGAGCATCCTGGCCCCGAGCGGTAATGGATACCTCAACATCCGGATCATCAATGCACTGCTCGAGCCGCGCGACGATGCCATCGATATCGTGACCGGGGATCGTCCGCACGTTGAGCACAGCACTGGCTTCTGCGGGGATGACGTTGCCAGCCACACCACCGGTGACCTTTGTGGCCGAAATCCCGTTACGCATCACGGCATTCAGTACGGGAATTGCCGCAAGCACGCCAGCGCCTCTCGCAGACTCGCTTGCATCTGACGACACCAGCGCAGCCATCGCATTCCGTTCGATTTCGTTCGGCCAGACACGCGAAAGCTCTCCGAAGAAACGTCGAGTCGTTTCATTGAGCGACACCGGCTCACGGTAATCCGACAGCCGGGCAAGCGCGCGGCCAAGCCTGAAAATCGCGTTATCCACCAGCGGAATGGCCGAATGTCCAGCAGGTCCGCGAGCGGTAACGGTAACCATGTGGGAGATCTTCTCAGCGGTCTGGATAGCGAGATACCGCTTGCCGCCTTCGATGATGCGCGCTCGGCCACCTTCGTTCAGCGCAAACTCCGCATCGATCAGCCCACGATGATTCCTGACTACCCACTTGATGCCGTGCTCCCCGCCCGTTTCCTCATCTGACGTCGCGAGGAATATCACGTCCCGGTCGAGCTCGATTCCCGCATCGATGACGCTGCGTTTCAGCAGAAGCATCGTCATGAGATTCGCCGCGAGCATTCCCTTGTCGTCGATCGCGCCACGGCCGTAGACGTATCCGTCGCGAATCACGCCACCGAAAGGATCGCAGGTCCACTTCTCGCGCTCGACACCGACGACGTCCATGTGCGCCATCAGCATCACTGGGCGCTTCGTGCCGTTCCCCTTCAAACGTGCGATTACCGCCGCGCGCCGTTCGACCGGTACGAGTAGCGTCGTCTCGATACCTTCGCTCTCGAGGGCATGCGTCAGGTATTTTGCGAGCTCAAGCTCGTTTCCCGGCGGATTCGTAGTGTCGAAGCGAATCAGCGTCTGAAGGCGCTCGACTGTCTCGGCTTTTGCCGCTTCCCAGTCAGGCACCCAGCAGTTTCTCGATGTTCCTGAGAAGCGGACCAAATGAGAGCTTCTCTCCGCCGATGGAAACGCGAGCCGCCAGCTCCTCGGCGGACTCTCTCTGCCCCTCGGCCCAGAGCTCGTTGGTCAGCCACGGACCTGCAGCGGGATTCCGGTACCAGTCGAGATCGAATCTTGATACGAGAGACTCGTTCAGCACTGCCTGCAGCTGCCACGCACGCAGATACCTCGTCGAGTAGTAGCGCGGATCAAAATCCACGAACGCATCAGCAATCCGATACTGGAAGTTCGTCGCGCGCGTCAGAGTGTCGACGTAGAGGCCGGGCAGGTCGTTCCAGTCGGCGCTGTCGCCATATGCCTCGACCTCATAAATGAGCTTCGCGCAGTAGCGCCGGATGTAGTGCAGCTCCTCGAACCCGGCGAGGCGAAGGAACTCGTCAACGCGCGAGGGACCGAGCTCGGTATAACGCAATAGCCACCCGCGATCCTGCATCCGGTGATCGAAAAGCATCGCGTAGGACTCGGTCACCGAATTGTCGCCGAGCCAGCGGTACTCGAACGGGTAATCCTCGCGAACGTTGGCGAAGTGCAGTGCGTGACCCGCCTCGTGCAGGAGTGTCGTGTAGTCGCTCTGCCCCCCGTGCGGCCGGAGCACGAGGTACACTTCCTCCGGCACGCGCGTCGGCGCGCAGAATGCGCGAGCGCGCTTCCCCGGCCTCTCGCCGACGTCGTAGATGATCCTGCCCCCGGCGGAGGGATCGACGTTCATCTCAGTGAGCTGCCGCGCGATCGACGACTGCAGAGTCTTGCCTGGGAATGCTCCGTCGTATTCAGATGCGCGAAGGAGAGCCAGAGCATCGGACCGCGTTGCTTCCGAGACAGTAATGCCGAGCGACTTACGGAGGTGATGCGGGAGCGTATCATCCCACGCCGACTGGGAATCCCGCAGGAACTGCCTGCATTCATCGGCAAGGGCACCGAGTGATACGCCGGTGATTTCCTCGAACGCCAGGTTGTAGGTTGGCGCGATCCCCAGCGATTCGATGAAATCCTTCTCCCGCTGCAGTCGCTCGAGCCGCATCGGTGCATGTTCACGCGCGACGAGCGCCGCGCGTGCTTCGTCGAGGGCGAGGCGACGCTTCCGGTCGCGTTCATTCGCGATCTCGATGGCAGCTGCCTGATACTGCACGCGCACTCCGTCCGGGGTCTCGATCAACGCAGACCCTTCCCACGCAATCTCGCGCTCGTCGAGCTCCGCAAGGGACCGTGACGCTTGCGACTCCAGCTGCCACTCGAGCAGCATGCCGGCCGCCCGGTGCTCCTCAGTGCCTTTCAGCGTTCCCTGGAACTGCTCAACTGTGAGGAGAAGTGCATCCTCGCCAAGCACATGCGCGTACTTGTCGTATATCGGCTTGAATTCGGCAACGGCCTTGTGACCGGAGTGAGCGAGGTAGCTCTCGCGCGAAATTTCTTCGGTGAACGCCTGCCCGTCACGCCGCAGGCGGTCGAGCGAGAGATCTGTCATGCCGTGATGCGCCCGGCGATGTATCCCTTCAGCGCGTCGATCGAGACGCGCTCCTGCTGAAGTGTATCGCGATCGCGCACCGTGACCGAGTTGCCGGGGGCCGAATCACCGTCCACCGTGATGCAGAACGGCGTGCCGATTTCATCCTGACGCCGGTAGCGCCGTCCGATCGCTCCGCTGTCGTCGTAGAACACCGGGAAAGATGGCCGGAGGTCGTCGGCAATTTTTCTGGCTATCTCAGGCATGCCGTCCTTCTTGACGAGCGGAAAGACGCCAGCCTTGATGGGAGCAAGCGACGGGTGCAATCCGAGCACTACGCGCCCTTCTGTCTCGCCTTCTACGGACTCCTCGCGATATCCATTCACGAGGATTGCCAGCAGGATACGGTTCGGCCCGGCCGCCGTCTCGACAACAAAGGGTATGTATCGCTTGTTGGCGCCGTGATCGAAGAACTCCAGCTTTTTGCCGGAATACTCCTGGTGCCGCGAGAGATCGAAGTCACCGCGATTATGAATTCCTTCGACTTCCTGAAATCCAAGCGATCCGCCGAAGTCGAACTGCACATCAAAAGCTGCTCGAGCATAGTGAGCCAGCTCATCCTCACCGTGCTGATGGAATTGCAGTCGATCGCCGGCAATGCCGAGGCCATGGTGCCAGCGCATGCGCTCGGCCTTCCAGTACTCGAACCACTCCATGTCCGTGCCCGGCTCGACGAAGAACTGCATCTCCATCTGCTCGAACTCGCGAGTGCGGAAAATGAAGTTCCCGGGAGTGATCTCATTGCGGAAGGCTTTTCCAATCTGCGCGATGCCAAATGGAATACGCTGGCGCGTCGACTGCTGAACGTTGAGAAAATTGACGTACGTTCCCTGCGCCGTTTCAGGGCGCAGGTAGATGGTTGCGGCGCTGTCTTCGACGGGACCCATGAATGTGCGGAACATGAGGTTGAACTGTCGCGGTTCGCCCAGTGTGCCCTTCATTCCGCATGCCGGGCACTGCGCGTCGGGCGTGCCAGGCGTGCCCTTTATTTTGCCGTCGTCTGCGCGGAAACGCTTCTTGCAGTTCCTGCAGTCCACCATCGGGTCAACGAAGCCGCTGACATGGCCGCTGGCTTCCCAGACGCGCGGGTGCATGAGAATAGCCGAATCGAGCCCCTCGATATTCTCTCGTGAGCGGACCATCTCGTTCCACCAACGCTCCTGCAGATTCCGCTTCAGCTCGATCCCCAGTGGCCCGTAATCCCAGACGGATCCGGTCCCGCCGTAGATCTCCGATGACTGGAAGATGAATCCGCGGCGCTTGCACAGGGAAACGAGCTTGTCCATCACATCAGGCTGATTGGGCATAAGCCTCTAAATATAGACTTTGCTTGTTCAAACACGGAGGGAGGCGCGCCTCAAATCCCTATGATCTGATCCCGTCTGGTGCCAACGCTAACGTAGGCGATCGGGGTCTCCACAATCGATTCGATGCGCGCGAGGTAGTTTCGCGCCGCCGTTGGGAGGTCATCCATCGACCGCGCGTCAGCAGTGGAGGTCTGCCATCCGTCCATCCACTCGTACTGCGGCTCAGCGCCGTCGAGGTCTGAGAGGTCCCCCGGAAACTCGGTGTGCAGCGTCTCGCCCACGCGGTACCCGGTGCAAAGGGCGATTCTTTCGAACGTATCCAGGACGTCGAGCTTGGTCACCGCGAGTCCGGTGAGTCCGTTCACGCGCGCCGCGTAACGCACCACCACGCCGTCGAACCATCCACACCTGCGAGGCCGGCCAGTGGTCGCGCCGAACTCGTTGCCGAGTTTACGCATTCGCTCGCCCTCGGCTTCGTCGAGCTCAGTTGGCAGGGGGCCGTTGCCCACGCGGGTTGTATACGCTTTTACGATTCCAAGCGCCGCATGAATCGAGGTTGGCGCGATGCCGACTCCGATCGCGGCACCACCTGAGGTCGTACTGCTCGACGTGACGTACGGATAGGTTCCGTGATCGACGTCGAGCAGCGATCCCTGCGCACCCTCAAGCAGGACGTTGGCTCCGCTCGCGATCGCGCGGTGAATCACCAGTCCGACATCGTCGGTGATAGGAAGCAGCCGCGGTGCGAGCCGCTCGAGCAGCGTCATCGTCGCATCGAGGTCGGCTCGATCGCTCACACCGAAGGCTGTGAGGACGGCGTTGGCATGCGCGACGCCCTTCTCGACCAGGGCGCGCAGGCGGCCGGTATGCCGCAGGTCGAGTACGCGCACTCCGCGGCGTGCGATCTTGTCCTCGTAAGCCGGCCCAATTCCCCGCCCCGTCGTTCCTATCTCGCGGCTTGCTGAGCTCAGCGAGTCGATGAGCTTGTGATACGGAAGCACGAGATGAGCGCGATCACTGACATAGAGTCGCCCCTGCACGTCGACTCCATCCTCGATGAGCTCGTCGATCTCGGTAAAGAGCGTCTCGGGGTCGAGCACGACGCCATTGCCGATCGCGCACCTGACTCCGGAATGCAGGATGCCGCTCGGAATCTGATGCAGCACGAATGACTTCTTGCCGATGTGCACGGTGTGGCCGGCGTTCGCCCCACCCTGGTAGCGCACGACCCAGTGAGCCCGCTCGGCGAGTACGTCGACGAGTTTGCCCTTGCCCTCGTCACCCCATTGTGCACCGACAATTACGACGGTTCGCGTCTTGGAATCGAACATTCTGCCGATGTAAAATGGAAACGCCCCGGCGGTTGCCGGGGCGTTGAGTCAATCTACGGACGATCAGTCCTATGTCAATCATGCTGAGATTGCGGATCCAGGACTAACGGCCATTGACGATCGACGACTTATTGAGGACGGAGGACAAAAACTGAAAAGCGGGCGGTCGATGTCCGCGATCAGGCCTCGATCCTCAATAAGTCGTCGATCGTCGATTGTAGTTAGTCCTGAACCCGCAAAGTCCTTAATCCGCAGTCCGGACCTACGCCATTGCGGCAAGGAATATCCAGACTGCGACTGCCGATCCTACCCCGATTTTCATGGCTGTTGCAATCGCTCTTCCAATGAGTGCGCCGGTTGCAGCGCGAGTGGAGGCGCCGCCGCTCGAGCCGACGCTCAGCTCACCGAGCAGCGCTCCCACGAAGCTGCCGATGAAGGCGCCGATCACGGGCCCTACTATGGGCACCGGGACTCCCATAAAAGCGCCGAGCATGCCGCCGATCATCGCACCCCAGCCGGCGCGTCGTGAGCCGCCGTACTTGCGCGCGTACTTTCCCGACATCGTGAACTCGATCCATTCGGCGGCTATGCCGAGGATCGCGATGCCGACGAGCGTGATCCAACTGATCGGGTCAGTCGGGACGAGGAAATTGTACGCTACGGCGCTGGCGATCATGATCCAGAGCCCGGGAAGCCCGAGCGGAATGAGCGCAAGCGAAATAACGAGTACGACGGTGAGTATCAGTAAAGCCATCAGGAAAGCTCCTCGACGATTGCGGCAATGAGCGCTGCTGCCTGCGCGATCCCCGTGCCACCCATCGAGTCGGCGCGGTCCCTGTGAGTATGTACGCGAGAAAGAGTCCGCAGGTTTCCACGACTGACGGTAAACGACGTCCAGCCTGCGTCGGTGAAGGCAATGTTGTCGGCAAGGACTCCCAGAAGCATCATCGAGAGTCTTCGCCCGGGCCGGCCTCTCATCGCGAGCACTCCGGTCCGCTCCGCTGCACGCTCGATCGCACTCTCGAGCGACTCAGGGCTCATGCCGCTCCGCATGAAGAGGAATTTTCCGGAATCGTCGATAGTGTCGCAGTTGATCGCGACTCCGGTTTCTGTCCGGGATCTAACGAATGCGCGTGCGCCGGCGAGACCCAACTCCTCTCCGCTTGTGATGAGAACTCCAACGTCCCGATGCCCGAGAAGAGCCGCCGCCGCAATAATGGATACCACGCCGGTTGCGTTATCCAGCGCTCCGTTTGAACGATTCCCAACGAAACACAACAGAATCGGCAACAGGGCCGCGGCGGTCAGAAACCCCAGAACCAGGGGCACACTCGCGGCAAACACACCAACGAGTGCCTGGACCAGAATCACGATGACGGTGAGCGTGAAGAGTACTGCAGCCGCGGTTGCCGATCCGATTCGAAGGAGCATCGGGATGGTCTGGGACTTCGAATCGAGGTGAGCGACGAGCCAGGTGCGCGGGCGCGCCTCATGACGCTGGGCGACAAGGTTCACCGATGAGCTTCTCATCAACGGAAAGTCGAGTACCCCATTGCGCGCCAACATGCCGCCAAGGGGTGACAAGCTTGTCGCGACTGCGACTCCGAGAATCGATGCAAGTTGATAGTGCCCGGTGGCGGCCAATGCACCCATGCCGATCGCGGTGCCGCCAAGCATGAGCGCAATCATCGGCGGCGCTGCGCGCGCGGGGAACTCGGAGAACTCGAAGGTCGCTTCTTCAACGACGAAGCCGGATTCTCGCAGTACGCCGGCGCACATGGCACGAGCGGCTGATTCGCTGGTGCTGCCGGCGAACCGCGGAGATGATGCAAGCTCGCGCAGCAATTCCAGGGGCGCGAATGTCATCGTGACTTTCTTAAGTAAGCCCCATCAGGTGTTTTGTCTCGCGCATCGTATCGGCCGCAACCTCGCGCGCCCGCTCGGCTCCTCGTGCAAGTGCACTTTCGAGCCGGAACGGGTCAGCGGTGATATCCGCTGCGCGCTCCCTGATCGGTTGCAGCTCGGCATTCATTGACTCGAGGAGCACCTTCTTGCAGTCGATGCAGCCCCACCCGGCCGTGCGGCATTGAACAGCGACATGCTCGACAGTCGCAGGCGGGCTGAACGCCTTGTGCAGATGGTAGATGTTGCAGACTTCGGGAGTGCCAGGGTCGGTCCGCCTGACACGTGCCGGATCGGTCATCGCGGGCCTGAGCTTATCCCATATGTCCTTTGGATGCTCGAGCAAGCCAACAGTGTTGCCAAGCGACTTCGACATCTTCGACTGTCCATCGAGCCCCATGATGCGCCGCGTCGGCGTCAACAAAGGTTTTGGCTCGGGGAAAAAGCCTTCCACTCCGCCGCCTGGAGGCATCCCGGTCTCGGGCGCAGTTCCCTCGGCGCGGGCCGTGCCATCGTCGGCTTGACTGAACGCAAAACCCGGCGAAAATCTTGTGTTCCAGCGTCGCGAGATTTCGCGCGACAGTTCCAGGTGCTGAATCTGATCCTCGCCGACAGGTACCAGGTCTGCCTTGTAGAGGAGGATATCGGCAGCCTGCAGCACAGGATAGTTCAGCAATCCGGCTGCAATGCTTTCCTGGCGGCCCGATTTGTCCTTGAATTGTGTCTGCCGCTCCAGCTCCCCCAACGGCGTAATCGTGTTGAATATCCACGCGAGCTCAGTATGTTCCGGCACCGCGGACTGCACGAATAGTGTGCACGCTTCCGGATCCACGCCCGAAGCCAGCAACGAGATAGCCATGTCACGCGTACGGCGCCGGAGATCTTCGGGCTCGTACGGCACGGTGATGGCATGGTAGTCGACGATACAGAAGAACGACTCGTACTGCCGCTGGAGCACGACCCAGTTCTTGACGGCGCCTAGGTAGTTGCCGATGTGCAGCTCACCGGATGGCTGGATGCCGCTGAAGATGCGGGACGTGGACATCGGCCGAAGTTAATGGTTCTGAGGAACGCGTTGCAAGCAAACGAAACCGATTCAGACATAGATAGTCCACTTTCACAGGCTGCGCTCGACGCCGCGGTGCGTGCAGCGCGCGCGGCTGCCGCCTTCATTCGCGACGCCGCCCGGGGACTGAGCGCGCTCGAATGGGTCGAAAAAGGAACGGCGGATTTCGTCACGGAAGTCGATCGCGGTGCGGAAGCGAGGATAGCTGAAATTCTTGCGGAGGAGTTTCCCGACTCGGTCCTGGTGGGCGAGGAGCTCAGCCCTGACGACGACCTGTTCGGTGACAACCTGACATTCATCGCAGACCCGCTCGACGGCACGACGAATTTCCTGCACGCTTATCCGCAGTACGCTGTCTCGATCGGCGCGATGAAGAATCAGGAAATGATCGCGGCCGTTGTGCTCAACGTGCAGCGTGGAGACCTTTTCACCGCATCGAAGGGCGGCGGCGCAAGACTCGACGGCGAAACAGTGCGGGTGTCGACAACGACGCATCTGTCACGATGCCTCATCGGCACCGGCTTTCCATTCAAGAGTCCGGAGCTTCTCGAGACTTATTCCCGGCAGTTTGTGGAAGTGAGCAGGAACACGGCGGGAATACGCCGGGCAGGGTCGGCTGCTCTCGATCTTGCCGATGTCGCATGTGGAAGATTCGACGGATTCTGGGAGCTTGTGCTCGCTCCATGGGATGTCGCAGCCGGGGTGCTGCTCATTCGCGAGGCGGGTGGCGTAGTTACCGGTATCGACGGCACGCCGTACCAACTGTCACACGGCCCAGTCGTGGCAGGCAACCCTGACATTCACCGGTGGCTCCTGAAGGCAGTGCAGGATGCCACAGCAACCTGAAAGATAAAGATGAAACTGATTGAATGTGTCCCGAATTTCTCCGAAGGCCGTCGTCCCGAGGTTGTGAAAGCTATCCGCGATGCAATAGCATCTGTCGAGGGCGTAACAATTCTCGACTCGTCATCTGACGTCTCGCACAATCGCTCGGTAATAACCTTCGTTGCACCGGCCGCGAACGTCGTCGATGCCGCAATGGCCGGAATTCGCGCAGCCACGCAGCTCATCGACCTGAGGGGCCATACAGGCGAGCATCCTCGTATCGGGGCAACAGATGTCGTCCCGTTCGTTCCGCTCGAGGACTCCACAATGGACGATTGCATCGAGCTTGCACGCCAGCTTGGCAAACGTGTAGGAGATGAGCTTGCCCTTCCGGTATACCTGTATGAGCGCGCGGCATCGCGCCCAACGCGAGTCAACCTTGCTGATGTGAGGCGAGGCCAGTTCGAGGGACTGCGCGACGAGATCGGTACTAATCCGGAGCGTGATCCCGATTTTGGTCCTGCAGAGATTCATGAGAGCGCGGGTGCGATAGCCATCGGCGCCCGTCCTTTCCTCGTGGCCTACAACGTCTACCTGGGCGACGTTTCGAACCTTCCCCTCGCGAAGACAATTGCGAAGGCCGTGCGAGGGTCGTCAGGGGGATTCAAGGCTGTGAAGGGCCTGGGAATGGAGGTCGATGGCCAAGCCCAGGTGTCGATGAATCTCGTGGACACTGACGAGACAGCGCTGCACACCGTATTCGATACCATCAGCACGATGGCGAAGGCGGAGGGTGTGGATGTGACATGGAGCGAACTGATCGGGCTCGTGCCCGAGAAGGTGTTGTTCGATGCGTCGAAGAGTTATCTCAAGCTCGCGCAGTTCACCCCCGATCAGGTGCTCGAGCGACAGGTGGCGCGAGCGATGCAGGCGTCATCGGACCACGCGGCCAAAGCGGCGTCGCCCCACGCACCCGACACATCAGCAGCCACGGCCACTGACTTTTTAAAGGCGATCGCATCCTCGGATCCGGTGCCCGGCGGCGGCAGTGTCGCAGCCTACGCGGGTGCTCTCTCTGCCGCCCTTACGAGGATGGTCGCGGGGCTCACGCTCGGAAGAAAAAAGTACGCCGACGTCGAAGCAGAGATGACAGTCGTTGCGGGAAGCGCTGACAATTTGTCGGAAGCCCTGTCGCGACTGGTTGAGCGGGATGCGACTGCATACGCAGCGGTGTCGGCGGCATACAAGATTCCGAAGGAGCCCGACTCCGATGCAAGAGCCGAGGCGATCGATGTAGCTCTTCTCGGTGCGGCTGAAGTACCGCTTGAAACGGCGCGCCTTTGCGCGCAGGCAGCCGCACTTGCTGCGGTCGTGGCCGGCAAGGGTAACTCGAACGCTATCACTGACGCTGGCGTCGCGGCGATGCTTGCTGAAGCAGGATGCAAGGGAGCGGCATATAATGTGAGGGTAAATGTCGCGTCACTGACCGACAGATCTCGCGGCGCGCATCTCGAGAAAGAAGTTGCGGAGCTCGTTGCCGCCTCATCGAGCCACGCCGTTCAGGCATCCACCGCGGTTGAAAGGGCGCTTACCAGTTAGTCCACAGAATTGGGGGCGACATGCGCCGAGCCTGGATGGACCGGATTGTTTCTGGATCGCTCAACGTAGAGCGGAAGGGCGAGACGTTTGCGGCAGGCGGGGTCGCGGGTGCTGCGCTCAACCTCTATCCCAATGGTACGTACGCGAGACGGATCGTAGTCGTCTCCGAATACGGGTGGACGCTCGAAGGCGACGCATTGATGCTGGCGCCGCTGCTTGCTCAGACCGATACGGGCTCTCGGTTGGAAGACGGTCGGCTGTTCGTACATTTCGAGCGGCGGTTACCGCCTCTCGAACTGGAAAGAGGCGTTGCCAACCCCGCTCAATAGAATCAGGCGGCAGTCAGTACGCGCGGACCTTCATCGGTTATCGCAACCGTGTGCTCGAAGTGCGCGGACCGCGTTCCATCGACCGTAACGACGGTCCACTTGTCGGGCATCGTGCGGATTCCCGGCTTGCCGATGTTGACCATCGGCTCGATGGCGATCGTCAGCCCTGAGACGAGGCGGATCCCTCTCTTTGGCTTGCCGTAGTTGGGAACCTGCGGCTCCTCGTGAAAGCCAGTGCCGATGCCATGTCCCACCAGATCGCGCACCACGCTGAACCCGGCCGCCTCGACTACTTCCTGAACCGCGGCACCGATATCACCGAGATGATTGCCCGGTCTCGCTGCCGCGACGCCTGCATTCAGCGCCTCTCGAGTGACCGTAAGGAGCCGTGCAGATTCATCGCTCACGGTGCCGACGGCAACAGTTGTCGCTGAGTCGGTGTGATAGCCTTCGTAGAAAACCCCGACGTCGATGGAGACGAGGTCTCCCTCAGCCAGAATCCGCTTCCTGGACGGGATGCCGTGAACGATCTCGTTATTGATCGAGCTGCAGATGCTTGCGGGGAAATTGTAGAGTCCCTTGAACGACGGTACAGCGCCCTTGTGGCTCCGTATGAACTCCTCGGCAATAGCATCCAGGTCAGCCGTCGTCATCCCTGGTTTTACCGACCGTTCCATGAGCTGGACGGTCTCCGCGAGGATCCTGCCGCCCCGCGCCATTATCTCGATCTCGCGCTGAGACTTGAGCTGAATCACAGCTCGAGCGCCTTCATCGCCCGGTCGGTGATCTCATCGAGTTCACCTGACGCATCTATCTTCTCGAACGCCAGCTTTCTGTCCTTCACCCATTCGATCACCGGCTCGGTCTGGGCCCGGTAAACCTCGAGGCGGTTCCTTATCGACTCAGGTTCATCATCCTTGCGGCGAACGACCGTACCCCCGCACTTCGCGCATTCAGTCCCGGGCTCGAGGCCGCGGTAAGGAGTCTGGCACTTCTCGCAGACAGTGCGTCCGCCCAGGCGTTTCACGAGCTCGTCGTCGTCGACGTCGAACAGGAGAAACATGTCGACCTTTCGACCCAGCTCGGCGAGCATCATGGTGAGTCCGTCGGCCTGCGGGACTGTGCGCACGACACCATCGAGAATTGCGCCTTTCGTCGCGGCGGGTGACGCCAGCACATCCTTCATGATGCCGAGGATTACCGAATCGGGGACGAGGTCGCCGCGGTCCATGTATGCTTTCGCGGCCAGTCCCTGCTCGGTTCCGTCACGGAGTGCGGCGCGCAGCACATCGCCGGTGGCGATCTTGGGGATGCCGAGTCTCTCGGCCAGAATCTCGCCCTGAGTTCCCTTGCCCGCGCCAGGCGGGCCAAGCAGCACGACTATCATGCGACGAGCGGCTAGAAGCCGCCCATCGCCTGACGGCCGCGATAGCGTACGCGACCCTTCTTCATGAAGCCGTCGTATTTGCGGAGCAGCAGGTGTTGCTGGATCTGAGCCATGGTGTCGAGTGCGACACCGACGACGATGAGCAGCGACGTACCGCCGAACTGGAACGGAACGTTAATAATGTCGGCAATGAACACCGGCAGCAGCGCTATGAACGTGAGGAACACTGCACCAGGCAGCGTAATGCGCGTCACCACGTGATCGATGTACTCGGCCGTCTTCGAGCCCGGCTTTACGCCAGGAATGAAGCCGCCCTGCTTCTTCAGGTTCTCCGACAAGTCGATCGGGTTGAAGATGATCGACGTGTAGAAGTACGTGAAGAACACGATCAGTACAGCTGACATCACGTAGTAGAGCCATGTGCCGGGCTGCATGTACTCAGACGCCCGCTGAGCCGCCGGGTTACCGGTGAACTGAGCGAGTGCGCCCGGGACGATGATGACGGACTGAGCAAAGATGATGGGCATCACGCCGGCCGCGTTGACGCGGAGCGGAATGAAGTTCTTCGCCGCTTCGCGCATCCGGCCGCGGGCCATCGTGCGCTGCGGTATCTGGATCATCACTCGCCGGGCGGCCATCGTAATCGCAACTGTTCCGGCGACGACGGCAAGCATGACGATCGCGAGAACGAGCAGTGAGAACAGTCCAACCGCCTGCGTCTGCACGAAGCGGAAGGTGCTGAAGATTCCCGGCCAGAATCTCTCGATGATCGAGAAGAAAATCAGGAGGCTGGCTCCGTTGCCGAGGCCACGCTCGGTGATCTGCTCACCGAGCCACATCACGAAGATCGCGCCGGCGACGAGGAACATGATCATCTGAACCTGGAAGCCGAAGCCCGGGTTGATGACGGCGTTCTGGATCGACATTGTGAACAACGCGAATCCATACGCCTGCACGATCGCCAGCACTACCGTGAAGTAGCGCGTCCACTGCGTGACTTTCTTGCGGCCTTCTTCATCCTTCTGAAGCTTCTCGACCGTCGGCACGACGGCGCCGGCGATCTGCATGAAGATGCTGGCCGAGATGTACGGCATGATGCCGAGCGCAAAGACCGTCGCGCGCGACAGTCCGCCGCCCACGAAGAGGTCATAGAGCCCGAGAATTCCGCCGCCGCCCTGGTTCGCGAAGAAGTCCTTCATCGCGCCGACGTCTACACCGGGGACGGTGATGTGCGCGCCCGTGCGGTAAAGCACCAGGCACAGGAACGTAAACGTTATCTTCTGCCACAGCTCGGGGGTCCTGTAGATGTTCTGGACCGCCGCTGCCGGGTTGTTTTGTGCCATTCTACTCCTCGACGCGGCCCCCGGCCGCTTCGATCTTCTCTCGCGCGCCCGCGCTCATACCAATACCGCGAACGGTGACGGCGCGAGACAGATCGCCATTTGCGAGCACCTTTGCCGGACCCTTGCGAGCGCTGATGAGGCCGGCCTTGACGAGAGAATCTCTCGTCACTTCCGCACCCTCAGGCAGACGCCGCTCGAGATCGCTCAGACGAACGACCTGATGCTCGACCCGAAAGATATTCGTGAAACCACGCTTCGGCAGCCGTCTCGTGAGCGGCATCTGTCCGCCCTCGAACTGAGGCTTGCCGCCGCCCGGGCCGTGATGGCCCGCGCGCGCCTTGATTCCCTTGTGTCCCTTTCCTGACGTCTTACCGGTGCCGGAGCCCGGTCCGCGGCCAAGACGCTTGCGATCGCGATGTGAGCCCGGAGCGGGAACGAGATTGTGGAGTCCAATCCTCTCTGCGCCCTCTGCAACCGACTCTGCGCCCTCTTTTTTCTTTGCCACGGTTCTATTCCTCGATCTTCGTCACTTCAACCAGGTGACGAACGCGTTTTAGCTGGCCACGCAGGGCCGGAGAATCCTGATGGATCACTTCCGCCTGGTGATTGCGAAGGCCCAGGGCCTGGAGAGTCGCGCGCATGCGCCACGAATGTCCAATGCCCGAGCGCACCTGCTTGATGCGAACACGACCGGTCGTGAGCTCCTCTTTCGGGGTGCTCCGCGGACCCTTCGTGTTCCACCATACGTGAGTTCTAGCCAAGTTGTGTCTCCCTTACCTTCGCTCTCGAGCGATAACCGATCGAGCTCACTTCGACACCCCGCTCGCGCGCGATCTCTTCTACTGTAGTGAGCTGCTTCAGGCCATCGAGCGCCGCGAGCACCATGTTGTGCGGATTGGTCGAGCCGAGGCTCTTCGTGAGAATGTCGGAGATGCCCGCGCATTCCATGATCGCGCGGACTGCGCCACCGGCGATCACACCGGCACCCGGAGCCGCCGGCTTCATCAGAACCTTGCCTGCGCCATGCTGTCCGACGACTTCGTGCGGAATCGTTCCGCCCGTCATCGGAACCTTTTCCATGTTCTTGCGCGCGCCGTCTACTGCCTTGCGGACAGCTTCCGACACTTCGTTCGCCTTTCCGGTCGCGAAGCCGACCTTGCCCTGACCATCGCCAACGGCGACGAGTGCGTTGAAGGAGAAACGACGTCCACCCTTCACGACCTTGGCAACGCGGTTGATCGCGATCACGTTCTCGACGAGCTCGCTTCCGCCGTCGCCGCCGCGGCCATCGCCGCCACGTCCGCCATCGCGACCACCCTTGCCGTCACGCGAGCGGCCCGGGCCGCCATCGCGACCACCGCCGCCGGCACCGCCGCCGGGGCCACCGCGTCCGCCGCCACCCTGTCCGCCGCGTCCACCGCCAGGTCCACCGCGTCCGCCGCCACCGCGACCGCCACGTCCACCGGCTCCGCCGCCGCTGCGCGCGCTGCGACCACCGCCGCCCGAGGTACGGGCCGCGGGTGCAGACGACTGCTCTTCCGAGGGTGCGCTATCCTGAGTTTCGTTATCAGCCATTTTCCTTTAGAACTCCAGCCCGCCTTCGCGGGCTCCGTCGGCCACCGCTTTCACGCGGCCGTGATACTTGTAACCGCCACGGTCGAAAACGACCTTGGTGACGCCGGCTTCCTTCGCCTTCTGAGCGATTCTCTTGCCGACCTCGGCGGACTTCTCGACCTTCTTTCCCTCGAGACCTGAATCGGTCACCGTCATCAGCGTGCGCTGCGTCACATCGTCGACGAGCTGCGCGTAGATGTGCTTGAGCGAGCGATAGATCACGAGCCTCGGTCTCTCGCCGGTTCCGTTCACCTTTTTGCGAACACGGAAGTGGCGGCGCGACCTGAGCGACGAACGCGTGTTGGTGAATGCCGTCTTACCCATTACTTGCCTCCCGCCTTTCCGGCCTTACGCCGGATCTGCTCGCCTGCGTACTTGATGCCCTTGCCCTTGTACGGCTCGGGTGGACGGAGGCTGCGCAGCTCGGCGGCCACCTGTCCCACGATTTCCTTGTTCGCTCCCTCGATGATGATCTGCGTCGGGAGCGGTGCCTTGAGCGTGATGCCCTTCGGCGCCTTGTACTCGACAGCGTGGGAGAAGCCGAGGGCGAGCTGCAGTCCGTAAGGACGGGTCTCAGCCTTGTAGCCAACGCCTACGATATCGAGCTGCTTCGAGAAACCCTTCGTGACGCCTTCGACCATGTTGGCGATGAGCGTACGCGACAGTCCATGAAGCGCCTTGTGCTTCGGATCGTCGCTGGGGCGGTTCACCGTGACGGTGCCGCTTTCCTGCGAAACGATCATGTCGGCGGGAATCGTTCTCGAAAGCTCGCCGTTCGGTCCCTTTACCGTTACGCGGTTGCCATCGACGGTGATCGTAACACCGGACGGAACCGAGATCGGATTTTTTCCAATACGTGACATAGTTGTATCCGTTACCAGACGAGGGCGAGAATCTCGCCGCCCGTGCGCGCCTGACGAGCCTGACGATCCGACATCAGCCCCTGCGAGGTGCTGAGGATCGCCATGCCGAGGCCGTTGCGGACGCGCGGAATCTCCGCGACGCCGACGTACTTGCGGAGGCCGGGCGTCGACACACGCTTCAGCTCGCGGATGACCGGCTGCCCGCTCTGCGCGTACTTGAGTACGACGCGCAGCGTCTTGCGGCCGCTCTCCTCTTCGAGTGTCCGGAAATCCTGAATGAAGTTGTTGTCCTTCAGGATACGGGCGATCTCGACTTTTACTTTCGATCCCGGCATGTCGACGCGGCGGTGCTTCGCTCCGCAGGCATTGCGGATGCGCGTCAGCATATCGGCGATCGGATCTGTCATGCTCATGCTATTCGTTTCCTCATCCTATCGTATCAATGAATCATTGCGTACTTCGTACTGACTGATTACTGCGTGCTAACTGCGTACTGCGCACTTAGTACGTAGTACGGAGTTAGTTCGCAGTCATGAGTCAGTTCGCAGTACGCAGTGCTCGATTGACGCATAGAAGTAGTTGGTTTACCAGCTCGCCTTGCGCACGCCCGGGATCAGTCCCGAAAGTGCCAGCTCGCGGAAGCAGATTCGGCAGATGCCGAATTTTCTGAGGAACGCGCGTGACCTGCCACAACGCTGGCAGCGGTTGTGCTTTCGCACCGCGAACTTCGGCTTCAGCTTGCTCTTCTCCACCATGGCCTTTCGCGCCATCTAAACTCTCTCTACCAGAAAGGTTTTACTGTCAGTCATCACGACTGCACGATGATGGGCTTCTCTTCGCCCCGGAACGGCATGCCCAGCTCGCGCAACAGCGCCAGCGCCATGTCGTCCCTGTTCGTCGTCGTGACGAACGTGATGTCCATTCCGTGGATCTGGTCTACCATGTCGTAGTTGATCTCCGGAAAAATCATCTGCTCCTTCACGCCCAGGCTGTAGTTGCCCCGGCCGTCGAACGAGCGCGTATTCACGCCGCGGAAATCGCGGATTCTCGGAATTGCCACGGTGATGAAGCGATCGAGGAATTCCCACATGCGGGCTCCACGCATCGTCACCGCCGCACCGATCTCCTGGCCTTCGCGAAGACCGTAGTTAGCGATCGACTTCTTTGCCTTGCGGCGAGTCGGGCGCTGGCCGGTGATGATCGCGAGCTCCTCGATTACAGCATCGAGAATCTTCGGGTTCTTGATCGCTTCACCGACACCACAGTTCACGACGATCTTCGAGACGGTCGGAATCTCGTGCACGTTCTTCAGGCCGAACTGCTCCTGGAGGCGCGCGCGAACCGTGTTCACGTAGTAGTTCTTCAGGCGCGGCGCGGGAATCGGCAGATCCACACCGGCGTGTGGTCCCTGTTTGAACTCCTCGCGCTTCTTGTCGCCCTTCGCCTTTTTCTGCTGCTGCGGAGGAGCGCCTGCGCCCTTTGCGGGCTTACCGCCCCCTTTCGCGGGCTTTCCGCCCTTCTTCTCTGCCGTTGCCATTTATCTCTCTCCCGTCAGCGCGTGCGGGGGATCGGTTCCCCCGAGCGAGCGCCGACGCGCTCCTTCGTTCCGTCGGTGTCGATCCGGGCCCTGGTGCGGGTCGGCTCACCGGTCTTCGAATCAAGAAGCATCAGGTTGGACGAGTGAACCGGGGCAGCCATCTCTATGATGCCGCTCTGCTCCTCTGCCGTCCGCGCCTTGCGATGCTTCTTTACCATGTTGATCCCCTCGACCAGCACTCGGCCGGTCTTCGGGTAGATCCGCATGACCTTTCCTTCCTTGCCCTTGTCGTCACCGCGCATCACGCGCACGGTGTCGCCCTTGGTCACGTGCAGCTTGAGACGCTCGGCGTTCACGCCGTGCCTCGTCCTGCTCCGCTTCTTGGCAGTCTTTCTGTGCTTCAGATCGCGCATGCTACAAGACCTCCGGAGCGAGCGATACGATCTTCATGTACTTCTTCTCGCGGAGCTCACGCGCCACCGGGCCGAAGATACGAGTCGCACGGGGCTCGCCCGCTTCATTAATGATCACGATGGCATTCTCGTCGAAGCGGATGTACGAGCCATCCTTGCGGCGCGTCTCCTTTGCGGTGCGCACCACTACTCCGCGAGCCACCTCTGACTTCTTCACTGTTCCATTCGGCAGCGCATTCTTGACGGCCACGATCACGACGTCGCCGAGCCCGGCATAACGCCGGCGGGTCCCGCCGAGCACGCGGATCACGAGCGCTGTCTTCGCGCCCGAGTTGTCCGCGACCTTGACCACCGATTCCTGTTGAATCATCGGAAAATTCCTGGGATTAGATCGTAGTGACTATCGGGCCCGCTCGACGATCTCGACGACGCGCCAGCGCTTGTCCTTCGACATCGGGCGGGTCTCCATGATCCGCACGGTGTCACCAGTCTTCGCCTCGTTCATCTCGTCGTGCGCTTTGAAGCGCTTCGTCCGGCGAACCATCTTGCCGTAAACCGGATGCTGCACCCGGCGCTCGATCGAGACGACCACGGTCTTCTCCATCTTGTCGCTCACCACGAGGCCGACGCGCGACTTGCGTGCTGCGCGGCTCACCGTCTGAGAGTTCTGCTGTGTATCAGCCATTCTTCCCTATGCCCTCTTGCTCGAGCGGGTCGCACCCGACTTTTTTCGGCGAATGCGGCGCGTCTTTGCGCCACCCGCCTTTGGGAGCGACGCCGAGGTTCCAGCTTCGGCGATCCCGATGATCTTCTCGCGCAGCACTGTGTTGAGCCGCGCAATGTCCTTCCTGATTACACGAAGCCGAAGCGGATCCTCGAGAGTCTCCGTTCCCGCGCGAAACTTGAGGCGGAACCTCTCCTCTTCCATCTCGGCGATCTTGGCAACGATCTCGGCTTCCTTCAATTCGCGTATGTCGGTGCTACTCAGCATCTGTATGCGCCTCCTCACGAGCGACGAATCTCGACTTCACGCCGAGCTTGGCGCCGGCGAGTGCCATTGCCTTCTTTGCGATTTCGGGCGTAACGCCTTCCAGCTCGAACATCACGCGTCCCGGCTTCACCACTGCCACCCATCCCTCGGGTGAGCCCTTTCCCTTACCCATGCGGGTCTCGGCCGGCTTCTTGGTGATCGGCTTGTCGGGGAAGATCCTGATCCAGACCTTTCCGCCACGCTTGATGTGCCTGGTGAGCGCGACACGTGCAGCCTCGATCTGGCGGTTTGAAACCCACCCGGGTTCCAGCGCCTGGAGGCCGTAGGCGCCGAACGCCACGGTCGAGCCGCGGGTCGACAGACCCTTCATGCGGCCCTTGAACATCTTCCTGAACTTGACTCTCTTCGGACTAAGCATCGATCTCTCTCCTAGACGCCAGTCGAGTAAGTCTTGCCGCGGCGATCTTCTACTATCTCGCCCTTGAACAGCCAGACCTTCACGCCGATTGTGCCGAACGTCGTCTTCGCTGTGCTGGTCGCGTAGTCGATGTCAGCGCGAAGCGTGTGCAGCGGCACACGACCCTCGTGATAACCCTCGGTCCTCGCGATCTCGGCTCCGCCGAGACGGCCACCACACTTGATCTTGATTCCGCCAGCGCCCATCCGCATCGCGCTCTGAACCGCGCGCTTCATCGCGCGACGGAACGAGATACGCTGCGCGAGCTGGTTCGCGATGTTGTCAGCGACAAGCTGTGCATCGAGCTCGGGACGCTTGATCTCCTCGACGTTGATTCCGACTTCCTTGCCGGAGATCTGCGCGAGCTCGTCACGAAGCTGGTCGACTTCGGTTCCCTTCTTTCCGATTACGACGCCGGGACGACCGGTGTGAATCGTCACGACCACCTTGCCCGGCTTCCGCTCGATGCGGATGTCGGCAATGGCGGCGTGCCCGAGCCGCTGCTTCAGATAGTTGCGAAGCAGCTCATCCTCGCGCAGAAGCGCGGGGAAGTCACGGTCGGCGTACCAGGTCGATCTCCACGTCTTGGAAATGCCAAGACGGAAGCCGATCGGATGAACTTTCTGTCCCATTACTTGCCTTCCTTCGCGCCGACCACGATGTGCACGTGGCTCGTACGCTTCTGAATTGGAGTTGCCCGCCCCTGAGCAGCAGGCATGAATCGCTTGATCTTCGGGCCTTCGTTCACGATCGCGTGCTTGATGTAGAGCGTGTCGACGTCGAGCGACTCGTTGTTCTGCCGCGCAGCGTATTCCGCGTTCGCGACGGCTGAGTTCAGTGTCTTCTCGATCTGCACCGCGGCGCCCTTCTTGGAGAACTTGAGGAGGCCAAGCGCCTCGTTCACGTTCTTGCCGCGGATCTGATCCATCACGAGGCGCATCTTGTACGGCGACTGCCTGGTGCCGCGAAGAATCGCGACAGCATCGGCGATCTGCGGTACCTGCTGCGAAGCGCGACGCGGAGCGGCAGTCTTAGCGGCAGTCTTAGCGGCAGTCTTAGCCGCGGCCTTCGTCGCAGTCGCCTTTTTCGCGGCAACTTTCTTCGCTGGAGCAGCGGCGCTCTTTTCGGCGCTCTCCGCCTTTTCAGCGGTCTTCTTCCTGATGGCCATGTGCTACTTCCTCGGTCCTGACGGCACGCCGCTGGCCTTCTTGTCTACCGCCTTGGCACCGGTGTGCCCGCGGAACAAGCGCGTCGGCGAGAACTCGCCAAGCTTGTGGCCGACCATGTTTTCCGTGACGTACACGGGGATGAACTTGTTCCCGTTGTGCACCGCGAACGTGTGTCCGACGAAGTCAGGAATAATGGTGCTCGACCGCGCCCAGGTCTTGATGACCTTCTTCGCGTTGTTCGAGTTCATCACATCCACTTTCTTCATCAGGGCGTCCTGAATGAACGGGCCCTTCTTTACGCTTCTCGCCATTTAACGAATCTCGGGTTTGGGCTACTTCGTCGCTTTGCCGCGCTTGCGGCCGCGGACGATGAGACGCTCCGACGGCTTCTTCTTGTTGCGCGTCTTCACGCCTTCCTTCTTGCCCCACGGGCTCACCACGTTGCGTCCGCCTCTCGTGCGACCGCCGTGCGGGTGATCCACCGGGTTCATGACCTCGCCGCGGACCTTCGGGCGCCGTCCCTTCCAGCGCGAGTGGCCCGCCTTGCCGTGCGACAGCAGCTCGTGCTCCGCGTTGCCGACCGTGCCGATCGTGCCCAGGCAGTTGCCGTGCACGAGACGCATCTCGGTCGACGCCATGCGAAGCGTGACGTACTCGCCTTCCTTGGCCACAACCTGGAGCGACGTGCCCGCCGAGCGCGCCATCTGGCCGCCACGGCCGGGGAGCAGCTCGACGTTGTGCACGTCCGTGCCGAGCGGCACTTCGCGCAGCGGCAACGCATTCCCGATGCGGATGTCCGAGCCCGGACCGGACACGACCTTGTCGCCGACGGACAGCCCGCGCGGGTGCAGGATGTAACGCTTCTCGCCGTCCTCGTACGAGACCAGGGCGATGCGCGCCGAGCGGTTCGGATCGTACTCGATGTGCTCGACGGTCGCGATCAGGCCGAACCTGTTC
>JAYUWU010000311.1:0-17295 GCA_043753365.1 Gemmatimonadaceae bacterium | reverse complement strand
TGCGGATGCGGTCGACCCACGATGCGTACAGCGCCACAGAAGTCTGAATCGGCCGAGGCAGTTTGCGGTCGACGAACATCGCCGCTGGCTCAGATCCTCGAATGAGCCATGGCGTCACGAGCGTTGTGATGGCTGACACAGCGACAACGACCGGATACAGGAACGGCCTGATCACACCGGACGCCAGACCGACGCCGGCGATTATGAACGAGAACTCACCGATCTGAGCCAGGCTCATGCCGCTCTGGATCGAATGCCTCAATCCATTACCTGTAATGAACGACCCTGCTGTCACCGCGAGGACCTTACCGGTGATCACTATCACGCTCAGCGAAATGACTGCAACCCAGTAATCAGCGATGACGCGCGGATCAATCAATGATCCGACGGAAACGAAGAAGATGGCGACGAACATGTCGCGCACCGGGTGCACCAGCCGCTCGATCCTGATGGCTTCACCTGATTCTGCAACGAGAGAGCCCATGATGAACGCGCCGAGTGCCACCGAATACCCGAACGTGTAGGCGAGGTAGGCGGCGGCAAAGCATAGCCCGATGACGCCCACCAACATCGTATCGGTGCGCTCACTCTTTACGATCGCCCTCACGAAACGAGGCACGAAGATCATGCCGACGAGAACGAGACCAGCCAGAAACGTGGTGAGCCTGACGAGCGTGATACCGAGGCTCATCGCCGACAGCCCTGCGCCGCTGGCAATCGCTGTCAGGAGCGCAAGCAGAATGATGGCGATGAGATCTTCGACAATCAGCATCCCGAACACGATCTCGCGAAGCCGTCCGTGAACAGAGTTCTCCTCGAAGGCCTTTGCGATGATCGTCGTGCTCGATATAGCGACGATGGCGCCGGTGAAGATCGACTCGATTTGGCTGAAGCCGAGCAGATACCCGGCGAAATATCCGAGGCCGAGCATCGTACTGGTTTCGAGAATCGCGGCCAGGCCGGAAGTGGCGGCGATCTGGGCCACCCGCTTCAGGCGGAACTCCAGCCCGAGGGAGAACATCAATAGTATGACGCCAAGCTCGGACAGTGTCCGAAGCACACGCTCGTCCGCCGCCAGTGGAATCGGCAGGTACGGGCCCACGATCATGCCGGCGAGCAGGTATCCGAAGATTACCGGCTGCCTGAGCCTCTGGAACAGGAACGACGTCACTGCCGCGGTGCACAGGACGAGCGCAAGGTTTTCCAGAAAGGTGTGGGCGTTTTCCATTACGGGGATGATACCGTTGGCCAGACTTGTCAGACAGGGACGGCGGGGCCCGAAATGCGCTTTTGCACGGTTTATGCGCCTAGCGGGGCAAGGTTTGCTCGAAAAACATCCTTCTCGTGACGACAAAACATAAAGGAATGCCTCAATTGATAGACACTCCCGCGGGTCTCGACCGGGAACTGACTACCGACCAGAACCGCGCGGCCACGGGTGTTTCCGGCCTCGACGAGATCCTGAACGGAGGCCTTCCGTGCAACCACCTGTATCTGCTCGACGGATCACCCGGTACGGGTAAGACCACCCTGGCCCTTCAATTCCTCCGTGAAGGAGTCCGACAGGGCGAGAAAGGCCTGTACGTCACGTTGTCGGAGAGTCGCGAGGAACTGGAGGGAGTTGCGGCTTCTCACGGGTGGACCCTCGATGGCATCGAGGTTTTCGAGCTCGCCTCCCAGTCGCCTGCCGGATACGACGAGGAGTATACGATTTTCCATCCGGCAGAGGTCGAGCTTCAGCAGACGATCGATGCGGTACTCCGAACTATCGAGACGCTCGAACCGGCGCGGGTCGTTTTTGATTCGCTGTCCGAAATGCGGCTGCTCGCCCGCGAGCCTCTTCGCTTCCGCCGTCAGATACTTGCAGTCAAGCAGTTCTTCATGAAACGGCCCGGCACCGTGCTGCTCCTCGACGACAAGACATCACCTGAAGGCGACCTGCAGCTACACAGCCTTGCTCATGGTGTGATCGTTCTGGAGCATGTCGCTCTGGAGTACGGAGCTGAGCGTCGCCGGCTTCAGGTCACGAAGGTCCGCGGGTCCAGGTTCCGCGGGGGCTATCACGATTTTCGCATTACGACTGGCGGCCTTGCAGTGTTCCCGCGGATCCTGCACGACGACGCACGGGTCGAATCCACGCTCGAAATACTGTCGAGCGGGAACTCCAGAATCGATCAGATGCTGGGCGGCGGGCTCACGCGTGGTACGAGCCTGCTCATCACGGGCGCGGCCGGCACCGGCAAATCGATTCTCTGCAGCCAGTATGCACATTCAGCGATCCAGCGCGGCGAGCGCGTTCTTTTCTACCTCTTCGATGAGCGGATGAGCACGTTCCGTTTGCGGACCGAGGCTTTGGAGATGGACGTCAGCGACGCCATCGAGGGCGGGCAGATTCGGCTTCAGCAGGTCGAGCCGACTTCCCTTTCGCCTGGCGAGTTTGCGAGCCAGCTGGTCGACGCGGTAGAACGCGAGAACATCTCACTTGTGGTGATCGATTCCATCAACGGCTACATGCAGTCGATGCCGGAAGAACGACTGCTTCCCATTCAGGTGCACGAGTTGCTGAGCTTCCTCTCGAACAATGGCGTGACCTGCATCATGACGCTGGTCCAGCACGGCGTTTTTGGTCACCCGGTCGATGAGGCAGCGGAAGTGAGTTACCTCGCGGATGCCGTGGTCCTGATGCGCTACTTCGAGTTCAACGGCTCAGTGCGTCAGGCGATTTCAGTGGTAAAGCGGCGAAGCGGGAACCACGAGCGGACGATCAGAGAATTCATGGTTGGGACGGGCGGGCTCAAGGTCGGCGATCCGCTTAGAAACTTTCAGGGCGTCCTCACCGGCGTCCCGAACTACACGGGTACCATGACGCCCCTGATGCAAGAGGCAGAGCCGGAGATCGAGCAAAGTTGACAGCGTCAGGTAGAGCCGAGACCGGAGAAAGCGCCAACAGACTGCTCGCAGATCCGACGCAGCAGCTTCCCGTCGCGTTCCTCACGCCCACCGGAAGAGATACGTCCGTTGCTGAGCGCGTGCTTACGAGAGCGGGTCTCGTCGTACTGCCGTGCGCGACGATGGAAGACGTTTGCAGCTCGATCGCCGATGATGAAGCAGCGGTTCTGGTCCTCGCTGAAGAGGCGCTGGACCCCGAATCGCGTACGGTGCTCTTTGAATCATTGAACAACCAGCCTTCGTGGTCCGACATTCCGATCGTCCTGCTGACTGGTGAGGGCGAACTGTCCAACGCGCTTCCACGCGCGCTGAGTGGTGTAGCGGTGAAAGGAAACGTGACGCTGCTCGAGCGCCCGGTCCGGGTCGCCACCCTGACGACGGTGATTCGGTCGGCGCAGCGGGCCCGACAGCGACAACTCGATGTTCGCGATCTCGTCGAAAGCGAAAGAGCAGCACGACTTCAGGCAGAAGAGGCGAATGCTGCGAAGAATCAGTTTCTCGCGACGATGTCGCACGAGCTTCGCACACCGCTCAATGCCATTGCAGGCTACACGCAGCTGCTGACACTCGGCGTCAGGGGGGCCGTGACCGAAGACCAGCTAGCTGACCTCGAACGAATCGATAGAAGCCAGCGACATCTTCTCTCCCTCATCAACGACATCCTGAACTTTGCGAAAATCGAAGCGGGCCATGTCGATGTCGGGCACGACCCGGTGAACATCAAGGAAGTTCTGGATGGGCTGGAGGCACTGGTCAAGCCGCAGATGAGGGAGAAGGATCTCCACTTCTCGATAACCAACGACGCAGGATCTGCAGTCGCGGTGGGAGATGCTGAGAAGATCACCCAGATTCTGCTGAACCTCCTGTCGAACGCCATCAAGTTCACCGAGCGTGGAGGCCATGTGGACGTGCTTTGCAGTTCGCCCGATGACGAGGTCATAATAACGGTGAGCGACGATGGCTCCGGTATACCACCCGACAAGCTGCAGGCTGTGTTCGAGCCCTTCGTCCAGGTTGGTCGCGACTTCACTACTGCGCACGGCGGCACGGGGTTGGGTCTTTCGATCAGCCGCGACCTTGCGCGCCGGATGGGCGGTGAGCTCATGGCAACCAGCACGTTTGGGGAGAGCTCGGCTTTTATCCTGACGCTTCCGTGTTTGCGGGAGTCACCAGGGAACGATTCTGTCGGCGAGTCTGCGTGACGCAATCAGCTCGCGCAGTTCATCTCCAAGCTGCTCAGTCTTCTCCCGAACCGCCTGCCATCGCTTCACCCGCTCACTTTCGGTCATCGAAAAGAAATCGTGACGGTCGGGGATCTTCGCTCCCGGAAGTGACTCGACGAACGATTTCGAAGGCGCAATCAGAAGCGCGCGCTGGAAGTTCACCGCCTTTCCCCGCCTCCACTTAAGCGCCTTGTCGAACCAGCCGGGCACGATGTGGTCGTAGAAGTGAGGATAAAGAACGATCCCGTCACCGGGACCAAAATCGAGATCGAGATGATAGTCGATCACCCCGCCATCCCAATGAAGCTCGTTTTCGCGCCCGGGAATACGAACTCCTTCCAGTACCAATGGAATTGCGCACGACGCGAGCAGCACTGCACGCAGGTTGTCGCGAGTCAGTGGAAGGTGAACTGTCGGAAGGTCTGAAAGATTGAGAAACGGAGTATCGCTTCCGGCGGAATGAAATACGTGCCGCTTCATCTGGAGCGAGAGCGAGCGCCTGCTGACTGCATTGGCGAGCGCCGCAATCGCGATCGACACGCTGAGGGTCCGCCCCTGTTCGCGCGCGGCAAGTCCGACGCCCATCGCAGTGATGACGTGCAGCCTCGCCCAGGGGTGAGACAGGACTTCGTCCACGCCGTTCTCGCCAAGCATCGAATCGAGAATCGAAGTGAGAACCCGCGTCACCTCGGGGGGTCGAGGCCGGCCGGAATATCGCTGCTCATAGATATACCCGTCGTGACCGCGGGCGAGTGCCGCGACTGGATCGCGCTGAGCGAGGCACGCAATACGCCAGCTGCCGATCGACGAGCCGATGAGATGCATCGGCCGCTCGCGAGGCCCCCTCAGAAACTCCCCGAAGATGAAGCGGTCGAGGCCGGCGATCGAGAGCCACTTGGCACCCCCTGACGCTCCGGGAAGCACGTCGACATCTTCGAGTCGCAATCCGCGCTCGCGTATTATCGCGAGCGCCCCTGGACCAGCTCGCAACGAGAGGGATGAGGCCATGCACTCATTTAGCCGGACGACTTTCGCATCGCAATGGCAGACGTACTGATACTTGGCGGAACCCGAAACCTCGGGTACTTCACCGCTCTCGAGCTTTTATCCGCGGGTCATAATGTCGCCGTACTGAATCGCGGCCAGACCCCGGACGATCTTCCGCCCGAAGTCGAGCGCCTGCACGCGGATCGCCGGGACACGTCAAGGATGCGCGCCGCACTCGACGCGCGCTCATTCGACCTGGTCTTCGACACAACCACTTACACAGGCGCCGAAGCCCGTCAGGCTGTCGAGCTGTTTGGCGGGAACACCGACAGGTTCGTCTTTGTAAGCAGCGGCCAGGTTTACCTCGTACGCGAGAATGTCGTTCGACCATTTCGCGAGGAGGATTACGAAGGGCCGGTGATGCCCGCGCCACCTGAGGAGAGCGCGGATTACGATGACTGGAAATACGGCGTCGACAAGCGCGATGCCGAAGACGTCTTCTCCGCCGCTCTGAAAGCGTCGGGATTTCCCGTGACGATGCTGCGCCTGCCGATGGTGGCATCGGAGCGCGATCACCGCGGGCGCATCCAGTGCTATATCGCGCGCATACTCGACCGCGGTCCTTTCCTCGTGCCTGACGAGCGGGGACTGCCGCTGCGGCATGTCTACGCAGGCGACGTCGCCGCGCTTGTGGTATCCCTCGTTTCCAGCGACAAGGGGATCGGCCGGGCCTACAATATCTCCGGCGGCCGTTCGATGTCTCTCGACGAGCTCATCGTGATCCTGTCCGGGATCACCGGCCTCGACGTCCACGTCATGCGAAAGCCGCGCGTTGAACTCGAGGCTGACAAGCTGCTTCCCCACTGCTCGCCCTTCAGCGGCAAGTGGATGTCGGAGCTCGACAACTCCCGCAGCATCGCCGAGCTCGGCGCCACATACACAGCGCCCGAAGATTATCTGCGGGCGCTGGTGGACGACTACAGGACGCGCTGGGTGCGCGAGGATATGGTCCCTATTGGCCTGGAGCAGCGCCAGAAGGAGGTGCTGGCGGCTTATCCGAGTAAGTGACGGGATTTCCGAACTGCCACGACAGTTGAAGCAGTTCTCGCCCCACTCCCCCCTTTTTCCTGTAGTTACGCGCTAGCGACCCAGCCAGTAAGTCGCTTTCACCTGGAAGACGTTGGTCGCCTTATCCCGGAACAGGGCCGACCTGTCGCGACCGAAATCGAAGTCTCCGTACGCGTCGAAGCCTTCGCGCTGCTGCGTCCACACGAAGAACAGCGTCGAGCCCGGTCGATATTCCCACCGCATCACTGCAGTGCCGCGCAACGACCTGACGTTGAAATCGGGATTCGAGAAGGTGAATGCAGCGGCCGGTCCGGTTCCGTCGGGATCTACGCGGTAGCGCGTCTGAGCTTCGGTGTCGACATATGTCTCGATCGTGCTCCCGTTGTCGCTGCCGTAGTGTATCATGTCACCAGACTTCGGCCGCGCGAACTCCTTGAAGCTCGTGTACCGGCCACTCGCGAGAAACGGCTGCGCAAAGAGCTGAAGCGTGAGGCTCGGCGTGAAGGTGGCGTTGATTCTCGTGTTGACCGCGAAAGTCTTCTGCTCGATCCGGCCGAACACGTAACGAACGCCGCCGAATCCGCTCGGAGCCGACGCGTCAGTGAGAGACGTTACGAACTGCTGCGCGGAAAAGTCGTGATCCCATGACGGCGAGACGCTCACCGTGGTGGAAGCGGACGGCTTCACTGTGAGCGACGGGTAAAGCGCGAAGCGGCCGCCTTCATCGTTGTCCAGGGGGCTCGAGTAGTTGACTCCCACGCCCCACACCAGCCTCTTTCTGCTGTCGCCGTTGATATTGGCACCGATGAAGTTGTGGCCATATCGCATTACCGTCGGCCCGCCTCGAGTGAGGCGCTCATCCTGGGTGCTTGGGCGATGAATGCCCACAATCCCGAAGTTCATGTAGTTCTTCAGTGTCGACGAAAAATTTCCGTGATAATCGAGGTCTGTCCTGTCACCCTCATAGTTGTATTGCTGCTGCGCGCCGAAGCTGGACCAGATGCTCCGATACCAGCTTCCCGGTGTCGTCCATTGCCGTACGACATTCGCGAGCATGTACTTGTAGTCGGCCCGGCTGAGCGATCCGAGGTCGTTCGTTTCGAAGCCCGGACTGCGCCAGTTCTGTGTCGTCTCGAAGAGCCAGTTACCGGTTTCTTTCGCAAACCGTGCGTAGAATCCATACCCGTTCAGACTCGTGCGAGTTGGGTCGAAGTCGGTGGAGAAGAGTCCGTCGCCCGTCGCATCACGGCCAACGCGCTGGTAATAGCGGGCGCTCGACTGCTGCGCACGCCGTATCGCCGCCGTATCGCCCCCGATTCCCGAAAGCGCCGTCTGGATGTTCAATGAGTACATGCGGTTTGACCAGCGATGATCGAGGTCGAGTCCAACCACTGACGCGCGGTCGCGTAACCGCTCGATCTGGTCGGTGTTATCGAGCCGTCGGTTGACGAGAGTGCCAATCGCACCAACTCGAGTGGCTCCTCCCCGGAAATCCTGGCGCAGTCTTCCAATGAAGTAGTTTGAAAGCGGCTCGATTTCCTGAACCTGGTCGCCGTCGATACCATCGAGCCGGAATTTCGCGTTCTCACTATTCGTCACCGCATCCATCAGTCCGACAGTCAATCCTTTCTTCGTGCGTCCTGTGACTTTTGCGGCGCCGAGGATCGTCGTGGCGTCGGTTGCATCCATGTAGACTGCGCGGGAATTAACCAGGCCTGCGAGCTGCGGCGACCGGCCGATCCGCCGGGTATAGAGCACGTTGAGACTCGAGACGTTGTTGCAGAAGTAGCAGTTGAATCCGCCTGTCGAAAAATATTGCGAGTTGGAGATGAAGAACGGCCGCTTCTCTGAGAAGGTAGTCTCGAACACCGACAGGTTTACGACCGCGGGGTCGACTTCGACTTGCCCGAAATCGGGGTTGACTGTTGCGTCGAGCGTGAGGTTTGACGTCAGGTTGACCTTGAGATCGGCACCAGCGCGATAGTCAGCTTCGCGATTCGAGCGGTAGGGGTTGCCGGCCGGCGCATTCTGCATGATCGCGCGCGACGTCATGTACGGTACCAGCTCCATCTGACGCGGCTGAGACGTGACGCGTATTCCCTCGAGAGTGCCGAAATACGCGGCACCGCCGAATTCGTTGTTGCGCCAGAAAGCCCACATGTCGTTTTCGTTGAGGCGGTCGATCGAGCGCCACACCTGCATGCCCCAGAGCTGGACGGAGTCGCGCGAGAAGCGAAGCTGCGACAGTGGAATTCGGAACTCCGCAACCCATCCGAGCGAATCGATGCTAGTCGCGCCCTCCCAGACAGGATCGAATGAGTTGTCGTTGTTCGCATGATCGCCCTTTACTCCGAGCGGGTTGAGCTCGAACCAGATACGCGTGTTCTTGTCGTGGAACGGGTCGAACACGAGCGAAATCTTGTCGGATGTGAGCGATCGGTCGGTAAGCAGCTGATCGCGCCGCGTAAGCACGGCCTTGACACCCTTTGGGCCCATTGAATCGAACATGCGGGCCCCGACGTAAACCGCGGATTCATCGTAGAGAATCCTGATTTCCGTTTTCTCGCTGGGTGCCTGTCCTTCATTGGGACTCGACTGAATTAACTCGCCTATCGGCGTCGCGGCATCCCACGCGCTTTCATCAAGCTTGCCGTCGATGGAAACATTCCCTGATCGTTTGGCCGCGGTGGCTTTGGGCCGGGGGTCGCTATGCGACCGGGTCGTCTGCTGTGCGGAAAGCGAGCTTGCGGCGGTCAGCAGAAAAAGCGAAAGCGGAACCACGAAAGAGCGTGACAGGCGCATGGGATAAATCCAATTGGGAGGACTCTGGTTGCGGAACCGTGACAGCGTATTAGACGCCGGCAACCGGGTATTGGATTCGTGGTTAACAAAACCCTTTCAACTGCCGCTGCCTGCCCTCTCAAACGCGAGGCACCGGTCCGGAACTAACGCTCCGCGAACGCCCGCATCATTTCGGCGCTGGCCTCGTGCTGAATCTCAATGCCAACGATGTCACGCACGAAGAGGTGAAGCTCCTTGTTTCCGACGAGATACGCCGTGACGATGTGACCGTCGTTCTCCGCCATGTGCTTCTTGAGCTCTTCGACGCGATCCCGGTCGAGATCGACGGCGTGTCCGCCCCTGAGAAGAAGTCGCGCTGAAAGAACAGGTGTGCCAGCCATCCGAAGCTCCATTGGTGTGGCGGTCGCGCTGATGCAGCGCGCGGTACCGCTCACGGAAAATGGCGACATTCCCCCCAGGAACCAAACTGCTACTGCCTGCAGGTGCCTCGCGGATCCGGTTTCGGCTTGTCGACAGTCACACGGTCTGGCGCGTCCGCCAGCGTCATGGCGGTCTCGTACACAAGGCGGGCCACGCTCGTGATCCTGTTGAAGTCGAGATATTGTGGCTCGTCGGTGACCTGATGGTAATCGGCGTGGCCACCGGTCGTGAAGAAGGCGATGGGAATCCCGTACCGCGCGTATTCGTAGTGATCGCTGCGGCAATAGATGTTCTGCGGATGTCCCTTCGCGTCGAGACTGTAGTCGAACCTGAACCCGAGCTGCTTCTCGACGTTCACGCGCTCGATGACGTCTCCGAGCTCCGTCGAAAGCCTGCGGCTTCCGATCAGCTGAAGATATCCGGGGCCTCCCCTGATCAGTGCGCCCTCCTTGGTACTACCCGGCACGTCGGTCGCCTGCCCCCTGCCGACCATGTCCATGTTGAGCTGCGCAGTGATAGAGTCGCGCGGCACGGTCGGGTTGCCGGTGAAATATTCCGCGCCAAGCAATCCCGATTCTTCAGCAACGTGCCACACGAACAGGATCGAGCGTTTCGGCTTGATCGGTGAGGTTGCGAATGCCTCTGCAATCTCGAGCATCGCCATCGAGCCCGATGCATCGTCGTCTGCGCCGTTGTTGATGGAGTCCAGTCGAGTTGGATGCAGCTTTCGGAGCGAATCGATAGTGATCCGGATCGCTGCCCACTCCGATTCAGTCGGGACTGGTGACGGATCATCAGCTCCCTGCGGGGCCGCGTGCATCATGACCGCCTTGAGCGAGTCGTGTGCGATAGGTCTCCCTCTCAGGCCGATGTGATCGGTATGCGCGCCAATTGCAACGTACTGGCCCCGCAGCGCCGGATCCGAGCCGCGAAGAATTGCAATTACGTTCCGGCCCATTGCCGGACGCGCGACGAAGCGGATCTGCCCGTGAAGGGTGCCGCCCGTGAAACCCGCGCGCAATGAATCCGGCGATTGACCAAGGAGCGCCCTCGCCACGGCTGGCGTCACGTACATATATGAGGGAAGGGTTCCGAAATTATCGGCTGCTCCCCGTGGCCGGACACCCGTCTGCGTCTGGTCCGCTGCATTGAGCGTCGGGGGCAGAACGAGCACGATCGCTGCCGCGCCAACGAAGCGGTTCGTGACGGCGGCGCGACTGATACTCAATGGGCCGGTCAAGCTTATGCGCACCACGACAACCTTCCCCGCTTCACTGCCCCTGGGGATCAGCGATGTCGAATCTTCGATTGTTCCGCCGAACACCGCCTGGACTCGGTCGAAGCTGCGGGCCCCGCTTCCCTGATCGCACGGCGCGAAATCCCGCCATGCCACGTACTGAGTAGTGCCAACGCGTACCGTCGACGCCGGATCGAACTCCCGGCTGATCAGCGCATCCTGATAGTAGGTGCCATTCTCGCCTCCAGGCTCGAGCCCGAGGCGCGCGAGCTCGGCCGCGATGTACGCAGTCCCGATGTCGCTCCATCGAGTTCCGGCTTCGCGTCCCATCATCGAGTCGTCAGCGAACTTGTATATGCGCGTCATGAGATCGCCGGCTGTAATAGCGGCGACTGAAGGCGGCCCTGAGTACTTGAGCGGAAATGGACCGCTTGGCATCGATGTTACGACCGGACCCGATGGCGCCGGGGCAGGTGATGTCCCAACCGCCTGCGTACACGCGGTGGCTACAAGGCAGCAGACCGCTGATGCGGTCGCGCGAAGTCCTGATGTGGTAAGTGAGCGCATTCAGGAATTCTAGCAATCACGTGGACGCAGGATTGTATGAAATTGTTCAGGGTGAGGCGCCGGGTGTAAGCGAATTGTCTGTGCTTGCCTCGGCGTGCCGCGCGTTCCATCATCCTTCATGAGAAATTCACGCGGATTTTTTGCGACAAGACATATTGCCGTCATCGTCTGCGCCGCAGTGTCGGGCGCCTGTGCATATCACTCGCCGGTCCTCGACACGTCGGCGTCTCCGTCGGCTTCGGTGTCGCAGCAGCCTCAGCAGCAGTTCTGGTCGGCGCTGCAATCACTCTGCGGAAAAGCATTTGCTGGCAGGCTGGTTGAGAGCAATGCGAGCGACTCGATGTTCGCCCGCTCAGCCGTCGTGATGCATGTGCGACAGTGTTCGCCGTCGGAAATTCGAGTTCCGCTCCACGTGGGCGAGGATCGTTCGCGCACGTGGGTATTCACGCCAACTTCGACTGGCCTTCGTCTCAAGCACGATCACCGCCATGCCGATGGCAGTGAAGACGCTGTGACTCAATACGGCGGTGACACGAGAGATGCGGGTAGTGCGACGAGGCAGGAGTTCCGGGCTGATTCACTTACGGCAACGCTGATCCCGGCAGCAAGAACCAATGTCTGGACCGTCGAGATCAATCCCGGCGCGACTTTCTATTACGGATTGAGGCGCGAGGGGACCGACCGGCGATTCAGGGTCGAGTTCGACCTGACAAAGCCGGTGGACGCGCCGCCGCCGCCGTGGGGCTCGAGCCCGTAACACGAGTGAGAGAGGGGCTGAGGCTGTGTCGCCTCCGCAATACAAACGGCGCCCTGAGGCGCCGTGAGTCCAACAGTGAATTGAAGTTGCCCCTCCTGGGATCGAACCAGGACTCTTCTGCTCCAGAGGCAGACGTGTTGCCAGTTACACCAAGGGGCAAAAACCGCCCGTAAGGTTACGAGGGCGGTCCTGAATATTAACCCCGGACCGACCCTCTTTCAATTCCCGCTGACCCAAATCCGGGTATTGCGCCGATGCTGTCATCACGTTCAGCATCATACGACGCTATCTCCGCGGCTGAAATCGGCTTCTGAAGAAATGCATGCGTGGACGCGTCCATTCCATCGCGGATCTTCGCGGATCTTCGCGGATCGCCCGATCCCGGATTCGGCGGCCATTCTGGGGTTCCCCAGACCCTCTCTGGTGTAGAACTTTGAAAGCTGTCTTTCCAACGAATTCAACGGCAATGCCGCCCATACATACATATAAAGTAAGAACCCCCGCGCGCGACGCACGGACGAGAATTATTGCGATCCTGATGGCTGCTGCTGCCTCGACTGCATGCAGCGAGGTCGGACCAGCATTTGGTCCGACGCTTCCGGCAGCCCGTGCGAACGCCGAAGGCCTGTTCGGAGGCATCGCGCAGCGGTTCACGAACGTACAGCGGAACCCGAAGTTCTCTCACGCACGCGGCCGCCTCGGCAAGCACGCGCTGACCCCGTCGTCGATCTATAACGACACGTCTGTGTGGACTTCCATGGGCGGCGATGGAACCCGGACAGTGAACGTGGAAGGAGAGTTCGGCGCGAACCGCTATCTCTTCACGGCCAAGCCGTCCGTCGCGATGGCGAATGCGCCAGGCGACTCGCGGCACATCATGGTGCTGCGCAAGGTCGACCCTGATGAGTTCGAGTGGTACACGAACGTCGACATCGCTGCCGGGGCGATCACGGGCAACGACATCGCCAATGTGATCTCGGCATTGATGAGATCGGCAGAGGGGCGCACGCCTGCCGCCATGAGGACGGACTACCGTCAGAGCTTCCCCCGCACGACAGCGTCGCTCGGCCGGCTCTTCAGCATCGACACACTGAAGACCACAAATGATCCAGACGGTGCCACGACAATCACCCTTGGCGTCCGGCTCAGTCCGGAGAAGATTCGCGCAACGATGCCGGCGTTCGCGGCCTACCTCGACAAATACGCGACGGAATCGCGCTATCGCACAGTCGTTACAGACAAGCGCGGAGTGAAGTGGATCGAGCTCAGCGGTGCCAGAAATTTCATGACTCTCACGCTGCGGTCCGTCGACGGAAAATTTGCTCCTTTCACCGGTCCCCTTCGGCCGATTCCGGGTGAGCTGGTGATGACGTCTGACTTCGTGACGAAGATCATGATTTTCCACGTTGGATTCCGGAGGCTCGTCGGCGACGTAACGATCCTCAGAAACCCGCACGAGCGTGGCTGGTTCATTCAGTTCACGAAGGAACCCGAGTGGAGATTGCCGCCGACTGTCGGTTATCTGATCAAGACTCCTTTGAAGCGTCCGTTCAAGGGAACGGGCGGAATGTTTCGCCTCGCGATCGCCGACGCTCCGGGTCAGCAGAGCATTATCGGGCGGAGAACGTCGGCAACTGTGCAGGAGTCGGCCATCCTTCGTTTTCTCAATCGCCTGAGCGGAACAGCGATGGGAGATTTCGTCGGCAAGGCAGAGATCGAGGAGAATCGCTTCGCTGCGGAGGTATTCAACGCGATGCGGCTCGATTCGCGGATGCTGATCCAGTAGGTCGGCAGCCGCTTACGCCCGAAACGAAAGAAGCCGCTGTAATCCTGAAAGGATTCAGCGGCTCGTTGCTGCGGCTTCGGGAGCCGCGGTTCGTGCCACGCTCGCCGTCATTGGAACTCTACGTCCTACCGAACGGCGGCGGGCAGCTTTTCTATCGACCTTCTACACCTGCAATCGCAACAAGTTGCGAGTTCAAAATTCATGGAGCTGAGGGGGATCGAACCCCTGACCTCACCGATGCGAACGGTGCGCTCTCCCAGCTGAGCTACAGCCCCGCAACCGGGTCTTAAAACATCGAAGCCCCGCTGAAAAGCTGGCGGGGCTTCAGACTTCGATCAAACATACGTCAAACTTGCGGGATGTCAAGCAAAGAGCGCCGGTACTGGCTTCCAGGAGGGGTCCATAAGTCCTTGCCTGGAAACACGATACGCGATTTTTACGGCGCCGGGCGCGGTTGGCTCGACGGTGGAACCATACCCTTTATTCGCATGTAGGTCGCGAGATTTCCGTAGTGCTCGCCAGCGTGGACCGCGTTGAGGTTCAGGGTGAACATTTTGGACATGTCCTGCCCGAAAAGCTTGGTGTTTCCCGCAGCATTTGCGTCACTTATTCCGTATGCGCGGGCACAGTATTCGTTCGATGCCTTCAGTGCGGCCACCAGGCCTGCTTTCGTGGTCACCGACTTTTCGATGTCATCCTCGGACTTCACTGCTTCGCCGAGCGCGGCAGCGCACATCATGTTCTGCGAACCCGCCAGGTGCCCGACGATCTGGCCGAATGTTCTGACCGTCTCCACAGGCTTGAACGCGTAATCAGCCTCTGGCATCTGCTCCGCCGCCGTCGTGAAGTACCCGACCATGGTGCTCCAGGTCGCCTTTGACGCACCGACCCCGGTGCTGGCTCCTCCACCAGGAGCCTGCGCAAAGGCGGGAGCTCCAATGAACATCGCGAGCAGCAATGCTTTTTTCGTCATGTTTTACCTCCTCGTATGGGCGTTTCTCTCAGCCGGTGAATTCTGCAACAGGGGGCACCGCAAGGCAATCGTTGTGTTCACGCGCGAACGTATGAGAACCCCGCCGCCTGCGAGCGGTTGATCGCAACGACAAGCGCCGGCACGAGTATCACTCCGGGAAGCATCGATGCCTTAAGATCTTCGTAAACTTTCTCGTAGGTTTCGCCGCGTTGTTCAGCAAGCATTCTCGAGAAACGCTTGAGCCCCGTGTTGCAAAGCAGGAACGTAACTCCGCGTTTCTGAAGCGAAGCCACGCCTAACGCACCGGTTCCGGCGAAGACATTCCTGACAACCGGTTCCTTCGTTGACGGATCGTTGATGCCAGTGCTTTTCCCGATCGCATACTTCGCCCACGCCGCATCATTGAATCCAACCGCGAGTGCGGGTCCGTGAACTCCGATTACCGCATAGACTTCACCCGGTTTCACGTTGAATTCCTGGGTGTAGGCGTCGAGGTAATTGCTCGCCATCAGCATCGGCGTTTCCTGGGCCGCAAAGGCGTGAAAGAACTGCCTGTGTTTTCCCTTCGACGCCTTTATCCATGCATCATGATCTGAATCGAGCGTGCTCTCGGTTTCGACGGCCGCACGCGCGGACGCGGGGAAGCCTGCTGTTAATGCCGCTAGCGCAGCGGCAGCCTTGCCGAGAAATCGCCGGCGTGGCTGACGAGAAGAAAACATTTCCGACATGATAGCTCCCTGCGGTTGGGTGGTTGATCGGGGACACGTTCGCAATGTTGAAGGTACATTAGTGTCACAATGAAAGTTTGCGCCATACTCCCGCTCGCACTCGCCTCGGTGATCGGAGCCGGCTGCGCCCCCGTCCCGCCACGGCAGCAGGCGCCATCGCCTCGAAATTACGAAGCGATATCGCTATCAGGTGACACGCTGCGAACGCTCCCTTTGAGCGAGGGGACGCGCGAGCGGTACGAGCGCCAGCTGGCTGAGGCCAGGGCAGCATACGACCGCGCGCCTGGCAACGCCGACTCCATCATCTGGTTCGGCCGGCGCCTGGCGTACCTCGGCCGCTTTCGCGAAGCGATCGACGTGTATTCGCGTGGCATCGCTCTTTATCCAGAGAATCCGTGGCTTTATAGGCATCGGGGACATAGGTACATCAGTGTCAGGGAGCTCGATAACGCCATCGCCGATTTCGAGCGCGCAACCCGGCTCGTCGCGGGGAAGCCCGACGAGCTTGAGCCCGATGGTCAGCCAAACGCCCGGAATACCCCGATCGGCACGCTTCACTCGAACATCGACTACCACCTCGCGCTCGCGCACTACCTGAAAGGCGATTACGCGCGCGCGCTCCCGATCTACCACCGCGAGTATGCAGGCGCGCGCAACGACGACAGGCGGGTTTCCATCGCGCACTGGTACTACATGGCACTCCGGCGACTCGGCCGCGATGCCCAGGCGGCGCAGGTGGTCGCTCCGATCACGGGGCGAATGAACGTCATCGAGAACGAGACTTATCATCGGCTTCTGCTGCTCTACCGGGGCGAGATGCCGGTCGACTCGGTTCTCGCGCAGGACGCGTCAGGGGAAATGTCGGTGACAGATGCCACTGCAGCCTACGGAATCGGCAACTGGCATCTTTACAACGGACGACCGGCCGAAGCTCAGCGCATTTTCGACCGCATCATCAAGGGCGGACAGTGGGGCGCCTTCGGCTACATCGCGGCCGAGTCGGAGATTGCAAGGAAACGTTGACGCGGGTCAGGCTGCGGTGACGATATATTCACCGCATGTCGCTATCAGTGCGCTTCCTCGGCACCTCCGCATCGCGTCCGACCGTCGAGCGCAACGTGACCGCTATCACCGTTGTCCGGGAGGGCGAGACTCTGCTGTTCGACTGCGGCGAGGGCACGCAGCGGCAGATGATGCGGTACGGGACTTCGTTCTCACTTGCGGACATATTTTTCACGCACATGCACGCCGACCACATGCTCGGCATCATCGGATTGTTTCGTACCCTGTCATTGCAGGCACGAGTTGAGCCGATGCGTCTGTGGGGCCCGCGTGGGTCTGCGACCCTCCTGCGCCAGGCCATCGCGCTGGGAAGTGACAAGCAGCCCTTCCCCCTCGAGATCTTCGAGGTCGAACCCGACGTTCCGATCGAGAAAAAGGGATACTCGATCGTTCCGTACGCAGTTGACCACAAGGACAAGCTCGCACTCGGCTATGCTCTGGTCGAGGAGATAAGACTGGGCAGGTTCAATCCTGATAAAGCTCGCGAAATGGGAATTCCGGAAGGCCCCGCGTGGGGGCAGCTTCATCGCGGGCTTCCCGTCACTCTCGACGACGGTCGCGTTGTCGATGCGTCCGAGCTGGTTGGCCCATCGCGCTCGGGAAGGAAGCTCGTGTACACCGGTGACTCCCGACCATGTGCCGCCACCGAAGCCATTGCAGAGGGAGCCGACCTCCTGATTCATGAGGCGACATTCGCTGACGACGAGCAGCCGCGCGCGATGGAGACCGGCCACTC
>JAYUWU010000310.1:0-2462 GCA_043753365.1 Gemmatimonadaceae bacterium | reverse complement strand
CGAACTGAGATGCAGACGGTGGGGGAAGCGAAACACGTTGACCAATCTCCTGACCCGGTTGGATTTAACCCGGCAAAGATCATCGCGATGACACCTTATCCGATAGGCTCTCCTCTCCACAAATGCAGGGTTGCGTAGCTCCGCCAGGGACGCCAGGCCTGTGAGAGATCTTCAGCCCGCGCCGGTGTTGCACCGCCGAGCCGCTTTCTGAGAACCAGATCTTCCTTTGGAAAGGCATCTGGCCAGCGAAGGGCGCGCATCGCGATGTAATGCGCTGTCCATTCACCAATCCCGGGAATGGCGACGAGTTGTTCCATCGTCGCGAGGGGAGCCGCACCTGCCTCGAGTTGAAGCCTTCCTGATGCGACTTCGATCGCCAGCGCGATCATGCTGCGCGCGCGTGAACTCACAATGCCAAGTGAAGCGACGGAATCCACGCTTGCCCCGGCCACCTTCGCGGCCGTCGGCGAAAGACGCGTAACTCCCTGATATGGTGTCATTACAGCCTCACCAAAGCGTTCGGAGAACCTGCCGGCGATCGTCGTTGCAGCCTTAACGCTCACTTGCTGGCCCAGTATTGCACGGACTGCCAGCTCGAACCCGTCGAATGCCCCCGGGACGCGAAGGCCGGGGCTCCTCTCGACTGATGCTGCGAGCGGGGGAAATTTTCCGAGATGCTCCGCTATCACATCGGGCCTGGCGTTCAGGTCGAAAAGATTGCGTAGGCGCCCGAGCAGTGCCGGGAGCACAGGAGTAAGAGAATGTGACAACTCGACGTTGAGCGTGCGGCGCGATGGGTTATCGCCAACTCGTAACCATCCGGAATGCCCACCGATATGGGCAGTCCTGAGATATTGCCCCCCTTCGACGAGCTCTACTCCCTTCAGCGTGCGCGCGTCGAGAAAGCCGAGCAGGCCTTGCCAGTCAAATGGAGCCCGGTAACCAAGCTGCAGTGTGAATGACGTAGTCTCGACCTCCTCACCCCTTTTGCTTTTTACTGCCTTGCGAAAACGGCTCGGCGGCATCCCATAGCGCGTCCCGAACGCGTCGTTGAAACGCCGCAGGCTCGTGAAACCGCTGGCGAACGCCACTCGCGTCATCGGCAACGTTGTTTCAGTCAGGAGCTGTTTCGCCAGCAGCAGGCGTCGTGTCATCACCAGCTCGATCGGTGATACGCCGAGTTCCTTCTGCACCATCCGGCGTATCTGGCGTGAGCTCCATCCGAATTGTTTCGCGATTCGCTCGAGCCCACCTCCATCGTCGAGCATTCCCTCGTCGATTCGTTGCGCGATCAGGCCGGCAATGCGATGCGAGTCGTCGACCGGCGCTGTTCCCGGCGCGAGCTCGGGCCTGCAGCGAAGACACGGCCGAAAGCCTCCTTTCTCCGCCGCCTCGCGTGAGACGAAGAAACGGCAGTTCGCCGGCTTCGGCGTCCTGGCGGTACACACCGGGCGGCAGTAGATGCCGGTCGATGTCACCGCAACATAGAAGACGCCATCGAACCGTGGGTCACGCGAAGCGAGCGCGCTGTAGAAGGACTCCGGAGTCTGATCCATGATCCCGGAAGGTAGTGAGTGATTGGGAGGATACCAGCCATTTTCGGACATCCGTCCCTTGGGGGACAGACTGCGGATTGATGACCCTTACGGATCCAGGACTCACTACAATCGACGATCGACGACTTAGTGCGGGTCGAGGACAAACACACAAAACCGGGACGCAGCTTCGGTCCGCAATTCGTCCTCAGTCCTCGATAAGTCGTCGATCGTCGATTGTAGTGAGTCCTGGATCCGCACAGTCCTCAACTCGCAGTCCGGCTGTCCGATAATGGCCAGATCCACACTCGCGCCTCATGTACGTTCATCCGCACACATCATCTTCGCGAGACCACAAAATGACCAGCAGGACCGACACGCAGACATCCAACGCAGGCCCTGCCGTACTGACGATTGAGTTTGGGCACTCCTCGCTCGGCCTCGTCCTCGTTGCAATCAGCACCAGAGGAATTCGCGCCGTGCAGCTCGGTGACGACGCCGCCGAACTGCGCGCGGAGTTGCGTGCGCGTTTCCCTGCGGCGCGCGTAAAAGAAGCGGAAGAGTCGGGGACGGCGGGCAAGGTTGTCGCAATGATAGATGCCGGTGAATCCGACATCGATGCTGACCTCGACATTCGCGGAACTGATTTCCAGCGATCAGTGTGGTGCGCGCTGCGTGACATTCCGCCGGGATCTACTATCAGCTATACGGAGCTCGCGCGTCTCGTTGGAAAACCTTCGGCCGTGCGGGCGGTCGCACATGCATGCGCTTCCAACCCCCTGGCGGTGATCATTCCATGTCACCGCGCTGTCAGGAGCGACGGCAGCCTTGCCGGCTACCGCTGGGGCCTCGCGCGCAAACTGACACTTCTCGAGCGCGAGGCTCTCGCTCCAGTCTGAGAGATCAGGCAGCGCGCTTGTTGTATTG
>JAYUWU010000309.1:0-6140 GCA_043753365.1 Gemmatimonadaceae bacterium | reverse complement strand
AAAGTCTAACGTTGGAAGAACTGAGCTGCATGTGGATGGACATCGCGTCGACGCCCGGCGCTCCCCTGGACCCGGCGGCCGCATCTCCCTCAAAGGCTCAGGCCGCGACAGGATCATCGCGGAAACGGGAGTCGGCGACGCAACTGTAACTCTCAGGCGCAACCAGAATACTTCAGACCGCTAGGAACGCTTTCTAACCAGCACTCTCGCTGCAAGCGGCTCAACAGTAACGGTGAACGGCGAGTTTCCAATCAGCTCGCCGTCAGCCTGGCCAATCCTCGGCTGATCTGTCTCGATCACGAAACTCGATCCCGATGCGTAATAGATGCACGGATCAGGAGTGAACCTCCTGAACGTCATCTTCAATAGTATGCGCGTTGCGTCAATCACGTTACGCGGCGAGTAGACACAGGCGTTAAGGAGTCCGTCGTCGCGCTGGATCCCATCACCGAACGCGAGCAGGTCATTCATCACCGCGCCGAAGTTTGCGATCAGCACGGCGGACACGCGCATTTCTTTCATCGTTCCATCGACGGTCAAACGTACCGTGAACTTCTCGAGCCTCACGAACGCTTTCATCGCCGCGATGACGTAAGCAAAGAAGCCAAAGCGCCGCTTCAAGGGTCCGGGCGCACCCGCAATCACAGATGCGTCGAGCCCGACGCCCATTCCAATCATGAAGCGATGACCGGTGCTCAACACACCAAGATCCATTCGCGCTTCCTCTCCCTCGAGCAGTGCCTGCACCGCGCGGCCGATTTTTACAGGTGTGCCGAGCGTTCGCGCGACAACGTTGGCAGTTCCGCCAGGGAGAATTCCGACGGGTGGCCCCGAGTGCGACAGCGCACCTATTACCTCGATCGCCGTTCCGTCACCGCCGAGCGTGAACACCGCGTCGTATCCGGGCCCGAATCGTGTGGCCAGGTGTGCGCCATGCCCCGGGGACTCTGTCAGCATGACATCCGCAGTCACTCTCGCCTTCTCGAACGCGCGCGTTGCCTCGCCCTGAAGCCGGGCGCCGCGGCGCGACGCCGGGTTGACGATGAGAAGAACGCGGGAAATCACCAGAATTTCACGTTGGTCATGGCGGTGTAAATTCGCGAGAATCGCGCCGGATCATAAGCCGTTACTGCATTTCAGGCTTGCTCTCGCCGCTGCACAATCCCATTTTCGGTTCGACCAACTACAGCTCGTTCGCACGGACCCACCTTCATTCCCCCCGGAGTGTGTATGCATCGTCCACCATCGTCAGCTCAACCACGAGTTCAACGCGAGGCAAGGTCATGGCTCTCCTTCGTGATGCCAATATTTGCGGCTCTCGCCCTCGTTACTTCGGGTAGCGCGGCATCTGCGCAGGGAACCTCAATATCCGGAACAGTCGTTGGGTCCGGGTCTTCCAACCCGATCCCTGCGGCGCAGGTACTGGTCTCGGGAACTACGCTGGGCACGACGACCGACGCCAACGGCCGATTCAGGATCGGAGGGCTTTCTGGCGAATCTGTGACACTCGACGTACGCCGCATCGGTTTTCGCCCCGCGCGACAGACGGTCCGCGTTGGACTGACTGATGTCAGGATTTCACTGGCTGAGCAATCCGTATCGCTTGACGAGGTGGTTGTTACCGGAACGCCCGGTGGTCAGGCGCGTCGAGAGCTTGGCAATGCAGTCACTACAGTAAACGCCGCCAGTGTCACCGAAAACGGCACAGTCAATAACATTCAGCAGTTGCTGAATGGTCGTGCACCCGGCGTCTTCGTGAATGCCGCCACTGGAAACGTCGGAACCGGCTCGCGCATCCGGATTCGCGGCGCTTCAAGTCTTTCGCTCTCGAATGAGCCACTGATCTACGTGGACGGGGTTCGCGTGAACAGCCAGGTAGCCACGGGCCCGGTCAATCAGGGCTTCGGTTCCACGTCAATTTCACGAATCAACGACATAAACCCCGATGACATTGAGTCCATGGAAGTCATCAAGGGGCCGGCCGCAGCTACCCTGTATGGGACAGAAGCGTCGAACGGGGTCATTCAGATCATCACGAAGAAGGGCGTAATGGGGAAGTCGCGCTGGAGTCTGTCGACACGCCAGGGAACCAATTATTTCCAGAATCCCGAAGGCAGGTTCCGCACGAACTTCTTCCCGATCCCCCGAGCAGGCGGTTCGCCAGGTCAGCTCGACACCGTCTCCATCAATCTGATAGCCATGGAGGAGGCCCGCGGTACGCCGGTCTTCCAGAACGGCCGTATCAATGAGACCGACATATCGACGAGCGGCGGATCGGACCTGTTCCGTTATTACGCGGGCGTGGGGATCGAAGATTCCGAGGGCATGGAACCAGTCAACGCGTCGAAGCGACGCACAGGCCGGCTCAACCTCACTGTAAATCCAAGCCCCAAACTTGATCTGGGGTTTAACGTCGGGTACACGAACGGAAACATTACACTGCCCTGCGAATCAGGTTGCGGCGGCCGCACCCTTGGTGTTGTCAACGCCCACCCGCTCAACAATGTTCCGTTGGCAAATGGCAGCCCGAATCCGCGGCGCGGCTGGAACTCCGGACTTCCCGAGCAGTACGACGCGTTCTACGAGTTTTACCAGGTCGTTGACCGCTTTACCGGCGGAGTTCAGATCAGCCAGCGACCCTCCTCCTGGTTCAAGCACCGTTTGAACGCGGGCACCGACCGCACGCGCGAAGAGAACAGCGAGCTTGGACGCCGCGTCGAGGATTCGCTCACCCGCGCGCTACTTGGAACCTCCGGTCTCGGCTATCGCGCGATGACGTTCAACGGAATCAACAACTACACGGTCGATTACGCCGCCTCCGCGGTTTTTGACCTCAAGCAGGGCATGCGATCGACAACGTCGTTCGGCGCGCAGTACTATCGTAACCGCTTCGAGATTTCCTGCGCCTCTGGTTCGGCTTTTCCCGCGGTCGGAATTACAACCGTTTCTGCGACGACGCAGTCGCGCGCGACGTGCCATGACATCGAGGAGGACGCGACCCTCGGCCTGTACGCGCAGGAACAGATTGGTTGGAACGACCGCCTGTTCATCACGGCGGCCATCCGCGCTGACGATAACAGCGCATTCGGTCAGAACTTCGACAGGGTGTATTACCCGAAACTGAGCCTCAGCTTCATCCCGGTTGAGGGGACGAACTCGCGTTTTTCGTTTCTGAATACTCTCAAGCTTCGCGCGGCGTACGGAGAATCGGGAAAGCAGCCGATAACATTCTCTGCTCTTCAGACTTATACGAGCGCCACGGGCCCGGGCGACGTGCCTACAGTTACTCAGCTTTCGATCGGCAACCCTGACCTCGGTCCCGAGCGAAGCAAGGAAATCGAGCTAGGATTCGATCTTGGCGGATTCAACGACAGGCTCGGAGCCGAGGTCACCTGGTACCGCAAGAGAACCATCGACGCGATTCTTGATCGTCAGATTGCTGGATCGATCGGCGTTCCAGGCAGCCAGCCGTTCAACGCCGGCTCGGTCCGAAACTCCGGGTTGGAGCTGCTTATCAGAGGAGCGCCAGTAGTAACAAGAAACTTCAACTGGGACATGACATTCGGGTGGGCCACGAATAGCAACGAGGTGGAGGATCTGGGAACTCCGCAAGCAGTTCTCGATCTTCGCAAGCTTACCCAATGCGGACCGAACCCGGCAGCGGATTGCGTTGTAGAGGACTTTGTGCTCGCAAGCTCGGGCTCGTTGCCGCCGAGGCACCAGGTTGGGTATCCGATCGGGTCCTACTTCAACAAGAAAATAGTTTCCGCCGAGATCACCTCCGCTGGTCTCCCGACAAACGTCATGTGTGACGACGGCAAGGGGGGTGCAGTAGCCTGTTCAAGTGCGCCGTTCGTCTTCCTCGGCCGGACAACGCCAAAGGTCGAGGGCTCGTTCAGCAATACCGTGACGGTGATGCGCAACATTCGCTTGTCTGCCTTGGTGGACTTCAAGCGAAACTACATGGTGATAGATGGTAGCCAGCGCTTCAGGTGTGTTCTGAACCGGCGGTGCCGCGAGTGGTATTACCCACAGGAATACGATCCGAAGCTGATCGCGAGCCTCAAGGGAGGCCTCGACGCGCTCCCTGACGGCTACATGAACGATGCAAGCTACACAAAGCTGCGCGAAGTCGCTGTTCACTACACACTGCCGCAGCGGTTTGCGAACGTCGGCAGGTTCAGCCGCGCCGTGATCGGCCTGGCGGGCCGGAATCTCCACACCTGGACCGATTTCCCCGGCCTCGATCCCGAAGCGTTTTTCCTTGGCGGATCGCGCGGCGGTGCATTCTCGCTTTTCAACCAGACAACAAACCCGCAAGCAACGCAGTGGGTCGTCAACCTCAACCTGTCCTGGTGACCCATGCCAAACACACAACATAGAGACACCAAGATGCTCGGTAAATTCCGTCGCCCGGCGCTCGCGTCAGCGTTCGCCCTGCTGACGCTTACAGGATGCGACACGGCGAAAAATCCCCTGGAGGTTGAGTCGTCCAGCCGCATACCCGCGGTGAACGTCGAGACCCCGGCCAACGCCCAACTGCTCGTCGACGGTGCGATTGCCGATTTCGAGTGTGCATTTGCATCGTACGTTGTTCAGAGCGCGACAGTCGGCGAAGAATTTGTCTATGCGCAGCAGACCGCCGACCGCACCCCCGCGGATCGTCGGAACACACTGCCTACCGACCCGCGCTACGCTGTCTTCGGCTGCACCGGGCTGGGAATTTATGGCCCCCTTCAGATTTCGAGGGCGGCAGCCGAAAATGTCCTGGGATACCTGAAGGGATGGACCGACGCCGAAGTGCCTGGCAACAGGACGAGGCTGATCGCGATTTCTGCCGCGTATGCCGGCTACTCTCGCTTGCTGCTGGGCGAAGCATTCTGCACCATGTCTTTCTCGAGGATCAACCCCGACCGCAGCATCGACTACGGCGCAGAGATTCAACGTGATAGTGTTTTCCGGTCAGCCGTAAATCTTTTCAGCGAGGCTATTGCTGCGGCGCAGGCAACGAACACGACCGACATTCTGAGGATGGCGTATCTGGGCCGCGCGCGGGCGAAGCTGAATCTTGGAGACTTTGCTGGGGCCAAGGCCGATGCGCAGCAAGTTCCCGCCGGATACGCGAAGAACGCTACGTATTCCTCGACGGTCGGCCGTCGAAACAATCTTGTATGGGGCGACAACGCCGCTGCCAACCGCGCCAGCTCGATCGGTGAGCCGTACCGTTCAATGGTGGATACGCGCGTTCCGGTTGTCGCTACGACCACGACCAGCGCCACCGGAATCCGTCACTACTACCAGACAAAGTATACCTCGGTCTCGGATCCGATTCCGATTGCCACATACGAAGAGGCACAGCTGATCATCGCGGAGGCTGACATCAGGGCGGGCAGCCTGGCAACAGCACTGCCGATCCTGAACGCCAGCCGCGCCCGTGGCGGCCAGGCTGCGTTCGCGGGCACGCCTCAGCAGTATCTGCCGGAGCTGATTGACCAGCGACGCCGGGAACTCTTTCTGGAAGGTCATCATCTCGGCGATGTGCTCCGTTTCGGGATCGCACTGACTCCTGCCGCCGGTTCGGCGTATCACTTCGGAGGCTCGTATGCTACCCAGATATGCTTTCCGTTGCCTTCATCAGAGCGGCTCAATAATCCCCTGATAGGAAGCTAGACTTCACCACCTACCTGCGGCGATTGACCGCAGCGCAGGCACAATGCGAACGCAGAAACAGGGACCCCGTCGAGCGAAAGCTGGACGGGGTATCATTTTCATCCCCCTGACAGTTGCACAAAAAGTTGTTGCCGGGGTATTCATTTGATCGGCCTTTGTCTCGGTCTGTCCACCCCCCCGTGCGACCCTTATCTTCAATCGATGAAGCTCAGCTACCTCTTCCTCATTCCTGCGGTGCTAGTCGCTCCCGCGCCGGTCAGCGCCACCGGCGCTGCACCGGCCGGGCTCTTCGTCGGCACGGCGCTTAACCGGTATCCGCTGCCGCGTGTCGAGCGGGTTCCTTCGCAGGACGGGTGGGAGCACTGGTTCAAGCTCGAGCGCGCGAACATCACGCTGCGCCCGGACGGCCGGTTCATTGCGTCATTCAAGTATTACCGACAGCACGTCAAGCCGAAGTCAGCAGTCCGCCC
>JAYUWU010000308.1:0-2486 GCA_043753365.1 Gemmatimonadaceae bacterium | reverse complement strand
GCGGCGTTGGCGTGCCAGTGGCGGCGGGCGCCGCAGAAGCGACTGCGCCAAACGCGGCTGGCTTCTGCTGTCCCGCAACCCAGCTCTCGAATTGCTCCGGACGCACTGTGAATACGCGGAACCGCATCTTCGCGTGCGACGCACCGCAGTACTCGGTGCAGAAGCCGTTGTAGACAGCAGGACCAAGTGAAGAGTCGGGCGTGAACCAGATGTAATTAGTGCGATTCGTGATGAGATCGCGCTTGCCGGCCAGCTGCGGAATCCAGAATGAATGGATGACGTCGGCCGAATTGAGCTTGAAGTTCACCGTTCGGCCAGCCGGAAGGTAAATCTCGTTGGCGGTCACGATGTTGTACTGAGGGTACTTGAACTCCCACCACCACTGGTGACCGATCACCTCGATCTCCAGCGCGCCAGCCGCAACCTTTGCCTGCGTCTCGAAGATCGTCTTGACGGTCGGAACCGCGATGAATATCAGGATGATCGCGGGAATGATCGTCCAGAGGATCTCGAGTGTCGCGTTACCGTGCGTCTGCGGCGGGGTGGATGTGTCGTTCGGGCGGCGGCGATAACGGAAGATGACGAAGATGAGGGCCAACTCGACGAGCACGAACACGATCGTGCCCAGGAGCAGCAGGCGATCCCACAGGAAGTCGATCGACCGCGCGAACTCCGACTTCGGCTGGAATGTCGTGTTGGGATACTCTGCCGCACATGCACCGAGCGCCAGAACGGCTAATGCAACCAGACCAAATGTCGCGAGCTGTCGCAGGCGGGAATTGCCTTTCATTCCGAATCCTTTAATGCCATTGTTTCGAGAGCGCCTGCCGATTGATGAACGGGCGCTCTACGCTGTGGGAAAACCGCTGAAAAGCTAACGCCTGCAGGTGTCGAGGGCGAGTCAGGAAACTCTCCCAAATCCCATTATCTCGGCGACGTCATCGTGTCCGGATTCAGCGCGTGATCGAGCTCCGAGCGCGTCATCAGACCGTGATCGCACACCAGGTCGTAGACCCCCCGCCCCGAATCCAGTGCCTCCTTCGCAATTTCAGTCGCCTTTTCGTAGCCAAGGATCGGTACCAGCGCGGTGACTATGCCGATTGAGTGCTCGACGAAATATCGCATCCTGTCGACATTCGCAGTGATCCCCTCGACACAGCGCGTCTGGAGCACCTCGCATGCCCGAGTGAGGATAATCATTCCCCTCAACAGGCGGTACGCGATTATCGGCTCGAATACGTTGAGCTGAAGCTGCCCTCCCTCGGCAGCCATGGTCACGGTGACGTCACCACCGATGATGTCGAAGCAGACCTGGTTGACTACCTCAGGTATGACCGGGTTCACTTTGCCCGGCATGATCGAGGAGCCAGGCTGCATCGCGGGAAGATTGATTTCCCCGAATCCCGCGCGCGGACCTGAGCTCAGGAGTCTCAGATCATTGCAAATCTTCGAGAGCTTTACCGCACAGCGCTTGAGCACTCCCGAGAGCTGCACGAACACGCCGGTGTCGGACGTCGCTTCCACAAGATCCGGCGCCGTAATAAGCTCGAGGCCGCTCACCCGCGACAGATGACTCCTCACAGCTTCGGTGTACCCGCGCGTGGCCGTGATCCCCGTTCCAATTGCCGTCGCGCCCATGTTGATCTCGCGGATCAACGCCTGCGCCTCAGTCAGCCTCTCGACATCCTCCAGCATGGTGTGCGCAAAAGCAGTGAACTCCTGGCCGAGTGTCATCGGTACAGCGTCCTGGAGCTGGGTCCTTCCCATCTTGATATGCGAGGCGAACTCCTCCCCCTTCAACAGGAAGGCACCCGCCAACCCACCCATCGCGGCCTTGAGGTCGTCGATGCTCGAGTGCATCGCGAGCTTGATCGCCGTCGGATAAACGTCGTTGGTGGACTGGCTGAGATTGACGTGACTGTTGGGGTGAATGAAGTCGTAGTCGCCCCGCTGTCGTCCCGACAGCTCGAGCGCCCGGTTCGCGATCACTTCATTCGCGTTCATGTTCGTCGACGTCCCGGCTCCGCCCTGGACCATGTCGACGCGAAAGTGCTCGTGATGCAGACCGCTCCGGATCTCCCTGCATGCAGCGACGATCGCGTCCGCAATCGCAGGTTCGAGCAGCCCGAGATCCCGGTTCGACTCGGCCGCTGCTTCCTTGACAGCGGCAATCGCCGTGATGAGAGTCGGGAATTCTCGAAGCTCGACCCCGCTGATGGCGAAGTTCTCCATCGCCCGCAGGGTCTGAACGCCGTAGAGGGCGGATTGCGGCACATCACGCTCGCCAAGAAGGTCGTGCTCACGCCGGTTCGTCATGTATGGCGTGAAACTACAACCTCGACGTAGCTTCTTGAAGCCAATCCCCAACCTTCCTATGAGCATCGAGATGAGCGACAAAAAGATCAGCCGGCGGAATTTCCTCGTAACCGGTGCAGCGGCAGGGGCGGCGATTTCCTTCCCGGACGTCGCTTCCGCGGAACCAGCTC
>JAYUWU010000307.1:0-17530 GCA_043753365.1 Gemmatimonadaceae bacterium | reverse complement strand
CGGTACCCTCGGACACGCTACGGCGTGAGACGCCAGCCGGCTCAGCCGCCTCGGACAAAAGCTTCGTCACGAAGCGCTGGCCTTCCGAAACGCGCTCGATCTCGATCGCGATCGACTCCATGCCCTGCTCGAGTCGCTCGAGTCGCTTGATGGATTCCCCCGGAAGCTCGCCACGATTCGTCTGCTTCGACCCGTTCCCTTTTTTCCAGCGGCGGCGCGCGATATAGAGAACGATGGGGATAGCGAACATCAGCGAGAAGAAGCCGCCGGTCATGACGCCCTCATCGAACTCGCTTCCAACATTCATCGACTCGCTCGTGGATGTCCCGAACTCAGACGGCGCTGCGGCAATTGCGCGGCTCGTCACCGCGAGATCTGTCTCCAGCTGCAGGATTCTCTGATCGAGAATCTGGATCCGGCTTTCGAGGCCGGCACGGCTTGCACCCTCGGGAGCATTGCGAACCTCCGAGGAGAGCTCACGCCTTCTGGCTGAGACGCTGGACAATTGCTCCGAGAGCTCCTGTCGCTGTTGGACCAGCCGGTCCAGCTGTTCCGTCGTTGCCGGTACGGCAAGCGTCTGCGCCTGCCCCGTTGGGCCCACCGTAGTGATCGTAACCGCCGCCGGAGCAGGCGGTGCCTGGGGAGCGGCAGGTGCTGTGGCGCCCGCAGCCGCCTCATTTTGTACTGTTGCCTGAATCATGTTTTTTCTACGGTTGCGGTAGCACAAAGGTTACAGGGGACCGGGTGCAATTTGCAGAGTGGCCGCCGGGGCTAGACCGAGCCGCGTAAGGTTGTCGGAATGTTGAAATGTTGGCCACGTGGCGCCCTTAGTGCAGTACCGTAGTAGCTTGTATTGACACCAAGGGGATGGCATGACCGAAGATGATGGGGTTCGGCTCGAAGGAGAAATACGAGCGCGGTTATGGCCGGTTTGCAGTCACATGCATGACGAAATGTTCGATGATCTGGTCGCCAAGGTGCTGGGAAACGAACGACTCGCGCAGGCCCGATCGAGTGACATTTGGAGAGTAAGCATTTCCGCCTCTAAGCGCGCAGGGTGACTAACAAAACCCCCCGCAACCGAAACCATTGCGGGGGGTTCTGTAGTCGGGGCGCCCGGATTTGAACCGGGGACCTCCTGCTCCCAAAGCAGGCGCGATACCGGGCTACGCTACGCCCCGAAAATCTTACTCAGAACAACTTAACGCCTTCGACCCCCATCGAAAACATTGACGCGTTCGCGTCAATCCAGTCCGCGCGTCCGCATTCTTTCAACGAGGGAGCGGAAGGCGCGACCGCGATGGCTGATTCGCTGCTTCGCCTCCGTGGGAGCTTCGCCAAACGTGGTTCCCAATTCGTCCGAGAAAAAATACGGATCGTAGCCGAAGCCATTTGAGCCACGTGGCTCGCCTACGATCCGGCCGAACGTCTCCCCCATCGCGACGAGTTCGACCAAGCCGTCAACGAATGCTGCTGCGCACGAGTAACTGGCAGACATGTCATCGTAATTACTCAGCTCTGAAAGCAGCTTCAGGTTGTTCGCATCATCTAGAGGCTTTCCGCTCAGGTCGTCGCGACCCGAAAATCGCTTGCTCCAAACGCCAGGAGCGCCGTGAAGTGCACGCACCGACAACCCAGAATCGTCAGCCATTGCCGGCATCCCGGTCAACGCGTTGAAATAGCGGGCCTTCGCTAGGGCGTTCTCTTCGAACGTGTCGTGACATTCAATGTCATCCTCGTCGCGTGACTCCCCGATCCCCTCCTCGTCGAGCGACACACCAGCGAGCCCTGCCTCATCGAGAATGCCTTTCAGCTCGCGAAGCTTCCCGGCACTCCTCGTGGCGAGCAGCACCTTGCTGCGGATCACACGCCGAGTGCCTGCCGTTGCAGCGCGTCCAGCCTTTCGATGCCGGCGACTGCGAGATCGAGAAGAGAGTTGAGCTGGGCACGATCGAAAGTTCCCTGCTCGCCTGTTCCCTGCACTTCCACGAATTGCCCAGTCGAGCTCATGACGACGTTCATGTCCACTTCCGCGCGAACATCTTCCGGGTAGTCGAGATCGAGCCTTGCTTCGCCATCGATAATTCCGACGCTGATCGCGGCAACCCGGCGCTTGATTGCAGTCGCGGGGATCTTCTTGCTCGCCACCATCCAGTCAAACGCTTCAACGATCGCAACCGACGCTCCCGTAATCGCAGCAGTGCGAGTTCCGCCGTCGGCCACGAGAACATCACAATCGAGCTTGACCGTGAATTCGCCAAACGAGAAATCATCGAGCATTGCGCGAACACTTCGCCCGATGAGCCGCTGAATCTCCTGTGTCCTTCCGCCGACCTGCGATCTTTCACGCGAGGTTCGCGTTTTCGTCGCGCGGGGCAGCATTGCGTATTCGGCCGTAAGCCACCCGTTTCCGCTGCCGCGGCGCCATCCGGGCACACCATCCTCGACCGATGCCGTGCACAACACACGCGTCGACCCGAACGATGCGAGGCAGGATCCCTCCGCGTACGGCGCCACACCGCGCTCGAGCGTAACGACGCGAAGGTCGGAATTGGTGCGATCGGTTCTTGGAGAATTCTTATCTGCCACTGAGCTTGTCTATGATTGAAGTTGTCGATTGACCGGGCGTGAGTGGAATTACAACCGCTTCCCCTCCCCAGCTCTTCACCTCGCGCGCGCCGACGATCGTATCGACAGTATAATCGCCGCCCTTTGCTATCACATCCGGCTCGAGGGAAATCACGAGATCGAGCGGCGTATCTTCGTCGAACAGAACCACCGAATCCACCATTTCCATCGCGGCAAGAACGTACGCGCGCTCCGACTCGCTTCTCACTGGTCGGTCGGGGCCTTTCAATCGCCGGACAGAGGCATCGGTGTTCAGTCCCACAATCAACGCGTCACCGCGTGCCCTGGCGGCCATCAATACGTCGACGTGGCCTGGATGGATGAGATCGAATACGCCGTTCGTGAATACCACGCGACCGGATCGAGCGCGGCGCCAGCGCCGGGCTTCCTCCCAATCCATGATTTTTTCCAGAGGAGGCCGAGGCGTCAGAACGATCTCTCGGCGGACGGTTTCAGGTGAAAAGTGCGCTCGTAGAACGGAAGGACCAGGTCCACGTCGTACTGGGCCCAGATGCGGATCTGTCGCTCATTACGGACGATGTTCACGTTTTTCGCGGCGAGCGGCAACTTCACTGAATCACTGAACGCAAGCAGCCTTCGCTTCATTTCACCATCGGAGCGCGTCGCAGCAAAGCGAACTTCCTGTTTCATCGCATCCCGATAGCGGAAGTAGGCCAGGACATCATCGGCAACCAGCGATCCGACATACACCATGCCCGCGATTATCGCTATCTGAAACAGACAGCCAAGCCTGCTGGCACCGCGTCTGGATCGCACGGACCCTCGCGTCCTCACCATTGCGATTGAGCTCCCTGAATCACTTCGTTCACGAGGCGGTCGATTGCCTGTTTCCGGCCGCCAGCTTCCCCGCGCTCTTCATACTGGCCTTCAACGAGCAATCCCTTGCGCTGCCACAGTGACTTACCGGTCGTCTGGTCCACTATCTCTATGTCGACGGATATCTGCAACTGTCGGCGCGCGCTCGTCTGGTTCCGGTTTGTCGCGCTGAACCCGATGGGGATATCGGTCTCGTAACGCTGAATCGTCCCGCGCACGATTGCATTCGCCCGACTCTCGGCGGCCTCGCGAAGTCCAAGTTTGTTGCGCAGTTCAGTGCGGAGGGCCAAGGCGATCTCCTGCTGAATTTCTGGTGCCGCCGTCAGATTCTCGAAAGGAATAATGGCCACGGTACGGACGTGCGACGGCAATCCCCCGCCGGCAAAGCCGTAGGGGATACAGGCCGACAACAGCATCAGGACGCTAAGGGCCCCAGATCGACGCATCGAACGGCTGTACCTCTTCGTCGCGCGTAATTCCGAGCCAGAGCTTCCGGCGGCCCGGTACTTCATATAGTAGACGCCCACCCTCGTCCCTCGTCACCAGTTCCACCATTCGACCACCGCTCAGACGAGCGAGGCGCATCAGCCTGCTGCCCTTTATGGTAACCCTCCAGGCGGCCGGGCGCCCGATGTCGGCATGCAACAATTCTCCCTCGACCGTGATGACGGTGTCGGGCAGCGCCGGTATCGCAAGCCGCCCAAGCGCAGCCCACATCATCTCTGGTGGCGGGAGAAATCGCTCGACCTGCGCCTGGTTCGTGGCGCTTAGCTTGTTACCGATAAGGATTGCGCGACCGACGGCGAGGCCACCGTTTAGAAACAGGTCCACCCTCGCGCTATCGGGTGACGCGACACGCATAGCCCCCTCCCCCCGCGCAATGAGACTGTTCTCCTCGTAATCCCAGCGAAATACGAGTCGCCTGTGTCCTTTCGCCAGCTCGATCACCGGCAAGGTTCGCTCGGGTGCAAGCACGCCCCCGAGGGGTCTAGCGCGCGGCGGCGCACACGCCGCCGATCCGAAGACGAACGCAAATGCAACAGCGTGAAACGGCTTCATCTTGTCGTTATCGACAGGACGCGATCGCCCTGGATGATGGCGTCCAGAGTCGCATAGCCACTGACGACCCTGCCGAACACCGTGTAGTGCCCATCGAGATGGGGTTGTGGGGAGTGCGTTATGAAATACTGGCTTCCCCCGGTATCGGGGCCTGACAATGCCATGCCGAGCGCGCCGCGCTCATATCGCTGTGGATTCATCTCATCTCGAATTGCATAGCCGGGGCCGCCGTTGCCATCGCCGCGGGGATCCCCATCCTGCGCCACGAAGTTAGGCACAACCCGGTGGAATCCCGTTCCCCTGTAATACCCCGTACGCGCAAGATTCATGAAATTCCAGACCGTGATCGGAGCATCAGCGCCGAACAGCTCGAGCACAATCGAACCATGCCGGGTCCGGATTGTTGCGCGCTGCGTGCGCCCGCTCAGCGCAGGAAGCACGTATGCACGGATCTTCTCCTCATACCATGACAGTTGCTTCGGCTCTTCCGATACCGAGCTCCACGCAGCAAGGATCGACGCGCTGTCTACCGCTGCGCGCACCAGTGGATCGTCAGAGGGTGTGAGCGCCGCGATGCGCCGCCGAATATCCGGACTGAAAGCCGCGCTGTCCCTCCGCCACGCCGCAGCCAGATATCCCACCGCTGCGATCCTGGCATCGTTCCCGGAATCAGGAAGCGACAGCGCGTACGCATCGAGCACAGTAGGCACATCGGCAGCGCGCGGATGTCGCGCGAGATTACCGAGGATCGTCGCGCGCGCGTAGAAGTCACCGTCAGTGAGCCCGGAGACCAGCGCTTCCCGGACGGGTGCGAGGAACGGGGTCGTATCGTTCCCAGCCAGCAATCCGAACGCGCTTGCCCGCACACGCCCGTCACTATCGCGAATCATCGACCGCGCCGCCGCTTTCACCGTTGCCGAATCGACCGCTGCACCCGCTGCGTTCAGCGCCGCCAGGCGCAGATGCCAGTCGCTGTGGACTTTCCAGCTCTCCAGCGCTGGCAGACTTACACCGGCACGCCGCGCAGAAGCGAGAATGCTGGAGCGATACACCAGCGATGTGTCTCGTTCCCAGAGTGGAGTCCACGCGGCAGCGGTCGAGTCGAGCACAGTTCCCAGCGACTGCGCCGCTGCAATCCGGACATTTGCGTCGCGATCGCGTGTCGCTGCGGCGACCTGCGTTGCGCCGCGCGCCTCGTATGTTGCGAGCGACCTGACTGCGTTGACGCGAACGTGCGGATGCGGATCTCCTGCGAGCCTTATCAGAACCGGAAACGCGAGATCGGCGAGCGAATCACCTGCGGCCTGCCTTGCAAGACCTCGTGCAATCTCAGCCCGCGCACGCTGCCTCCCCACTGCATTGAGCACGTACGCATTGGCAGCACGCGCATTCGAGGGAGGCGCAGATACCGGAAGCGGCACCGCTTTCATATACTCGCGATTGGCAAGCGCAATCAGATCTCTCACGCCGCCCGCAGCGCGAAAGCGCGCAACTGCATAGGTCGCGGCCCATTGTACAGAGGGCTTCGTCGACATCGCGAGGTACGGGCGCAACTCGGTCACTGGAACGGGCCGCAGCTTTGCCGCGGCAAAAAGAAGCTGAATCATTCGCGCGTCGTCAATTCCCTGCAGCGCTAGACCTCTGATGATCGCGGCTTTCGCGGGCGCGCCGATTTCCCCAAGCGCCCACGCAGCCTCGCGCGCGATTTCAGGTGAAGCGGTCAGGGCAATCGCCAGCGCCGGGACTGATCCCGAGTCGACGAGCAGACCGAGCGCGTAGGCGGCGTTTGATGCCACGCGGAGGTCTCGATCAGTGAGAAGCGATCGCAGCATTCCCGAGCCCGCTGAACCGTGCGGGGCACCCACCTGGCCGACGGCAAGCGCTGCCGCAGCGCGAAGTGGAGCCCATGACGCAGCCAGCGCGCTGTCGACGATCGCGCGATCGTATGACCGGCTGTCAGTCATTGCCAGAAGGCGTGCATACACTCTGACATCGGTTTGCGTTGGCGCGCGCCCCGGAGACTGCGCAGCGGCCGCCGTGACACTCATCGCGAGTGCCGCGAGAACCTGCAATGACCTATGCAACAGCTTTCTCGAGGATTTTCCTGAGATCCGGCGGCAATGCGACAAGTTTTCCTTCTCCGTTGATGGAAGCGAGCGCGGTGGTCGCTGTAACAAGCTTCAGCCCCGTCTCGGCGTTTTCGATTATGTAGCTGAACGTCACGCTGCGCGAACGCACATCTGTGAGCGTGGTTCGCACCCGAATACGATCCTCGTACTTCGCAGCCGCATGATAGCGGATGCCGGCATCGACAACAGCAAGGCCGATTCCGTCACCCTCGAGATCGGCATAGGAGCGACCGAGTCGACGAATGAGATCGGTGCGACCCATTTCACACCAGATCAGGTAGTTGGCGTGATACACCACCTGCATCTGGTCGGTTTCGGCGTACCTGACGAGAAATTCGATCTCGCCCTTCACGCCAGTGTCTGTGGATTCAGCCATGAGCGATAAGATAAGCGTCGCCGAAGGCCATCGCCGGTTTGTGAACCATCTGCTGCCCGGCTACAATTGGCATGTGCTCAAGTCGCCTTGTTACGTCATATCTGACGCTCACCTCGGTGTCGCATCGCTCGACATAGAGCGCGCGCTCGTCTCATTCCTGAGACGGCTCGAAGGGCGCGCTGGATCCTTGCTGATCAACGGCGACCTCTTCGACTTCTGGTTCGAGTGGAAGTCAGTGATTCCGCGCAACAGCTTTCGCGCTCTCGCAGCCCTGGCCGATCTGAGGGAATCAGGCCTGCCAATCGTGTGGGTCGCCGGTAATCACGATTGCTGGGGCGATGATGTTCTGACGCAGGATATCGGCGTCGAATACCACCTCGGGCATTGGGAAGGTTCGCTCGCTGGCTGGAACGCGCGAGTGGAGCATGGGGACGGCCTTCGCGAAAAGGAGGATAGAGGCTACCGGATGATCAAGCCGATCATGCGCAATCGAGCCGCGATCACGGCGTTCCGCGCTCTTCATCCGAACTGGGCCACGAGACTCGCCGTGGGCAGCTCGGGCGCGAGCCGGACCTACAGGTCGCGCGATGAAGGTCGCGGGCTTCGCACTATCGCTATGCGCGAGCTCGACTCGGATCCGGCGCTGGAACTGCTGGTCTACGGTCACTCTCACGTTGCAGCGCTCGAGCGCGCGCCTGGCCGCGGGGTTTTCGCGAATGCCGGATCCTGGCTCGATGCGCCAACGTATCTCCGCGTGACCGAGGAAAGCATCGAGCTGAGATCCGCAACGAGCGGATCAGCCGAGGGTGACTGTCTCCACTCGATCGATCGACGCGCCGAGGAAACGCTGTCCAACGCGTAGAAACTGCTCGGGGGCATCCGAGGCAATGAAGCGGTAGCGCGCATCATCAGTCAGAGCGTGCGTAATGCCACGCTCGCGCAGGACGGCACCAGTTTCTGAAGCCGTTTCTTCGGCGCTGTCGATCAGACGCACATCGCGCCCGACGACACTCCCTATCACTTCCTTGAGAAGCGGATAATGGGTGCAGCCAAGCACGAGAGTGTCAACGTGCGCATTCGCCATCGGGTCCAGATATTCGTGCGCGATCAGGCGGGTAGCCTCCGTATCGAGCCAGCCTTCTTCGGCAAGCGGTACGAAGAGCGGGCACGCGAGTGCAGTAATCTCCGCATGCGGCGAGGCCGCCTCGATAGCGCGCTCGTACGCTCCTGACTTGATGGTACCATGCGTCCCGATCACGCCCACGCGGTTTGTCCTCGTGGCTTTTGCAGCCGCGCGCGATCCGGGTTCGATGACACCCACGATCGGAAGGTCATACTCCGCCTTCAGGGCAGGCAACGCGTGGGCGGTTGCGGTGTTGCACGCGACTACCAGTGCTTTCACACCTTGTTCGAGCAGAAAGCTCGTAATCTCCCGGCTGTAGCGAAGGACCGTCTCGGGACTCTTCGGCCCGTATGGGACACGGGCGGTATCACCGAAATAGATGATGCTTTCGTTCGGGAGCTGACGCATGATCTCGCGTACGACCGTCAGCCCACCGATCCCGGAGTCGAACACTCCGATCGGTGCGGCGTTATTCACGTCACCACGCAACGCGCGCCCGGAACCCCACTCGTCGCTCGGCGGAACTCACCTGAACATTCGAGTCGAAGTCGGCGAGGTTCGCGGAAACGAACGCATCGGCTCCGGCGAAGAGGTGGTTGAATACAACGATCGCGAGCCAGTCCTCCAGGTGGGATCGCCGTGCACGCACGCGCCCCGCAAGATTGGGATCACGCGGGGTGTACGTGATCACTGGCTCGGCCGTTTCCGGTTCGAGTACTGGCTGGCCCGCTTCGTCGAGCGATGGCGTTCCGATCGTATCTCTCCGGGCCTTCTTCGCTTTCGACAGGTCGTTCCATGACTTGAGCGACATTCCCACAGACCCAGCCTCGGCGAGCAGGAAGATTGTCGCCGCCTTACGGCGCTTGAATCTGAGCTGCATCGATCCAGGCGCGATCAGCGACGTGAGAAATGCACGCCGCGGGGACGGGTATGCGTTGGCGGCCTCTGCTGGTCGAGCGGCAGCCGCCTGGGCAACCGGCGAAGCAGGAGCAACGCCCGCGCGGGTGCTGTCGGTTCGCTGCGCCAGCGCCTGCTCCGGAAAGATGAGTACAGCCGACAACAGCGCGCCGCAGCCGGCTGCTCGAATCATCCGGATGACCGTTACGCTCCGACTGCCGCGACGAGATCGATCTCGATCAGAACACCTCGCGGGAGAGCAGTCACCTGCACTGTCGAACGCGCCGGGCGCGCATCACCGATCCAGCGTCCGTAGATCTCGTTGACCCTCGGGAAATGCGCCATGTCGTGAAGATACACAGTGGTCTTCACGACCTGCCCCCATGACGTTGTTGCCGCGTCGAGCACAGCCTGCAGATTCTGCATCACGCGCTCTGTCTGCGCATCGATATCGCCGTCGATGACCTGGCCCGTTGCCGGGTCCAGGGCAATCTGTCCAGCCGAAAAAAGAAACCCATTTGCTATCGTCGCCTGCGAGTACGGTCCGATTGCCGCGGGTGCCTTGTCGGTTTTTATGTGCTCCACTCTTATCCTCGTTCGGGAAGAAGTTGAACCTGCCGCAATGTTAGTCGCTGATGGTACAGTCACGCCAGTTTGAAGAGCGCGCGGGTGTTTCGCGCTGTTATCCGTCCCATCTCACCGGCAGTGGTACCTCGCGCCTGCGCAAGTCGGGCCACCGTGTGTGTTACCCACGACGGCTCATTACGCTTTCCGCGATAAGGTACCGGAGCGAGGTAGGGTGAATCGGACTCCGCGAGAATCCGGTCCTCGGGGATCAGGCGGAGGACATCGTCATCATCCCACTTCCTGAACGTAACTATTCCCGCGAACGATACGCACCACCCGGCATCGATCGCCGCCTGTGCCAGATCGTGCGATCCCGTGAAGCAGTGGAGCACACCCCGGACACCAGCCTGTCCTGCTTCCACAATCATTGCTCTGGTGTCGTCTTCGGCGTCCCGTGTGTGCACTACCACCGGTACGCCCAGGGTGCGCGCAAGCTCGAGCTGCGCGGCGAACGCCAGTCGTTGCTCATCGCGGGGCGAATTGTCGTAGTGGTAGTCGAGCCCGCACTCGCCAATCGCAACCGCTCCGCCTATGATATGCTCCTTAATAGCGGGGATATCCCGCGCAAGGTCGAAGCCGATTGCATCGTGCGGATGCACGCCCGCTGTGTACCAGATGAACCCCGGATAGCCTGTCGCGACAGACTTTGACGCGAGAGCGGCGCCGAGGACATCCCCGGCGCCGCTGCCTGAGCCGATGCATACGATCGCTTCGGCCCCGGATTCCCGAGCCCGCGCGATTACATCGCTGCGGTCGCTGGCGAACGCTTCGTCTGCGAGGTGCGCGTGGGCGTCGATGAACGTTGCGACACCGACGTTTTCTTCGGCCATTTACGGTAGATCCAGATGAGGATTGGAGCGGCTACATACATCGAGCTGAACGTTCCCGTAAAAATTCCGAAGCCCATCACCCACGCGAACGGCCGGATGACGTCTCCACCGAGAAGGAGCAGCGCGATCACGGAGCTGAGTGACAGCGAGTGGGTGATTATGGAACGCGGGAGCGTTTCGTTGATCGACCGGTTCAGAGTGTCGTAGAGCGATTCCTTCCGATTCTTGCGCAGGTCTTCACGCAGGCGGTCGAATATGATGACGGTGTCGTTCATCGAGTAACCGATCACCGTCAGGAGACCGGCAACCACCATCAACGAGACCTCGATGTGCATGATCTTGATGAAGACGAGCGTAGCGATGAAATCGTGCGCTGTGGCGACCACTGCTGCCAGTCCCATCCTCCACTCGAAGCGGACGGCCAGGTAGACGAGCGTGATCAGGAACGAGATGAGGAGCGCAATCGTTGCGTTGCGCTTGAGCTCACTTCCGACGCGCGGCCCAACCGCTTCCGTGCGGACGACGTTCACATTGCCGGCGCCATACGACGTTTGAAGAAGCGCGCCGATCTTTGTGGCAATGTTGCCAGCCGACGTGTCCTGCGCCGCGACCTGGGAAGCTTCGCGAGCCCGAATCGTGTACTCGCGACTCGATCCGAACTGGGTGATCTCGGAGCCTTCCACACCGGCCTCGGTCAACCGGTCGCGCAGAACTGCGACATCGACCGGCTCACGAAACTCGACCTGCATCAGCGTGCCGCCAGTAAACTCGATGCTGGTGTTGAGCGGAGCCTGAAGATATGAAACCGCGCCCAGGAGAAGAAAGGCGGCAGTAAGCCCGACGGCCCACTTCCACCAGCGGATGAAATCGTAATTGGTGTTATGAAATATTCTCAGCATCAGATGCTCAGGGTCTGCGGAGCGTTTTTCTGGCGACTGAGCCAGATCATGAAGAAGGTCCGGACGACGAAGATCGAACTGATCATCGACGCGATGATGCCTGCGAGCAGTGTGACGGCGAATCCGCGCACCGGGCCCGTTCCGAACTGATAAAGCACGGCTGCCGTTAGCGCCGCAGTGACGTTGGAATCGACGATCGCGGCCATCGCGTTGCTGAAGCCTTCATCGATTGCGGTTCTTACGGTCTTGCCGCGATCAAGCTCCTCGCGTATTCGCTCGAAGATCAGCACATTCGCATCGACTGCAACTCCGAGTGAAAGTACAAATCCGGCGAGGCCCGGCAGCGTGAGTACAGCATCGAACCCGGCGAGCATTCCGAGCGTGAACAGCACGTACATCATGAGCCCGGCGATGGCGAGCATCCCCGAGAACTTGTAATAGATCACGATCATGAGGACGAGAAACGCTATCGCAATCATCGCGGCGCGAGTGCCCTGATCGATTGAATCCTGTCCGAGACTGGGCCCGACATTCCTTATCTCAACGATCTTGAGCGGAGTCGGCAGCGAGCCGGCCCGCAGCACCAGCGCAAGGTCTGACGCTGCCTGCAGGTCGCGGCCACCCATCGTAATCTGGCCTCGGGTACCGATCGCGCTCTGGATGACGGGAGGCCGTCCCATCACCCGATCGTCGAGGACGATCGCCATGTAATCCTGGATGTGCTTCGACGTTTCATTCCTGAACCGCCTGCCGCCTTCGTTATTGAACTGGAACTCGACGATCGTGCCTTCGGTCGGCGATGTATTCGGTTTCGCGTCGGTCAGGTACTCGCCAGTGATGATTGCACGCTGGTCGACAACATAGATCGGGCGGTACGAGAGATTCCCTATCTGGGCCGAGTCGATGCCAAAGAGGAGTTCCTTTCCTGGTGGAATTGCGGCTCTCACTTCGGGCATCGACATGTATGACTCGAGCGTCGGGACATCAGTCATCAAGACGTAGTATTCGCCGGGCATCTGCCCCTGCTGAATCAATCTCGAGAAACCTCCGCCAGCGGCAATCGTCGTATCGGCCGCGGCGGTATCGGCGCGTGTGACCGACGTATCAGTCGTCAGTAGATCGGTAACGCCAGTGGTTACCCTGCTGGTGTCCGCCCTGGGTGAGGCAGCCGCACCTCTCGCAGCGGCGCGATTCTTCACCGCGGCATCGAGTCGCGGCAGCGCCTTCTCGAGCGCCTGAGTCTCGTCAGTGATCTTGAACTGGAGGAACGCCGACTTCTGAACGACTTCCTGCGCTCGCTGCGGATCATCGATACCGGGAAGCTCGACGATGATCCGGTCGTTGCCGGAGCGCTGCACGAGCGGCTCGGAGACGCCGAACTGGTCGATTCGCGTCCGCACGACAGTGAGGGCTCGATCAAGGGCTTCAGCCTTGTCAGGGACGCTCGCCTTCGTTTCATCCACCTCCAGCGCGAGGTGCATTCCACCCTGAAGGTCGAGACCGCGCTTGAGCGGGACGCGCTTCACAGTGTCGTAAACGAACCCATCGGGGCCCTTTACGCGCTGAGTGACGTCTCGTGGGAAAAGTGCATATACAGAGGCGAGAACCAGCCCCAGGACGATCAGAATACGATACTTCAGGTTCATTGAACTGAAGGGGTGGAGTTTGCGATTTGTGGGGAGCCTCTAAGGTTACCGGAGATACCGAACGGAGTCAACGCAATAAGCGCATTATCACGGTCCTTTCCGAGCTGTTTCACGAGGTCCACCGCGCCTGCAAACCGTTTTGTCTCCCGCAGGTACGACACAAAATCGATCCGCACGCGCGCACCGTAGAAGTCAGCATCCACGTCGAAGAGGTGAGCCTCGAGCGACACTGCTGAATCTCCGAATGTCGGCCGGGGTCCCAGATGCATCATTGCACCGAACCTGCCGACCGGAGTCTGCACCATGACCGCATAAACCCCTTCGGGCGGCAGGAGTTTCCTTGGCGAAGGCGCTGCGAGGTTTATCGTTGCGAAACCGAGCTCCCTCCCGCGGGAGTTGCCCGCCACCACTGTCCCGGAAATCGAATAAAGCCTGCCAAGTCCGTCGGCCGCGCGCGCAAGGTCACCGCCCGCGATGGCCCGCCGTATAGTTGTTGACGAAATGTGCCCACCATCGCCAAGCTCGACGGCTTCGACTACGTCGACGCGAAATCCCCGCTCCCGGCCGAGCCCCCTCAGGACACTCACGTTGCCTGCGCGACGGTGGCCGAACCCGTGGTCGTACCCGATCAGGAGCTCAGACATCCGAAACCGGCGGCGAAGGACTAGCTCGACGAAGTCTTCTGCACTGTACGATGCGAGATTGTGAGTGAATGGAACGAGGGCGAAATAGTCGATACCGGTCTCCGCCAGCACCTCCAGCTTCTCCTCGCTCGTTGTCAGCAGCTGCGGAGCGGCCGCGGGATTGACGACCTCCAGCGGATGCGGCTCGAAGCTCACCACAAGACTGGGGAGACCGGCAACCGCCGCGCGATCGACAAGCCGCCGTATTACGTCGAGATGCCCGCGATGCATACCGTCGAACGTTCCGACTGTCACAACTGTGCCGGTTACAGTCGGGGGAAGTCCGGACTCGAATATTTTCTCAGCCACCTGATGCGACCACAGAAAGTTGTCGCAGCGGCGGCGGCGAGCCCAGCATCGCGTCGACAGTAATCGCGCTACCGACGTCGAACTGTCCGCTTCTCGTACGTCTCAGCGCGGTGAGGTGTGCGGCGCTGCCGGTCAATCTGCCGAGATCCCGCGCCAGAGAGCGGATGTATGTCCCTGTGCCGCATTCAATTGTCACGTCGATTTCGTCACTCCGCACGTTTCGGACAGTCCATCCCGCGACGTGAACGGTTACCGGCGCGAGATCGAGCGGGGCGCCTTTCCTCGCAGCATCGTATGCTCGCGTCCCATCCACCGATTTCGCCGAATAGCTGGGCGGAACCTGCTCGATTGTTCCGGTAAGCTTCGGGATCGCCGCCTCGATCGTCTCGAGTAACGGTGGCAGCGCGCGCAATGTCTCCACCCCGGTCCCGTCATCGGTGTCGGTCCCGGTTCCGAAACGGATCGTCGCCTCGTATTCCTTCGGCTCAGTGACGATGAAGGTCGCCAGTCGGGTGGATCGACCGAGAAGAAGTATCAGGAGGCCCGTGGCGAACGGGTCGAGGGTGCCGAGGTGCCCGATGCTTTTTTCATGATAGGCGCGCCTCGCGATCTGCACGACGTCGTGCGACGTGATCCCAGCGGGTTTGTCGACCAGGAGCAGGCCTTCGACAGGTCCTGACAATGATCAGGCCCTCAGTTGTCGGCGTCTTCGCCCTGAATATCCGGCGAAGGGATTTCCGACTTTGCCGCCTCCTCAGTCTCGGTCTTGATGCCGGCGAGCAGTGACTCGATCCGGGCCGCCCGCTGGACGCTGTCATCTTCGCGGAAGTGAATCTCTGGCGCGACGCGAAGCCGCAACGCGCGCCCGACTCTCGACCGCAGGTGCGATGCGGTGCTGGCGAGACCCTCGAACGTCGCTTCCTTCTCGGCGTCACTCCCCATCACGCTCACGAACACCTTCGCGTGCCGGAGATCCGACGTGAGCTCAACTCCAGTCACGGTGACGAACCCCACTACGCGCGGGTCCTTTACGGACTCCGCGAGGAATGTCGCGATCTCCTCGCGGATCGCCTCGGCTACGCGATCCGCGCGGCGAGTGTTGCGCACCACGTTACGCCGTAGCCGTCGACGCCAGCGTCCGCGCGATCTGATCCTGGCGATAACACTCGATGACGTCCCCAACCTTGATATCGTTGAAGTTCTCGATGCCAATACCGCACTCGAACCCTTCGCGAACTTCCTTCACGTCGTCCTTGAAGCGGCGGAGCGAGCTGATGTTGCCGTTGTATATCTCCACGCCGTCGCGGATTACACGCGCCTTCGCCTGGCGGTTGATGATACCGCTTCGAACCGAACAGCCGGCGATGAGCCCGATGCGCGGAACCTTGAAGGTCTCGCGAACTTCCGCCTCGCCAAGCACGACTTCGCGCTCTTCCGGCCGGAGCATTCCCTCGAGAGCAGCACGCACATCCTCGACTGCCTCGTAGATGACCTTGTAGAGCTTGATGTCGATGCCTTCGCGCTCTGCTGCCGCGCGGGCATTGTTGTCTGGCCGGACGTGGAATCCAATTATGATCGCGCCGGATGCCCGCGCGAGCAGGATATCACCTTCGTTGATCGAGCCGACACCGCGATGAATGACGTCGACTGACACTTCGTCATGCGACAGCTGGCCAAGCGCGTCGGCGAGTGCTTCCGCCGGACCACCCTGATCGGCCTTGATCACGATGCGAAGCGTGCGCTTCTCGCCTGCCGCGGCGGCATTCATGAAGTCCTCGAGCGAAACGATGCTCTTGGACGTGCGGCGACTCTTTGCCTCGCGGTCGAGCCGCTGCCGGGTCTGCGCGATCTCGCGCGACTCGAGCGCATCTTCAACCACGACGAATTGATCGCCGGCCATCGGCACTCCGCCGATGCCAAGGATCTGCACCGGAATTGCCGGACCCGCCGATTTCACGATCTTGCCGCGCTCATCGAGCAGTGCACGGACACGACCTGAATACATGCCGCAGATGAAGTCGTCACCGACCTTCAGCGTACCTGCCGAGACGAGGACTGTCGCGACTGCACCCTTGCCCGGATCGAGCTGCGCTTCGACGACTGCGCCGACCGCGCGACGATTCGGATTTGCTTTCAGATCGAGAATTTCTGCCTGAAGCAGGATCTGCTCGAGCAGGCTGTCGACACCGGTTCCCTTCTTCGCGGAGATCTCCCCGGAAAGGACGGTACCACCGAACTCCTCGAGCACGACGCCGTGCTGAAGCAGGTCCTGCTTCACCTTGCCGGGGTTTGCGGCCGGCAGGTCGATCTTGTTGATGGCAACGATCATCGGCACGCCTGCATTCTTCGCGTGCGAGATCGCCTCGATCGTCTGCGGCATGACCTGATCGTCAGCTGCGACGACGAGCACTACGATGTCAGTGATCTGCGCACCGCGCGCACGCATGGCGGTGAACGCCTCGTGGCCAGGAGTGTCGAGGAAAGTGATGTGCTTTCCGCCGGACAGAGTTACGTGATACGCTCCGATGTGCTGGGTGATTCCGCCAGACTCGCCAGCGACGACGTTTGCCTTTCTGACGTAATCGAGAAGCGACGTCTTTCCGTGATCGACGTGTCCCATGATCGTGACGACAGGCGGACGCGGCTCGAGCTCTTCGGGGGTGTCGGTGATGACCGAGTCCTCGAGGCCTGCCGTGTACTCCTCTTCCTTCACAGCCTGGAAACCGAACTCGCCTGCAATGAGCTCGATCTGATCGAAGTCGAGGCGCTGATTGATGGTGACCATCAGGCCAAGCGTCTTGAACGCGAAACCGACGATCTGGGTCGCGGGAATCTTGAGGATTGCGGCGAGCTCGCTCACCGTGATGAACTCGTTGACGCGGACTGTCTTCTTCTCGCGCTCGACCTGGGCGACGCGCTGCGCCTCCATCTCCTCGCGGTAATTCGCGTCGTCGGAGCGACGCGCTCCACCCCTGCGCGTCGGCGCGCCGCGCAGTGCAGTCATCGTTCGCGAAATGCTCGACGACACTGCTTCCTGATCGACAGAACCCCGCTTGCCTTTCTTTCCGCGACGACCGCGATCGTCACCAGCAGCAGGGCGCCCACCTCCGGCACCTGCCCCTCCGCCATCACGCCTTGGCGGGAACCCGGACGGGGCTCCCGGCGCGGCCGAGGCAACAGGACGCGGCGGCTGGAACGGAGTGCCAGTCGCGACAGGGCGAGGACGCGGCGCGCCGGGAACAATCGGTCGCGGACGCGGCGGAGCATTCCCCGATTGTGGCGCCGATGATACCGGCGGTGCATCAGTCGAATGTGTCTGCGGCTGCGGCCTTGGCTGCGGGCGCGGAGCAACAGGCGCCAAGGGAGCCGGGGCAGGAGCGGACGCAGTTGGCGCAGCGGGCGAATCCGCCTGAGCAGGCGCTGGTGCCGGCGCAACCGGTCGAGCAGTCTCGCGCTGCGGTTCCGATGGCGTCGTCTCTGATGGCGC
>JAYUWU010000306.1:0-2489 GCA_043753365.1 Gemmatimonadaceae bacterium | reverse complement strand
ATCACGACCTCGAGACCAATGAGTCGCTGGGGATCAACGACGACAGCGTGTTTCACGCAGCGAGCACCATGAAAGTGCCCGTCATGATCGAGGTTCTGCGCCAGGCGCAAACCGGCGCCTTCTCGCTCGACCAGGGCATTCTGCTCGTGAATCAGTTCTCGTCGATCGCAGATGGATCGTCGTACGCGCTCAATGCAGGGTCGGACGGCGACACCGCACTGTATTCGCGTGTCGGTGAGCGAGTGACAGTCAGGGACCTGATGCAGAGGATGATCACGCGCTCGAGCAACCTCGCGACAAATCAGCTGATCGCGCTGACTGGCGCGGCGAAGGTAAATGCGATGGCCCGCACGCTGGGAGCCAGGCGGATCCAGGTGCTTCGTGGGGTCGAAGACCAGAAGGCATTCGATCGCGGCATGAACAACACGACGACATCGGGCGACCTGGCCGTACTTCTGCTCGCGATCGAGCGCGGCCAGGTGCTTTCTCCGGCCAGCTCCGCGGAGATGCGGGAGATCCTGCTCGCCCAGGAATTCAATGAAAAGATTCCCGCCGGACTGCCGGCGGGGACTCGCGTCGCGCACAAGACTGGCGAAATTACAGCCGTGTCCCACGACGCCGGCGTTGTCTATCCAGAGGGAAGAAAGCCCTACGTGATAGTAGTGCTAACGAAGGGACTGCGCGAAAGCCGGGCGTCGAGCGCACTCATCGCTGACATCTCTCGACTCGTATACGCTCACGCGACAACGAGTCGATGATGCGCGTTGCATTCCTCGGGCTTGGGGCGATCGGAGCGCCGATGGCGAAGCACCTCGCGCGCGAGCCGTTTGCCCTCACGGTCTGGAACCGAACGACAGCGAAAGCCGATGAGTTTGCGGCAGCTCATCGCGTCACTGCGGCATCGACTCCAGCCGAGGCTGCACAAGCGGCGGACGTTGTCGTGACGTGTCTGCCTTCGTCGCGTGAGGTCGCTGCTTTGATCGAAGGCGAAACGGGCCTGGTCGCAGGGATGCGATCGGGAACGCTGCTTGTCGACTGCACGTCAGGTGATCCGGCGACGTCACGCGCGATCGCTGCCCGATTATCGCAGAAGGGGATCAACTTCATCGACGCCCCGGTCAGCGGTGGTGTGAAGGGAGCAGATGCCGGAATTCTGACGGTAATGTGCGGCGGCGACGTATCGCTCATAGAGCGTGCTCGCCCTGTGCTCGAGGCGTTCGGGCAACGGATCGTCCACTGCGGACCAACCGGCGCCGGGCACGCAGTAAAGGCCATGAACCAGGCGTTGCTCGCCGTTCACATCTGGTCGGCCGGTGAGGCGCTGTCAGTGCTCGCCAAGCTTGGAGTCGATGCGGCGACAGCGCTCGACGTCATCAATGGATCCAGCGGCAGGTCGAACAGCACCGAAAATCTTTTTCCGGAGCGTGTCATCGGTCGCGCGTTTCCTCGAACCTTCAAGCTTGCACTTCTTGACAAGGATGTCGCGATCGCCGCCGATATTGCCCGCGATCAGGGCATCGAAGCGCCATTCATGGACCTCGCCTCCCGGCTGTTCTCAGAGGCGCATGCAGAGCTCGGCGACGAGGCCGACCACGTCGAGGCAGTGAAGGTGATCGAGGGAAGGGCCGGCGTCAGGATTTCCTGACCTGCTACGCATACGCTTCAATTACTACTGGAGCAGCGTCATATTTGTCCTTCGATGCCTTCCCGGACCACCGAACAGAAAACAGTCCTGACCGCAAGCGCAGTTGAGCGCACGTTGAGGCGAATGGCCGATGAGATCATCGAGCTCAACGAAGGCACGACCAATCTCATCGTCGTGGGAATACAACGCCGCGGCGTTCAGCTCGCGACGCGGATCTCCGGGTTGATAGAAGAGCGGGAAAAAACCCGCGTCCTTCAGGGATCCCTGGACATCACCCTTTATCGCGACGACCTCCAGACCGTAGGCCCGCGGCCTGTAGTAGGGCCGACTGACATCCCATGGGACATCGATGGAAAGAATCTCGTCATCGTCGACGACGTTCTTTATACGGGGCGGACTGTCCGCGCTGCGCTCGACGAGCTCGCTGATTTCGGGCGCCCCGCGCACATCGCGTTAGCCGTCCTGATCGACCGGGGGGGCAGGGAGCTGCCGATCCAGCCGGACATCGTCGGAAAGAAGATCAGCATCGAAAAAGGCGACAGGGTGGACGTCCTCGTCGAAGATCTCGACGGGCGAACGGAAGTCGTCGTTGTTCCCGCCCCGCGCAATCACTCGGAATGACAAGCGCGCTCGGCAAGGACCTGCTGGACCTGGAGTCATTGACGAGCGATCAGATTCGGCTGATCCTCGACACCGCTGAGCCGTTCAAGGAGATCAGCGAGAGAGCGATCAAGAAAGTACCGGCGCTTCGCGGATCGACGATCGTCAATCTGTTTTTCGAGAACTCGACCCGCACGCGCATCTCATTCGAGTTTGCCGAGAAGCGACTGTCCGCGGATACAGT
>JAYUWU010000305.1:0-17602 GCA_043753365.1 Gemmatimonadaceae bacterium | reverse complement strand
CGATGCGAGCAGAGCTGGCGCGAGTGCAAGCGCACAACCGAGCAACTCTCCGGATTTTCCGCGAGCGATTCGTTCGTATTCGCCGAAAGAAAGAATGCTCCCTGTCGCTCGACCCTGTGCGATTTCGCCGGCGACCGTTCGCTCCACCGAGCTGGCAAAGATCTCGATGAATGAGGGGCTCCGGGTGCGCGCCGCATAGCGGTACGCCGTTGTCAGGAGATGATCGCCTTTGACGAGGGCCACAGCAGTTCCGCGTGATGCTGCCACCGTCGGTGCGCCGCGCCGCCGGGCAGCACCGTCGATTACATCGTCGTGCAGCAATGACGCTTCGTGAACCAGTTGTACCGCGAGCGCGCCGTACCAGAACTCAATCGTCGGCTTCTCATCTGAAAGAGACTCCCATCCGGCGAGCGCAATGATCGGCCTGATGAGCTGACCCTCGAGCTCGGCCTTCGCCATCCCTTCGCCATTTGCCCAGTCGCCCACGCGCAACAGCTCCGCCCTGACGAGAGCGAGCTTGTCGTCAGGCGCGAGGTGGCGGTCCAGGAGAATTGCGGCGGTCATCAGTAGGTCAGGCCGCTCGCGCCGCGCGGAAAGGAGGGTCTTCGGTTGTCGAACGACGCAGGAGCCCTCGCGCGATGATCAGCGTTACAATTAGCGCAACGAGCGCTGCAGCGACAGCTCCGATGAGACCCGCCGCCGCATTCATCCCGATGGGAAGCAAAAGGTTGACTGCATAGAAGCCCGCGAGCCACCGAACCGGCAATTCTGCAATCCACTTGTCAGCGTGCATGACGGCGAGGGCCGTCATCAGGGCGAGGCCAGTGACATACCAGCCGAAGAGGTTGAGCCACGGCATCCCGTAGTACGCGCCACTCGAGCCCCATATCCAGTAACGAGTGGCAAAGCTCATGGCAGGGTCGAGGCTTAGATCCCAGCTGACGAGCACCGCGGATGCGAGCAGCACCCGCGACCATTTCTGGTTCTGACGCGGGAGTACGAAGCGGGCCAATGCGTACGATGGCACGGCCATGAAGAACCAGCTGAGCGGGATGATGATCGGCACGTGCCCGAACCACATCGGGTTCAACATTTCGCTGTAGCTGTATTCGCCGAACGGCAGCCCGGTTGTCGTTCCTGACAACTCACTCGAAAGGCTCACCAGGTAGAGAGCGACGAAAGCAGGGATCCATCGCGCGCCGACGTGGCGTGTCAGAAATAACGCGAACACCAGCCATGCGAGCCACACATGAGTCACTGCAAAGAAGCGAAAAGCCAGCGAGTAAAAGCCGGCCGCCTGTGGAACTCTCGCCAGCAGGGCCGGATTGACACCGAACGTCGCGAAGCCGATGAGCGTGACGGCGGTGAATGCGACGAGCACGTAAAGGGCTCCCGCGCTCCATCGATCCGTCGTCAGTTCGTTCGTTCGCTGGTTCATCGGCTCTCCATGCGTGGACCGGGCGTCCGCTGGCTTTGATTGGCCGCCCACATTCATTCTCGCGCCTTGTCTAGGGATTGTCAAGGTTTGAACTTGGACATATACTGGACAAGGGCAGGACAAAGGAAAAATGACTGGCGCCATCGATCGCGCCTCGGGAGAAGAGATTGAGAGAAAGTCATGCAGTCGTAATCGGAAGCGGTTTCGGAGGCCTCGCGGCCGCTGTGCGCCTTCGGGTTATGGGCTACCGGGTGACGGTACTCGAGGCCCTGGATCAGCCAGGTGGCCGAGCCAGGGTATTTCGGCGTGATGGGTTCACTTTCGATGCTGGGCCGACGGTTATAACCGCGCCCTATCTCATCGAGGAGCTGTTCGCGCTGGCAGGGCGTTCACTTTCGGATTACGCCACCCTCGTCCCGGTGGATCCGTTCTATAGAGTGCTGTTTCAGGACGGGAGCAAGTTCGATTACGTCGGCGACGAAGAGCGCCTCATCGCTGGCATCAAAGAGCTGAGCCCGCGCGATGTCGACGGTTACCGTCGGCTCGCTTTGCATGCCGAGCGGATCTTCGATGTCGGCTACACGCAGCTCGCTGATCAGCCGTTTCACCGGGCGAGTGACATGCTCCGCGTGCTTCCGGCAATGATGAAGCTGGAGAGTTATCGGACGGTTTACGGCCTCGTTGCCAGGTACATCAAGGACGACAGGCTTCGGCGCGTTTTCACGTTCGAGCCGCTTCTCGTCGGAGGGAATCCGTTTTCGACGACTTCCATCTACCTCCTGATTCACTGGCTCGAGCGAAAGTGGGGAGTTCACTTCGCGATGGGAGGCACGACGTCGCTTATTGCGGCGCTCGTGACATTGCTCGATGAGCTCGGGGTTGAAGTCTGCCTCGACTCACCGGTCGCGAGAATCGACGTCGACTGTGGGCGGACTCGAGGTGTCACGCTCGATAACGGGGTGCGCATCCCCTGTGATATCGTCGTCAGCAATGCAGATCCGACGCAGGTCTACTCTCAGATGATTGCGCCGGGGCATCTGTCAACCAACAGTCCGCAATCCGTAGGTCGAGTTCGCCAGTCCATGAGCCTCTTCGTCGCCTACTTCGGCGCAACCCGGACGTACCCCGACCTTGCGCATCACACCATCGTCATGGGCGAGCGTTATCGCGGGCTGCTCGACGACGTTTTTACGAAGCGCGTATTAGCGAAGGACTTCTCTCTGTATCTGCACGCCCCCACACGAACGGATCCATCCCTCGCACCGGAAGGCAATGAAGCGTTTTACGTCCTTTCGCCTGTCCCAAACAATCGAAGCGGCATCGACTGGTCAAAGGAATCACAGCCGTATTTCGAAAGCATCGTCGCCGAGCTCGAGTCGCGTGTTCTTCCCGGGCTTGGCGCTTCACTGATATCGACCTCGTTCCTGACACCCCATGACTTCGAGCACACACTTAGATCTGCGGACGGCGCTGCTTTCGGCCCGGAGCCCATTCTTCGTCAGTCCGCTTACTTCAGGTATCACAACCGTTCGCCCGATGTGGAAGGCCTCTATTTCGTGGGGGCAGGAACACATCCAGGCGGTGGAGTTCCAGGAGTCCTCTCTTCGGCCCGGGTTCTCGAGCGAGTAGTGCCGAAGCCGGCACACGCTCGCCTGCGAACCCCGATGCGGCGGGTAATCGCGACGGCGGGTGCGTGACGTACCTGCAGTTCCTCTTTGTTTTTATCATCCCGCCGATTGTTCTGCTCGCGGCAAGACGACCGTGGCGCCACGTTGGCCCGCGATCCCTTTTCTACCTCGTGCTCATCGCTGTCATCGCCTTCGTCTATGCAACACCCTGGGACAACTACCTCGTATGGAGAGGCGTATGGGAGTACGAAACCGAGCGTGTCATCGGCACGATCGGATACGTGCCGATCGAAGAGTACATCTTCTTCCTCCTGCAGCCGTTGATGACTGGTCTCTGGGTTTATCACCTCATGGGCCGCCACGCACCTCGACCAGCATTGCCGCGGGAAAGCCGCGACCGGTTGATGGGTACGGCTTTCTATCTGATAGTTGCAGTCGCCGGTGTCCTGTCGCTCAGGAGTCGCGAAGGAACCTACCTGGGCCTAATCCTGGTCTGGGCCGCGCCGGTTCTTGCGGCACAATGGGCATACGCAGGCGACCGAATCATTGCGCATCGCCGCGCAGCTCTACTCGGCATATTCGTGCCGACACTGTATCTGTGGGTGGCAGATGCGATCGCAATTCGACTCAAAATCTGGGGTATCTCCGATGCGTACACCTACGGGCTGGAGCCATTTGGCCTTCCGATCGAAGAAGCGACTTTTTTTCTCGTGACCAACATCCTTGTCGTTCAGGGACTGATTCTGTTCGTAGCACCGCCACGCCGAACGAATGCGTGACTACGATGTGATCGTCGTCGGCGCCGGGCACAATGCGCTTGTCACTGCGTGTTATCTCGCTCAGGCCGGCAAGAAAGTTGGAGTCTTCGAGCGGCGGGATCAGGTCGGTGGTGCCGTTTCCACACGGGAGATCGTGCCGGGATATCAGTTCGATCTTGGTGGAAGCGCGCACATCCTCATTCGCCTCACACCTATCGTTGAGGAGCTCGGCCTCGAGAAATTCGGTCTCGACTACATCGAGCTCGATCCGCTTTTCTTCGCCCCGTTCCCGGACGGAGACTCAGTCTTCATCTATCGCGATGAAAATCGCACGATCGATGCGCTCGAACAGAAATTTCCGTCGCAGGGTGAAGCATACAAGAAATTTCTCGACGACTGGCGACCCTTTTCCAAGCTTGTGAAGGAAGCTTTCCTCTCATCGCCGGGTCCGCTCGAGCTTGGCAAGCGATTCGTTTTCGGCAAGGGATTCGGTCGCGACTGGCATCGCGCGCTTGGCACCATTCTGAGGCCGTACGGGGAAGTAGTCGACGAGTACTTCACTGAGGAGAAGATCAAGGCGCCGCTCGTCTGGATGGCTGCTCAGTCCGGACCGCCGCCAACCGAACCGCTCTCAGCTCCATTTCTGTTATGGCAGCCATTGTATCACGAAGGTGGAATTGCGCGGCCACGCGGTGGATCGGGAATGTTGAGTGAAGCTCTTCGCAAACATCTCGTGGCACACGGCGGTGAAGTGCATCTGTCGGCGCCGGTTGAAGAGATTCTCGTCGAAGGCCGGCGCGCTGTTGGCGTGCGAGTAGGGAAGAGCGTCTACACCGCGAAGACAGTCGTATCCGGCACGCATGCTGTCGAAACGTTCGACCGACTTTTGCCTGCTGAGCATCGTCCTCCTGGCGCGTCGGGAATGCGGGTTGGCAATGGTTTTGGCGCGGTGCTGCGTCTGGCGCTGAGCGAACCGATTTCATACCTGGCGCATGCCGGCCACGATGCACGCACCGCGCTTCAGCTCATTTGCCCTTCGCGACAGCATCTCATGGCGGCATACGGTGATTATCTGCGTGGAGAACCGTCCGCCGATCCGCCGATCGTCGCGATGACTTTCAGTGCGGTCGATGATTCGCTCGCACCGCCCGGTGGTGAAGTCCTGTGGCTGTGGGCCCAGTACTTCCCATATGAGCTGGCGCAGGGCAGCTGGGATGAGATCGGACCCGAGATCGCCGATCGGATTCTCACGGCTTTCGAGCGCTACGCGCCGGGCACGCGCGAGAAGATTGTCGGATCCCTCTTCCAGCACCCGCTGTGGCTCGAGCGGGAGCTGGGATTGTATCATGGTAACGTGATGCATCTCGAGATGAGCGTCAGCCAGATGTTCGCGTTGAGACCGTTCGCGGGGATGTCCGGATATCGGACGCACCTGAAGTCCCTGTACATCACGGGCGCCAGCACTCATCCCGGCGGCGGAATAATGGGCGCGTCGGGCAGGAATGCGGCGAGGGTAATGCTTCGTGATATGCGTCGGCGATGGCTGTAGTGCTCTCGTGATTCTCGTCACCGGGGCAACCGGATATATCGGCGGCAGACTCGTTCCACGTCTGCTGAAGCATGGGCACAAAGTGAGGTGCCTCGCGCGCGATTCATCGAGGCTGGAAGGGCGGGCCTGGCAACAGCAGGTGGAAATTGTCGCAGGTGATGTTCTTGATCCTGCAACCCTTGCTCCGGCTATGCATGGGGTGACAGTCGCATACTATCTGATTCACAGCATGGGTTCTGGAGCGGACTTCGAGCGCCGGGATCTCGAAGCAGCGCGAAACTTCGGCGCTGCTGCAAAGGCGGCTGGTGTCGAGCGCATCATCTATCTCGGTGGACTCGCCGAGTCTTCCCCCGGTCTTTCGAAACACCTTCGCTCGCGTCAGGAGACTGGAGGAGCATTGCGAGAGGCGGGCGTTCCGGTGACGGAGTTTCGCGCCGGCGTAATCGTCGGGTCGAGCAGCCTTTCGTTCGAAATGATCAGGTATCTCACCGAACGCGTGCCGGTGATGATCTGCCCGCGTTGGGTCTACACGCGTACCCAGCCCATCGGCGTCCGTGAAATCCTCGACTATCTGAGCGGAGCATTGACGGTGCCCGAGAGCGCCGGTCGCATCATCGAGGTTGGAGGCGCCGACGTGGTCACGTACGGAGAGATGATGACGATATACGCTGACGTTCGCGGGCTCACGCGATGGCTCGTGCCAGTCCCGGTGCTCACTCCGCGCCTCTCGTCGCTCTGGGTCAACCTCGTGACTCCGATACCTGCGTCGATCGCGCGTCCGCTGGTTGAAGGGCTGCGAAATGAAAACGTCGTCAAGGATTCCGCGGCAAGAGAGCTGTTCCCCGACATTCAGCCTGTTGGCTACCGGAAGTCTGTCGAACGGGCGCTGGACATGCTGCAGGCCAGCAGTGTTGAAACTGCCTGGAGCGACGCCCTTGCAACGAGCCGAGGCGACGTTCCGCCGGTGAGGCTTAGCGATCACGAAGGAATGATTACAGAGCGCCGGCAGTGCATAGTCGACGCATCGAGTGAGAACGTCTATGCAATGTTCACCGGCCTTGGTGGTAAACGGGGCTGGCTTTACATGGACTGGGCATGGAAGATTCGGGGCTTCGCAGACAGGATGATCGGCGGTGTCGGCCTCCGGAGGGGACGACGCGATCCAGACAAGCTTCGCGTAGGTGATGCGATTGACTTCTGGAGAGTGGAAGCAGTTGAACCGGGGCGGATGCTGCGCCTGCGGGCTGAGATGAAGGTGCCGGGAGAAGCGTGGCTGCAGTTTCAGGCGACGCCTCGCGATGATGGACGGACTCTTCTCGAGCAGACCGCCTTTTTTGCACCGAAGGGCCTGGCGGGCCTTGCCTACTGGTATGCGCTCTACCCTATCCATGGAATGATCTTCAGTGGGTTCATCGAGCAGATCGCTCGGCGGGCGTCAACGCATAGCGATTAAGCTCGGTGCCAGTACGCAGTACGCAGTGTGTGTTTGCGTATATTTTACGACCACTCCCACCCCGCATTCATACCTCCCGCACAGCAAGCGATGCCACCCGTCCATAGAGAAATGGCGATCGAAGCCGACGGGCTCGGCAAGCGTTTTGGAATACGCTGGGTGCTTCGCGGCGTTACGCTCGAGGTTCGAAGAGGAGAAGTAGTTGCGCTGAGGGGCTCGAACGGAAGTGGAAAGAGCACCGTGTTGCGCATCCTGGGCACGCTCCTCCAGCCAAATGCAGGCGCGGCGAAAGTGAATGGCCGCGACGTCGTCAGTGACGCGTCGACTGTGCGCGCCGACGTCGGATACCTCGCGCACACTCCTGGGCTTTACGATGACCTCACGGCGCGTGAGAATCTCGAATTTGCAGCGGACATGCTTGGGCTTTCGAACTCAGTGGTCGAGTCGAGCCTCGATCGTGTTGGGCTCGCCGCTATGGCGGATTCGCGCGTTCGCGGATTTTCGGCGGGCATGCAGAGGCGGCTCGCCCTCGCACGCCTCATCATGCGCGCACCGAAAGTCCTGCTCCTCGATGAGCCCTACAGCAACCTCGACGAGGCGGGCATCGGTCTGATGAATGAGGTGATCAGTGAGGTGATTGCGTCCGGCGGTGCTGCACTTCTGGCGCTTCACGAGCTCGCACCTGCAAGAGGAATCATCGACCGCGTTCTGACGCTCACCGACGGTCGTATCTCGCCCAACGAAACGAGTTCCCCTGCGCTCCCAGCGATACTGACCTGACGGGGGCGGACCAGAGTTATTCTGGTCCGCCCTGCTCGATTTTCACGCGACCAAGAAGTTGGACATCATGCCCTGATCCTCGTGGGCCAGTTGATGGCAGTGGATTACGTACAGGCTGGTGCGGTCGAAGCGGATTAGAACTTCCACAGTCTCCCTGTCGGCCAGCAGCACCGTGTCTTTCCATCCGCTCTCCCAGGAAAACAGCTTTCCGCGACCGCCCGTCCTCGACTGCACCTGGAATGAAGCCCCGTGAATGTGCACGGGATGCGGCGCGTTTCCATTCGTGCGAAAGCGCCAGCGCTCGACGATGCCCACCGGTACCTCGAAATCGATCCGTTTCATATCGTAGACAAGGCCGTTGATGCGGCTCATTCCGTCGAAGCTGAAATCCCTCGTCACGGTGGACGGTCCGCTGAGCGGCGTGATGGTCGAAAGGCTCGACGGTGTGGTATAACTGGCTCCGGCAGTGCCGTTGCCTCGCAATTCGAGAAGAGTCCAGCCAGCGCTGAGACAGCGTAGCATCACAGCGTCGCCCGAATTCAGCGTCGGAAGGCTCACAAGCAAGTCCACACGCTCCCCGGGCGCCACGGTTATCTCGGTTTCCTGGGCGGGGGACACGAGAAGCCCGCCATCATTGCCGATGAGCGTGAAAGGATCTCCGTTACTAAGTCCAAGGCGAAGCACCCGGGCGTTGCACCCGTTGAGGACGCGAAAGCGGTATGTCCCTTTGTCGACCGAGAGATACGGATTACGCGTCCCGTTTACGAGCGGCTCGGTTCCGATGAAGCCAGACGCTTTCGACGCGAATTTGAGATTTCCAGCGGAGTCGAACGTGGCGTCGCGAATGATAAGCGGAATCTCGTGACTACCACTGGGGAGGTGGAGGGCGGATTCCTCCGGGTCGCGCAGAATGAAGGCGCCGGCGAGCCCGTGGAAGACCTGCTCTCCGGTGTGCATGTGCGGATGCGGATGATACCAGTTGAGCGCAGCGCGCTGCTGGATGTCGAAGTCGTAAACGTAGGAATCGCCGGGCGGGACTGCCTGATTGGGATGACCGTCGTTCGCGTGGTCCACGATCATGCCATGCCAGTGGGTGATCGAGTGCTGGCCGGGGAGTCCGTTGACGAAAGTGATGTCGACGTTTGTACCGCTGTTCGCGGTCAGTGTCGGCCCCGGGAACTGATCGTTGTACATCCAGGCATTCGTCATCTTTCCACCGCCTACGTCCGCAGTTCCTGGCGCGGCGGTCAGGACGGCTCCGTCGGCGGCGACCACGACAGGGATGAGCAGTGAATTTTTCGTAACTGTTCCGCCGCCGCCCTTCGCGAAGAGAGGATCAGGTGAGTCAGTCGCCAATACATCCGCATTGCGATCACAAGCCGCGAGCCAGGCGGCTCCAACAGTTGCCGCGCTCAGCCCCAGAAAATCCCGCCGCCCGAAACGACGCTCGTCTTTGATCTCCGACATACCGTTGCCCCTCGAATGGTTATAGAGGAATTGTGCAGGAACCTGGTACGCGGTTCAATCGGGGAATGCCGGAGCGAAGTCGGCATTTCGATCAGATATGCGTGGGGGAAACTCCGACGCAAACTGCTAAATCCTCAAGGACGCGCGCGCATGAAGAGTATATTGGGCGTACCTCGACGCGTTCAGGCTGGGCGCGCGCACAAAAAATTGCTCCCCAAAACGAGCTAAGGTCTGATGGCGATGGCGGACAACTGGCGGCGCGTAAAGGCGATCGCCCGAAAGGATCTCACGACTGAGCTCCGTGCGAAGGCCGGTTTTAACGGCGTCGCATCGCTTGCAGTCACGATTCTGATACTGCTTGGCCTGGCTCTGGGGCCCGACGGTGAGGCACTCCGCAACGCGGCCGTCGGAGCAGTATGGCTTGCGACTCTTTTTTCCGGAGTGCTCGCGTTCAACAGATCGTTTCAGGTCGAGCTCGAGAGTGGCGCACTGGAGCCGCTCCTGCTTTATCCCGGCCCGCGGTGGACGATCTTTGCGGGGAAGCTGCTTGCAAACCTGACCTTCGTAAGCCTGATGGTCGCGGTGGTCATGACAGTCGGCATCGTTCTATATGGCATCACCATTCCCGACCGCTGGCCGACGCTGCTTGGAGTCACCGCGCTTGGCGTCGTCGGGCTCGTCGTTCTCGGGACCTTTTATGCGTCGATGGCGAGCAGAAGCCGCGCGCGTGAAGTACTGTTGCCCCTGCTGTTGTTCCCGATGCTGGTGCCCGTGCTCCTGGCGGCAACTACTGCCTCGAAGGCACTTCTTGGTGCCGATCTCATGCACGAATCTGGCGCGTGGATACGACTTCTGATCGGCTACGACATCGTTTTTCTCATTGCAACCTTCATTGCGTTCGAACATGTCATCGAGGCATGATCCGGTACTATGACTGAATCCAGGATGCACCAGGCTCCTCCGCGCACGAGTGTCGTACTCGGTGTAATCGCGTTCGCCGCAGTGATTGCCGCGCAGGCGTTTGCAATCATGACATCGCCGGCCGAGGGCGACATGGGGCACCTGCAGAAGATCATGTATGTGCACGTTCCTGCGGCCTGGATGGCATTCATCTCGTTCTTCGTCGTTCTCGTCTACAGTGTTCTCTACATGGTTCGGAAACGTGAGGACGACGACCTGATTGCGTCATCCGCGGCGGAGGTTGGCGCTGTTTTCACGGGTCTGACGCTCGCATTGGGGATGATCTGGGGACGCCCTGCCTGGGGAGTCTGGTGGGTCTGGGACGCGAGGCTGACGTCGACTCTCGTTCTTTTCCTGATCTTCATCGGGTATCTGGCATTACGCTCATTTGTCGATGATCCGGGGCAGAAGGCGCGCTGGAGCGCAGCCGTCGGAGCCATCGGCGCGATCAACGTCCCTATAGTTTACATGTCAGTAAAATGGTGGCGGACGCTGCATCAGCCGCCGTCGAGTCCGGATACGCTGGATCCCGCGTACACGATGGGCCTGAGACTCAATGCGATTGCGTTGCTTCTGGTGACCATCTACTTCATCAGGAAACGCTACGAGATCGCCCGGCTGGAACGAGCGACAGAGCACCTTGCGGAGTCAGCGGCAATGGGGGGCAAGTGAATACAATCGAGTTGAATCAGACATTCATCATCGCCGCGTTCTCGATAACGTGGCTGGTGCTGATCGGGTACGCGGCGAGGCTTGTGCGCAAAGACAAAGCGACCCGATCGGACTTCGAGCGCATCTCGCGCGACAACAGCGGAGCAGTAAGTCAATGAAAAAATCGTGGATAGTCGGCGGAGCGGCGGCGATCGTCGCTGTATTTGCCTGGCTCCTTTTCGGCGGGATCGAAAAAAACGTGGTGTTCTTTCTGACGCCGCAGGAACTTCTCGCAAAGGGTCCTGAAGGAGTTGGAAAGCCGGTGCGACTGGGCGGGCAAGTGAAGCCGGGCTCGATGAAATGGGATGCAAAAACTCTCGACCTGCGGTTTACAGTCACCGATGGGACAAAGGAAGTTCCCGTTCAGTCCACCGGAGCTCCGCCGCAGATGTTCCGCGACGGGATGGGAGTGATTGTCGAAGGCAGGGTTGGACAGGCTGGGATATTTCAGGCGACGAACCTGATGGTCAAACACTCGAACGAATACCGTGCACCAGAGCCCGGCGAGGAAGCGCACGAGAAGTACAAGACTCTCATGCAGCAGGGTTCTAAGTGATCGGCACCATCGCGCACAGCGCGCTGCTGGTTTCAGTTGCTGTCGTTGCGTTGGGGGTAATCCTTACACCTGTTGCAATTCGCCGTGATCAGCGCGAGTGGCTCCAGCTTGTTTACGGCGCTGTCTACACGAACTTCCTGCTCGTTTCGATTGCGACGGTCTCGATGGTCGTCGCTCTGGTCACTCACGACTTTTCAGTTTCATACGTAGCCGCGGTCGGAAGCAGGTCGACGCCGCTTCTCTTCACGATCATCTCGCTGTGGGGCGCGCTCGAGGGATCGATTCTGTTCTGGGCGTGGGTCCTGGCTATGTATGCCGCGGTTGTCGTGCGCCTCCACAGCGGACGCACCGGCGATCTGGTTCCGTACGCCGCGATGACGCTGCTCGCAGTTTCGGCATTCTTCGCGATCCTGCTCGTGGGGCCGGCAGATCCGTTTCGGCCGGTATTCCCGGTACCTGCAGACGGCCCGGGACCAAACACGCTGCTTCAGAACCACATTCTAATGGCGGTACACCCGCCACTTCTCTACCTCGGTTACGTCGGCATGACAGTCCCGTTTGCATTTGCAATCGGCGCGATCATCTCAAACGAGGCGACATCTAATGCATGGACGCAGCTCTCCCGCCGCTGGATGCTTGCATCGTGGGGCTTCCTCACCGCTGCAATCATCGCCGGGATGTGGTGGTCGTATGAGGTTCTGGGATGGGGCGGATACTGGGCGTGGGACCCCGTCGAAAACGCATCGTTCCTCCCGTGGCTTACTGCGACCGCGTACCTGCATTCAGTTATGGTGCAGGAACGTCGCAACATGCTGAGACTCTGGACCCTCAACCTGTGTGTTGCAACGTTCGTCCTGACGATACTCGGCACATTTCTCACGCGCTCCGGGATACTGTCATCGGTACACGCGTTCACGACCGGGTCGATTGGATACTATTTCCTCGGATTGATTGCAGTCGTGCTCGTCGGTACGCTCGTACTCGTTGCGGGGCATTCGGATCGTATCCGCACTCCTGGAAAACTCGGTGGTGCAGCATCGCGTGAGACCGTGTTCCTGCTGAACAACCTGTTCCTCACCGCAGTGATGATGACGGTGCTGGTGGGTACGCTTTATCCACTCATTGCCGAGGCGCTGCGCGGGGTGAAGGTGAGCGTCGGCGAGCCGTTCTTCAATCGCATGACTATTCCGGCGATGGTCGCCCTGATCTTCCTGATGGGTGTCGGTCCCTCTCTGCCCTGGGGGAGCACAACGATCGATGACGCGCGCAAGCGACTGACTCCGCCGCTCATCGGCGCGGCGATCATGTTTGCAATTGCCATCGCGGTGGGCACGCGCAACATCTACGCAATTCTTGCATTCACCTTCGTCGGCTACGCCGCGATGGGGAACCTGCGCGAGTACTGGATCGGAATGCGTGCACGCCGGAAAGCGCACGGTGAAAGCTGGCCCGTTTCGCTCGCGCGCCTGGTGCGGGGAAACCGCCGTCGATACGGCGGGTATGTTGCGCACATTGGAATACTCTTCGTCGCGATCGGAGTTACGGCTTCATCGACTTTCCGCACCGAGCGTGAAGCGACGCTGCTTCCCGGCGAAACTCTCACGGTCTCGGGCAAGACGGTGAGACTCAAGAACGTGTGGGGAAGGGAAGAGCCGCAGCGCTCAGTCATCGGTGCAAGTCTCGATATACTGGCAAAGGATGGTTCCGTCACCGGAACCCTCGAGCCACGCATGAACTTCTATCGCGTATCGGACCAGCCCGTGCCGACGCCCGACGTGAAGAGCAGCATCAAGGGTGACCTGTATGTGAATCTCATGGCGTTCGAGGCGAACGGCGCCAATGCCACGATCAAGGTGATTGTCGAGCCGCTCGTTCCGTGGATATGGTTCGGTGGATTCGTCATCGTCATCGGATCGATCATTGGAATGTTTCATGGGGGGCGACGTCATTCACCGTCGCCGTCATCGCCGGTGAGTGCGCCTGCCGACGCGTACGTCGCGCCTGTTGCCGATGAGGCAACCGCTACAGTGACGCCGTGAACTGGAAACGATCACTGATCGCGCTGCTTGCCGCAGTGCCGGTGCTTGCACTGTTTGCGTTTGGCTTTACGCGCAATCCGGCTGAAATCCCATCCCCACTGCCCGGACGCCAGGCGCCTCCATTCACTCTCGCCGTGCTATCACCAGGCGAAGGTGCCATGGCGCGAACGCCAGGCGATACACTCCGACTGGCAGATCTGGCGGGTAAGGTCGTGGTAGTGAATTTCTGGGCATCATGGTGCCTGCCGTGCCGGACGGAGCATGCTGCGCTTTCCGAATCGGCACGCTACTACTATGACAAGCCAGCGCAGTTCATCGGGGTGCTTTACAACGATGAGCCAGCGGCTGGCCTGCGATGGATATCAGAGATGGGTGGAATGAGTTATCCAGGCGTAACCGATGTCGAATCACGAACTGCAATCGATTACGGGCTTTACGGGGTGCCGGAGACGTTCATCATCGATCCATCTGGTCGCGTCGCGCACAAACACCTCGGGCCGATCACCGCAGACGTGTTACGTCGCGTGATCGATTCGGTGCTCGTCACAATGGCACCTGCTGGCACAACAGCCAAACCGACGGCCGGATGAACAGGTTTGGGGTTGCTGCGCTGCTTTCGCTCACTTTCATGATCGGTCGCGCTACCGAAGCACAGACAGCGACCCCGCGACCGCGCACATGGGTCGACGCGGATTCAGTGCTCGAAGCGCGGACGACTGCCGTTGCATCCACGCTCCGTTGCCCTGTTTGCCAAGGCGAATCAATTCAGGACTCGCCGTCGGAGCTCGCGCAGCAGATGCGCGCAGTCGTGCGCGATAAACTTCGCGCCGGCGAGACGCCCGAGCAGATCAAGGCATACTTCGCGGCGCGATATGGTGAATGGATTCTTCTCGAGCCGAAGATGACAGGCCTCAACGTCGTGCTCTACGTACTGCCTGTTGTCCTCATACTCGGCGGGCTCGTCGTCGTGATCTATCTCGTTAGAAAATGGACAAGGCCGGTATGACCAGTAGCTCGAAGTACTGTAGCGAGTGCGGCGCGCAGTTTCTCCCTAATGCCGCGTATTGTCACAATTGCGGTGCTCCCAAGGGCGACACGACGAACGCCCCGCACGTGCAGTCGGGACTTTCCCCGAAATTGAAATGGGGTGTTCCGGGTGTCGCCCTTGCCGCGCTTCTCCTGCTGACTCTCTTCAGGCTCGGCGGGAGCGATCCAGAGACACCTGCGGGTGCGCCTCTGTCCAGTGGCGCAATGCGCGCGCCGGATATCTCGTCGATGTCGCCATCCGAGCAGGCTGACCGATTATTCAATCGCGTGATGACTTACGCGAGTGCCGGGAAGGCAGACAGCGCAGAATTCTTCGCCCCAATGGCTATCGCCGCCTTCGAAGCACTCGCGCCGATGACCGCACATGCGCGCTACGACCTGGGTCTGATCGCGCTGGTCTCAGGCGACATCGCGAAGGCATCCGCGCAGAGTGAGTCGATCCTCAGGGAGCGCCCAACTCACCTCCTCGGACTTTCACTTGCTGCGCGTGTTGCCGATGCGAGAAACGATGCGGCGGCGGGGAAGTCGTACCGTCAGCAGATGATTGCCTCGGAAACGGCCGAGCGCGCTGCCGGTCTCGCCGAGTATACCGATCATGACGCCGATCTTCGGGCGGCGATGGATTCGGCCCGAAGTCGGTAGCTAAGGCTATCCACTAGGGGTTACCTCCAGAAACCCTTCGTTATTGCAGGGAAACCCTGACATCCGGAATTCCCTGGTCTCCGTAGTATTACCTAGAGAGGTTCGTCCGAAAGCGCACATAGCGCGCACACCTTCGAGAAAATTGCATGCTCAGGGCACGACCGGTGGGATCGGGTTCGAGACTGTTCATGTCGGCGCTTCTTGCGCTCACTTTTGTTGGCTGCTCCGGCGACAAAATCGTCTACCGCGACCGGGAGCCGTTCAACACTCCCCCTGAAGCAGCGCGCGGATTTCTCGGGTACTACGATGCGGCTACCAAGCAGACCACCTGCGGGAACTGCCACGCGGATTATCAGTCAACCTGGGTCGGGTCAGCGCACGCAGGTGCTTACGCAACTCTGAACGCGAGCACTGCAAAGAGGGCGGAGTGTTTCAGCTGCCACACAGTGACTGGCAAGGGCAATGTCACCGGTCCAGTGGTGGCAGGTCACGACGCCGTTCAGCAGGCGTCGTATTTCGATGTTCAGTGTGAGAGTTGTCACGGACCCGGACTCGCGCACGTTGAAGGCATCGCGCAGGGAACAGTCGTAAGGCCCCTCGCAAAGGTTAGCATGAATGGCACGGGCACGTGCGGCGACTGCCATTCGGGTGCCCATCAGCCATATGTCGAGGAGTGGAAAGCCTCGCGTCACGCGGTCGTCCCGACGACTACGCGAGCGACCAATGCAACGTGCACCGGTTGTCATGAGGGAAGAAAGACGCTCGAGAAGTGGGGAGAGCAGTCGAACTTCCAGGAAAAGGGCACCGCGACCGACTATCAGGCTGTCACGTGCGCGGTGTGTCATGACCCGCACGGCTCGGCAAATCCGGCCCAGCTTCGCCACTCGATCTCGTCGGCCGACCCCGAACAGAATCTGTGCATGCAGTGCCATATGCGTCGCAGCAATCCCGATCCTTCCACTGCGTCGCCCCATGCGCCGCAGGGCGCGGTGCTGCTCGGCTTCGCTGGCTGGCGTCCGCCCGCTTTCGAATACGACTCGGCACGCATTTACGGATCGCACGCCACGGACAAGAACCCTCGTCTGTGTGCGGGCTGCCACGTGACCAAGTTCACTGTCACCGACAAGCTGACTGGCGCGTTCACATTTCAGGCGACTGGTCACCTGATGCGGCCGATCCCGTGTCTCGATGCGGCGGGCAAGCCCACGGCGGATAAGACTTGCGCATACACTGTTGCGGGCCGCTCATGGCAGTCCTGCACGGCGTCGGGATGTCATGGCAACGCGGGGGTCGCAGCCGGCGCATTCAGCACGGTAAGGAATCGCATGAAATTCCTGGCCGACCAACTGTGGCTGAACTCCAACAACGACGGCACGCTTCAGGCCTCGCCGACCGACGGCGGGCTCCTCGCAACCGTTAAAGCGACCCGGCCCGCTGAATGGACTGGGGCCACCGTTCTCACGCCTGCGGAAGGAGCAGAGTTCAACGCGCGACTTTGTGGAGAGTACAACCAGTCGAGCAGTGACAACTCGAAGGGGATTCACAACCCGTTCCTGTGCGAGTCGCTTCTGACGGCCACGATCACCTACATCCGGGCTTACTACAACCTCCCTGCCGCTTCTCAATCCGTTCAGTCGCGGATCGACGCCCCAATGAGCAAGGACCTGAAGGCGACCATGCATGTAACGCGAACAGCTTCGAGGTAATTGATCCGATCGGGCTGATAAGCGTGATTGCGACGCAGGACTCTGTCGGCCGGGCCATTGGCCCGGCCGATACGCTTAGGGACGCGCATGCGGGTCTCGATTCGATACGAGTTGAGACTCCTATTCCTGGCGTTGCCGGTGATGTAGTCCGCTTTCTCCTGACGGAAGTGCCGCAGTGGGTGCAGCTCACTGGGCTCGTTGTGGCGGTGGTTGTCGGCCTCGCGGTTGCCTGGTTCCTGATCTCCCGGCGGAAGCCAATCTGGAACTGGCTCTCCACGCGACCCACTCCACGCAAGGCAGGGTTGGCAGTCGGCACGGCCGTGCTACTCATAGGAGCCGCGGGCGCCGGCGCGGCCACGTGGAACTACACGCAGCACTCGAACGACTTCTGCATGGGCTGTCACGTCATGGACGGAGCGATCGAGCGCATGACAGGCGGAACGAGCAAGCACGCAGATCTATCGTGCCACGATTGCCACCAGCAACCGATCTCGGCAAGTGCCTGGCAGCTCTACCTGTGGGTGAAGGAGCGCCCTCAGGAAATCGCAAAGCATGCCAACGTACCGAACCTGGTCTGCGAAAACTGTCATGTCACGAAGGACACTGCCGCCTGGCAGCAGATCGCGTCGACCGCGGGACATCGCGTCCACCTCGAGTCAGACTCGATCGTACTGAAGGACATCAAATGCGTCGAGTGTCACGGCACTGAGCTGCACCAGTTCCAGCCGGCGACACAGACGTGCGGACAAAGCGCATGTCACAAGCCGACTGATACCGAGGTCGTCCTCGGAAAGATGGCCGGTCAGACAGTGCGTCATTGCACGAGCTGTCACGAGTTCACCGCCGCGGTGCCCGCGCTTGCCACGAC
>JAYUWU010000304.1:0-2498 GCA_043753365.1 Gemmatimonadaceae bacterium | reverse complement strand
GTCCGGCAGGGTTCGTCGCTCGGCGCCTGGTTCCTGGCGCGCTGCTTGTTCCATTCCTGCTCGCGCTGCTCGGAGTGCTGGGCGAGGAACGAGGTATGGTTGGCCAGCGGCTTGGTGGATCACTCGTCGCTGTCGCAAACATGGTGATCTTCCTGCTTCTCATTGCATGGAGCGCCCGAGTCGTTCGTTCTGTCGACAAGAAGCGGGGTGAACTTTTCGTGCTCGAGCGCGAAGCCCACGCAGCATCGGAGCGCGCGCGCAGTGAAGCCGAGACCGCGATGCAGCAGGCTCAGGCAGCGCGCGCGGAAGCAGAAAGCGCGAACGGGGCCAAGAGCGACTTCCTTGCCGTAATGTCGCACGAACTGCGTACTCCGCTCGCTGCGATAATGGGATACCAGGAGTTACTGGCTGACGGTATCACGGGGCCGATCACCGACGCGCAAGGTCAACAGCTTGGACGAATCAAGGCGAGCGCGCGGCATCTGCTCTCCCTGATCGATGAAATTCTGACTTTCACAAGGCTCGATGCGGGAAGGGAAAGTGTCATCGAGGAGACCGTCGATCTTGCGCAGGCCATGCGCGAGGCGGTCGAGATAATCGAGCCGCTTGCAGAGGCGAAGAAGCTGGAAGTCGCGATGACCACACCGGGGGCGGGTGTAACCATCCAGAGCGACTCGACGAAACTGCGGCAGATTCTCGTGAATCTCCTGTCGAACGCAGTGAAATTCACGGAACAGGGTCGCATATCGCTCGACGGAAAAATTGCCGGCAACGAAGTCCATCTCACGGTGACGGACACTGGTATCGGAATCCATCCAGACCACTTCAACAGGATCTTCGACCCCTTCTGGCAGGTAGAGCAGAAGGCGACACGTCGCGCGCCTGGAACCGGACTTGGGCTCACTGTAACACGCAGGCTGGCCAACCTGATGGGCGGAGATGTCTCGGTGACGAGTGGTGAAGGCCAGGGGACAGTCTTCAGCGTGAACCTTCCCGCCAAATTGCCTCATGCGATGCCCGAGAAGGTACTGAGGGCAGGCTAAGCCAGCTCCACTCCGGGATTCGCGAGCTTAACACAACAAGCCACACACAACTCACGGAATGTTCATGAACCGCAATCTGGTTGGTGCGCTGGTAGTTCTTTTTGTTTCTACGTCAGTGGCTGGTGCTCAGGCGCCCTCGACGCCGATTGCGGACACGTACCGCGGGACAGCAAACCGCATCATATCCGCGGCCCTGAGCGACAGCTCGGCATGGAACCGGCTTGCCGAGCTCACCGACAGATTCGGGCACAGGCTTTCCGGATCTGCCAGTCTCGAGCAGGCAATCGACTGGGTGCTTGCGGAGATGAAGAAGGATCAGCTGCAGAACGTGCGCGGCGAGCCCGTGATGGTCCCCAGATGGGTGCGTGGTGAGGAGTGGGCACGCCTCGTCACCCCACGTGCAACACCGCTCAACATGATCGGTCTCGGTGGCAGCGTCGGAACTCCCGCCGCTGGAATCACCGCCCCCGTCATGGTAGTTACGAGCTTCGAGGAGCTCACCAGTCGCGCGGCCGAGGCGAACGGGAAAATTGTTCTCTTCGATGTTCCGTTTACCGGCTATGGCCAGACCGTGAGATATCGCAGCCGCGGCGCGATCGAAGCAGGCAAGGTTGGCGCTGTCGCATCGTTGATTCGCAGCGTGTCGTCAGGCACGATGCAGAATCCGCACACAGGCGCGATGGGATACGACTCCGCCGTCACTAAAATTCCGGCTGCAGCCCTCAGCGTCGAAGATGCAGCGATGCTGCATCGCATGATCGCGCGCGGCGAGAAGGTCACCGTCACGCTCAGGATGTCCGGGCAGACAATGCCCGATGCTCAATCGCGCAACATCGTTGCCGATATAGTCGGATCGGAGAAGCCCGACGAGATCATTGTGCTTGGCGGGCACATCGACTCGTGGGATGTGGGAGTCGGGGCGATGGACGATGCGGGTGGTGTCGTTGCCGCGTGGGAGGCGGTAAAGCTGCTCAAGCGTCTCGGTCTCAAGCCGAAGCGGACGATCCGTGTAGTCGGCTGGACGAATGAGGAGAACGGATTACGCGGGGCAACCGGCTATCGTGACGCACATCGTGCGGAGCTCGATAAGCACATCATGGCGTTGGAATCAGACAATGGCGTGTTCGATCCGCGCGGAATCGGCATAACGGCGGGCGAAGGCGGGCTTGCAATAGCGAAGGACATCGCAACGCTGTTGAAGCCGATCGGCGCGGATAGCGCTGTAGCGGGTGGTGGTGGTGCCGATACGGGGCCGATCGCTGCGCTTGGTGTACCGACGATGTCGCCTGTCGTGGATGGCACGCGCTATTTCTGGTACCATCACAGCAGTGCCGATACGATGGACAAGCTCGACCCGGCGGAGTTAGCCGAGTGTGTGGCGCTGATGGCGGTGGTTGCCTACGTGATTGCCGACATGCCCGGCTCTATTCCGCGTGCGCCGATAAGGACGCCCGC
>JAYUWU010000303.1:0-6234 GCA_043753365.1 Gemmatimonadaceae bacterium | reverse complement strand
GGTCGCCAGATAATATCTACTGGCGGAGCCTCCGAGCCGGTGTGGGGCAGACGCGGCGGGCTCTTCTATAGGGGTGCGGATGGACGCGTTGTTGAGGCGGCTTACAGCTCGGGTAACGACTTCGCCGTCACGAGCCGAAGGGACATCGGGCTCGCGGACGCCGGTGTGTCAACCGATGGCGCCGATTACGATGTCTCGCCCGGAGGGGATGAGTTCGTAACTGCGCACATTGGGACTGTAAAGGCCCGCCTCTCGGTGCTGCTTGGCGGGCTTCCGGCAGGAGGCAGCAAGTAGAAAGCAGTTGTAAATCGACCGCGATCAGCAAGTGCCGCCGCGCGAGCGCTCACTACCGTGCATACCGGCCACGGAATGACGATCACTGGAGAGCTCCGATTCACAAGGGCGAGCCTGTTTGAGGCAAAAATGCGTATTGGATTGGTAGACCTCTCGAAGACGGAGATGCGACATGGTATTCGCCGGCCAACTCACAGAAGAGATATGACGCGCTCACTCCAGCACCGGATTGCCGCGGCTACGGTTATTGGGCTATTGCTCATGATTGGCTGCGCCGAAGACCGCATGCCAACCGAGGTCGACGTAGAGCGGCAGACTCCTTCTGCACCGAGCTCACCTGCTCCGCCTCCGCAGACGCCGCAGACGCCTGCCCCCAATGGCGACAATCGCCGTTCGTTTGTGTGGAAGGAGGATGGCGGCTTCACGATCCTGCCGAACCCTCCAGGAGTACTTCTCGTCGGCGCGAATGCAATAAATAACAAGGGCGAAGTCGCCGGAACTCTGATCATGGACGCCTCTGCGGGCGCTCCGATCTATCGTGGATTCAAATGGTCGGCTGCGCGCGGCTTCACTTACATAGTTGGTCCCGATGTGGTGAACGTCCACGTGAAGGGCATTGACGATGAAGGCAACGTTGTTGGCTATACCGAATGGTATAGTGACAGGTACGCCTTCGTATGGAACGAAGCAGAAGGGCTGCGCTGGCTGGGAATAAGAACCCCGTTTCTCAACGTTCTCGGGATCCGGGCTGGAATTGTTTTCGGCAACGCGGTGGACCGCTCGACTGTTATCGCCTTCCGGCTGCCACGCGCGGGCGGACCGCTGGAGATGTTTCGAACCTCCAGTGAGATGGGCGGTGGCCTGATGGACACGAACAGTCGTGCCGAAGCGGTGGGGTATGATGGAAACATCAATCACGGATTCGGCGGCAGTTCCGATGCAGTCATCTGGGACGAGGCAGGTAATCCGACTCTTGCTTATGACTGTAAGGCCGAAGATGATTGTTTCGCGTCCCTCATAGCCATCAACTCAAGTGGACTTGCTGTTGGCCAGGTTACAAACAGCCGGTTTCCAACGAGGGTCTTCAAGTGGTCACGCAGCGAAGGAGTAAGCTATTTTGAAGTCCCCAAAGCGGGTTTCGAAATATCAGTGACTGGAGTGAATGACGAAGGTACCATCCTAGCACGTAACGGCCGTGAGGGCTTTCTATTCAAGGCGTCAGGAAAGGTCGTTGTGATAGGCTATCCGGAGACTCTGCGGCTGGTTCAGCCCCGGGCGATGAACCGCGACGGTCATGTTGTCGGGATGCTGTTTTAAGCCAAACCCGGGTAGTTGCGATCTAACTTCCCACGTTATGGCTTCAGTCCGTGTTTCGCGAGCAGTACACGATACCTGGGATTCGCTCGAAAACTCTCGAGCAGCGGATTCGCGCGCAGCTCGATCAATGTGGGCGCGTCCCACTTGGCCGTCTCGAGCATCGCAAATGCGCTATCGGCATTTCCTAGCAGAGCTTGCCCGAGCGCGAGGTTGAGTCGTGATCGCTCATCCTTTACCAGTGTGCGGAGCTGGGCATAGAGCCGACGCGCATCCGCGCTACGGCCTGCGCGGCTGTATGCGTAGGCCAGAGTTGCGCGTGTTCCGGGAAAATCTGGCGCTGCCCTGACGGCTGGCTCCAGGAGCTCGATCGCCTCCTTGTACTGTCCCTCGCGCGCGCGAAGGGCGCCGAAGTATTGACGAGTGAGTGCAAACCCCGGCGACAAGGACATTGCGTGTTCGTATTGCGTTCTCGATTGTGCATACGCTCCGCGCATCCCGAGGAGAATCCCGAGAGTCGCATTCGAAGGCTGCGAAAGCGGGTCAAGTTCAAGTGCGCCCCGGACCTGCCGCGTCGCTTCGTCATTGCGGCCGAGCATCATGAGGAGAAGCGCGTAATAATGATGTGTCCACGGATAGCGTGGGTTCAGCCGCGTCGCGCGCTCGAACTCCGCCTCCGACTCGGCGTACCTTCTCAATGACGCCAGCACGTACCCGCGCACGGCGGCGGCGTCCACGCTCATCGAGTCGAGTGCTACTGCGCGCGCGGAGGCGACATCGGCCCGCGCGAGGGCTACGTCGGAGCGCATGTAGCCGAAGTTCGACATGTTGTGATAGGCGGCTGCCATGCCGGAGTGCGCAAGGGCAAACCCCGGATCCCTTTCAAGTGCCCCGCCGTAATATGCCAGCGCCTGCTCGAGGCCGGCCTGGGAGCGCTCGCTCCAGCTGAGCCGGCCTTTTAGATACATCTCGTATGCGTCGCTGTCGTCCGTAGGCCGCCGCGCTGGCGGTGCCTGGTCTGACGCGATCCCTGGGGGAAGGAGCGCTCGAACTATCGAGCCTGACACCTCCTGCTGAACAGCAAATGCCTCAGCAACAGATCTGTCGTACTCGCGAGACCAGATCACTGCGCTGTCCGCGACGCCAGTGAGTCGAACCGAAACGAGCAGCCGTTGTCCCACTCTTGCAAGGTCGCCTTGAACTATTGCGGCAGCCCCGAGGCGTTGACCAATGCTCATTGGTGAGAAACCCTCGCGAGCAAGTGCCGCGGAAGAGCTTCGCGCAATTACTCTCAGCCCGTCTGATGATCCGAGAGTGCCGATCACTTCATCCGTGAAGCCTGAAACGAGGTGCTCCTCGGCTGCAACGCGATCCCGATTTGTGAAGGGTATCACCGCAACAGTTATCGGTTCAGCGGCGGTGGCGCCGACTTCGCGGGGAGTGGGGCGACCGTAATCCGCTCCCAACCAGACAGCCGCCGCGAGCAGCGCGACCGGGATCGCGAAAAGCGCACCGCGGTATTTACGATTGGCAGCTAAAGGTGCGTCAACTGACGCGGCATGTTCGCGCTGGCGATTCTCAATCTCGATTGAACGCAGCGCCTCCGAAAAGTCTTCGGCACTTTGGTATCGATCCCCCGGATCCTTGCGCAAGCAGCGCTCTACCAATCGACTCAGAGCTGCGGGGACGTCGCGCGTGGATACCGCGATGGGCTCGGGCTCGACGCTCTGGATGTTCACGATGACACTCGCATCTGTCTCGCCGCGAAACGGCCGCCGCCCAGTGAGCGATTCGTAGAGCACAACTCCGAGACTCCACAGATCAGTGCGCGCGTCGACTGCGTGGCCGCGAGTTTGCTCGGGACTCATGTACGCGGGGGTGCCTGCAGTTGTGCCGTCGCTGGCCGCTTCGGCACTCACCAGCTTCGCGATTCCGAAGTCGACGAGCTTCACCGTTCCCGGCCTTGAGACCAGCACGTTTGCAGGCTTTACATCGCAGTGGACGATTCCGGCAGCATGCGCCGCCGCCAATGCGCCGGCAAGCTGTGACGCGACGTTCAGGAGCTCCGGGACTGCAAGCGGGCCGCGCCCTATTCTGTCCTTTAGAGTGTCGCCCTCGTACCAGGCCATTGCGATGAACGGCCTCTCACACTCCGTCTCACCGATCTCGTAGACAATTCCGATGTTGGGATGATCGAGAGCGGAGGCTGCCTGCGCCTCGGCGAGCAGGCGATCTCGCGCGACCGGATTTGCTGCATGCCGTTGTGGAAGAAACTTGAGAGCGACAGTGCGGCCAAGCCGCGTATCCCGCGCCTTGTAAACGACCCCCATCCCGCCGCGGCCGATTTTTTCGATGACTTCGTAATGGGAAACAATCTGGCCGACCCCGAATGATTCGTCGGGCTCGTCTGCCACCGCCAGAAGCGTCGGCGTAACGAGCTCGGCGGCCAGTTTTTCGAAATACTCGCCGCTTCCGGCGTGAGCTTCAATCAGCGAAACGAGCTCCGCCGCGAGCTCGTCGTCATCCGCAGAAGCTGCAGATACAAATTCGATTTGCTCAGAGGCGGGAAGTGCTATCGCGCTCTCGAAGATCATCTTCAGCCGCTCGCGCTGCCCGCCTGAGAGCTCGCTACGCTCGCTCATTTCGTCGCGTCCTCGTTCAGCTCGCGAAACAACCATGCGCGTGCCAGCGCCCAATCGCGCTTGACCGTCGCCGGCGAGGTGCCGAGTGCGGCCGCAGTGTCCTCGATCGTGAGTCCACCGAAGAAGCGGCATTCGACAACTTTGCCCAGTCGCGGTTCCATCTTCTCGAGGCGGCGGAGCGCATCGTCGAGGGCCTCGAGAGTCGCTGACTGAGAATCTGAAAACGAGAGCGGGAGGAGTCCGTCTGGAAACGCGTCGAGCGCAACGTGCGGTGAATCGCCGCCCCGCTTCGCTGCTCGCTGCTCGCGGGCATAATTGCACAGTATGTGGCGCATCGATATCGCCGCAATCCTGAGAAAGTGCACGCTGGAGCGGGCATCGATGCGGTCGACGCCGACGAGCTTGAGATAAGCTTCATGGACGAGAGCTGTCGTTCCGAGTGTGGAGTCGCCGTCCCATCGCCGCCGTTGTCGATGCGCGAGGTTCCTCAGCTCTTCGTACACGATCGGGAACAACGCTTCCGCGGCTGACTCATCACCCGCAGCTATATCCGACAGGAGGCGGGTGACGGTTCCCGGGTCGGCGCCCGTTCGATCATCCATCGGAGGCTCTGACGTCCAGGATGCGCTGACTGCTTATCGTTTCAAGGAAGCGTAGGCGTGCCACCAAGTGAAAATCGGAGCCGGGTAGAGTCCACGCAATACCCTTAAAATGATAGTTTCCTCGATTGGCCTATCCTGAACGTAAGCCGTGGGAGCGTGAGCCATGCGCCACGTTTGCGTTGGCTTCGCTTCCAGGTACCATACACCATCTCCGTACCTGATTCGATTGTGGTTGGCGTAAAAAACAAGTCCGCCAGTATAGAAGAGTCCGCCCGCGGTGAATTCAGCTTTCATCCTTTTGTTCTTTTCAGTGTCGTCTGTGAGCCATCTGTGTTTTCTGTGTGCCAACGCAGTAAGATCTGGCGCAAGACTCGGATGAAACAGCTCTGCCGCACAGAAAACGCAGATGAAACACAGATGACACCGAAACAGAAAGGGTCGTCTCAGAACAAAACGGTGATGCCGCGATCGACAGCCTGGCGATCTTCGTTTCATGACCGAGCGCGATCCGCTGACGGAACTCATCATTGGGGCGGCCATCAGAGTCCGGACTCGGGTCGGGTGTGGCTTGCTCGAGCACGCCTACCACGAATTTCTTCGGCTCTCAGGCATTCGAGTCGGCCTGCTCATCAACTTTCACGCAGTTCCCTTCAAATCAGGAATCCGGCGTTTCATCGTCTAGCGGCTTTATCAGTGTCTTCTGTGCACATCTGTGGTATCTGTGTGTCAAGGCTGTTTCAGCTCGAATTACAAAGGGCTCGAGTGCCACAGCACAGCGAAGAAATGACACACGCTACCGCCGAGGACGAATAGGTGCCACACAGCATGTCCGTACCTGATTCGCTTGTCGTTAGCGTAGAAGACAATTCCGCTAGTATAGAAGAGTCCGCCAGCCACCATCCACGCCACTCCGACCGGGCCAACGTTTTCCCAGAGCGGCTTGATTCCGATAATCGCGATCCAGCCCATCGCGATGTAAGGCCCAACCGCGAACAGCGGTCTCGTTGAAAAGCCTTTCATGAACTTCATCGCGATCCCCGCGACTGCCATCGTCCAGACTGCGATCAGCAGCGTGTAACCGAACGCTCCACGAAGTGCGCCAAGCGCGAACGGGGTATAGCTGCCGGCAATGAGCACGTAGATCGCCGAGTGGTCGACGACTCGAAGCAGCCGGCGTGCGGGCGAGTTGACGAAGGAATGATAGAGCGTCGACGCACCGAAAAGCATCACCAGCGAAACACCGTATATCAGGGAGCCGGTTACCTGAAGCGGATCGTTCCGGCTGGCCGCCGCTGCGATGAGCACCGGAAGCGCGACCACACTCAGCAACAGCCCCAGGCCATGCGTAACCGCGTTCGCGAGGGCCTCAGTTACATGCCGGT
>JAYUWU010000302.1:0-6236 GCA_043753365.1 Gemmatimonadaceae bacterium | reverse complement strand
CCGGCGCATTCTCCCTGACACAGCAGTGCATACAGCTGGGTTATTCGCCACGGATGACAATAGTCCACACGTCAGAAACCGTGCACGGCCAGATTTACATCCCGGAAGTGAACCGGGCGTTGATGGTAGGCTGTCTCGCTATCGTCCTCGGCTTCCGCTCAACTACGGCACTCGGTGCCGCGTACGGAATCGCCGTCACCGGATCGATGGCAATAAGCACGATCTTGTTTGCTACGCTTGCGCGAACGCGCTGGAGCTGGAGCTGGTACAAGGTCGGCGCGTTTGCGACGGGGTTTCTTATCATCGACCTGTCGTTCTTCGGCGCGAATGCGTTGAAGATCATGCAGGGGGGCTGGGTGCCGATTGCGATCGCTCTTGCGATCTTCACGCTTATGACGACCTGGAGCGCCGGGCGGAGGATCGTTCAGGAGCTGCTCGAACGCGGCTCACTCCCGATCGACCTGTTCCTCGGCGATGTCGAAAAGCGAAAACCCTTTCGTGCGCCGGGTACCGCGGTGTTCATGGCTCGCGATCCCGAGGGCGCACCGCTCGTGCTGCTGCATCACCTGAGGCACAACAAGACGCTTCTGGAGAACGTCGTGCTCCTGTCGATCCTGCCTGAGAACGTGCCCGAAGTTCCCGAGGAGGAGCGCATGAGCGTAACTGACCTCGGTGTCGGATTCTGGCGGGTCACCGCGCGATTCGGGTTCATGGAGAGCGCCAACGTCCCGAACGTGCTGTCACGCGCGCGTGACATGGGCGTTCCGGCCGACAAGCGGGATACTACTTACTTCCTCGGCAGGGAGCGGCTGCTGCCAACCGGCAAGGCGAAGATGCAGAGATGGCGCAAGAAGCTTTACATCTTCATGTCGCGTAACTCCCGCACAGCGACCGAGTATTTCTCGATCCCCCCAAATCGGGTAATCGAGCTCGGGGCGCAGCTGGAGATGTAGGCGGGCCGGCGGATCGGGCGGATGATCGCTGACAGCTCTCAGTTCAGCTTTAGCCGGTCGCCGGGGGCACAGCTGCCGGAGGCCGGAAGCTGTGGTTTTTTCGGTTCATCCGGTAATTCCGGGAATGGCCGGGCATTCTGATGCGAACTACAGAACAGCTTTTAACGCGAAGAACGCGAAGAACGCGAAGAACGCGAAGAATGCGCGAAGGGAGCCCGCAGCAGGTCTCCGGTAGGTAGTGGCGCTCCTGGTTTGTTTTTTGGTTGTAACCCCAGAAAAGCCAGCCACTTAACTTCGCGAAATCGATAGTCGGGCTCCAAGATCTATCCTGACCTTCGCGCTGCTTCGCGCCCCCCTTCGCGTCCTTCGCGTTAAAGTCGTTCGCACTTCCCGCACGGGCACGGCTCCCGATATTCCGTGATGAGCCGTTTTTTCCGGTCAGCAGCCCCAGTGTCCTGGCCTCCAATTCCGGTTTACGAACAGAAGAGAAACAAAACCACGCCCTCCAGCCTCCAGCATCGGGGCCGTCGGCGGCCGGCTGAACCAGGCAGCGCGCTGTTCTGTCTTGATCCGCTCGATCCGCCAAATCCGAAAAAAAAAGCAGTTGCTCCTCCCGCCTTTGACCGAAAGACTCCGTAGATTCACGTCGTTCCTCAACCGGACTGCAAGATCAGCACATACCCGGAGACGCATCCCGTCGGGAAGCGTCTCAGACAATTGACCCTCGTCGCGCTCGGTGTAGTGTACGGCGACATCGGGACCAGCCCGCTCTATGCGATGCGCGAGGCATTCCATGGCAAGTACGGCATGGCCCCGACGCCGGATAACGTCTACGGCATCCTCTCGCTGATTGTCTGGTCGCTCATTCTCGTCGTCAGCGTCAAGTATCTCATCTTCATCCTGCGCGCAGACAACCGCGGCGAAGGTGGAGTGCTCGCCCTCCTGGCCTTGATCCTTCAGCAGAACCGGCGCGAAGGTGACAAGCGGAGACGGCAGACTCTCATCGTGATCGGCCTCTTCGGTTCTGCCCTGCTTTACGGCGACGGCGTGATCACGCCAGCCATCTCAGTGCTCGGCGCGATGGAAGGTCTCGAGGTCATCACCCCGAAGCTGAAATTTGCGGTCATGCCGCTGACGCTCATCGTCCTTATCTCTCTCTTCCTCGTTCAGAAAAAAGGAACGACAAAAGTCGGAAAGGTCTTCGGCCCGGTGATGGCCGTGTGGTTCGTTACCATCGGAGTCCTCGGGACGATTGAGATTGCAGCAGCGCCACAGATACTCAAGGCAGTCAATCCCTGGTACGCGGTCACCTTCTTTGCGGATCACGGCTACGCTGGATTCGTGATTCTTGGCGCTATCGTGCTCGTGGTCACGGGAGGTGAAGCACTTTATGCCGACATGGGACACTTCGGCGCGCGTCCGATTCGCGTCGCATGGTTCGCGATCGTCCTCCCCGCGCTGCTGCTCAACTACTTCGGCCAGGGCGCGCTGATCCTGAGTGATCCCGCCGGGGCAGAAAATCCTTTCTTCATGCTTGCTCCCCGCGCGTTGCTGTATCCGCTGGTTTTCCTGGCGACCCTCGCTGCAATCACTGCATCGCAGGCGCTGATCTCAGGCGCATTCTCGCTGACGCAGCAGGCAGTGCAGCTCGGTTATTCGCCGCGCATGAACATCATCCATACGTCGAAGACCGAGACCGGCCAGATCTACATCCCCGAAGTAAATCGCGCACTCATGATAGGAACCGTGCTGCTCGTGCTCGGTTTCGGGTCAGTCAATGCACTGGGCGCAGCGTATGGAATCGCGATCACGATCACCATGACGATCACGACAATTCTCTTCTACGAGCTGGCCCGCTCGCAGTGGAACTGGAGCTTCTACAAGGCAGGGTCGATTGCGCTGTTCTTCCTGATAATCGACTTCGGGTTTCTCGGCGCGAATCTCCTGAAACTCTTCGCCGGAGGGTGGGCGCCAATCGCGATCGCATTGTCGATCTTCCTGCTCATGACGACCTGGTACACCGGCCGGAAGATCGTCCAGAAGCTCCTCAAGAAGGCGTCATTCCCGATCGACCTGTTCCTCAACTCGGTAGCGGAGAACAAGCCGGTGCGCGTTCCGGGTACGGCAGTGTTCATGACTTCTGATTCGGAAGGCGCGCCACTTGTTCTGCTTCACCATCTCAAGCACAACAAGGTGCTGCACAAACAGGTCGTTCTATTGTCAGTGCTCCCGACGACGGTGCCTGAGATTGATGACTCGGAGCGAATTCAGGTGACGGAGCTCCGCGAAGGATTCTGGCGGGTCAAGGCGCGCTACGGATTCATGGAGACGCCTAACGTCCCTGAGATTCTCGCGCGCTGCGGTGAAGCCGGCATCACCGCCAAGCCACTCGAGACCACCTACTACCTCGGCCGCGAGCGCCTCATACCTGATGACAACTCGAAGGCACGGCTGGCACGATGGAGGAAGATGCTTTTCATCTTCATGTCCGCCAATTCGCGAACTGCGACCGAGTTTTTCCAGATCCCGCCGAACAGGGTAGTCGAGCTCGGCGCACAGCTGCAGTTCTAGTCGCGACCTCGTAATCGACCGAGGTCGCGCCGGTCCTTCTTGGTAGGACGGCCGGTCTCGTAGCCAGTGTTCGCGTTCATTGCCCGAACGTGCGCGGCCATTGCCTCACGCGCCTTTCTGCTTTCCGGGTCCTCCTCGTATAAGGCCTGCGCAATCGGCGCTGAGCCTCGCTTCTCGGAAACGTCGAGAACCTTCACGAGGTGCTCGTAAGGTCCGATCCTGATTCTGATCTTGTCTCCGGCCTGAACGAGGCGCGATCGCTTCGCCTTCTCCCCGTTCACCTCGATTTTGCCTGAATCGAGTGCTTCGGCAGAGAGGCCCCGGGTTTTGTAAAACCGGGCGGCCCAGAGCCATTTGTCGATCCTTACGCGGCCTTCCATTTGGTCAAGATAAGCTGCGATCGCGTCCTGCCAGCAATTGCTGATGCGGCAAACGGATTTTTAGGCTTGACCACTCTTGAGTCTTAGGATATCCTAACTTCCTGTTACTGACCAACTAAATGAGACAGGAAATGAAAACCGCATCCCGTTTTGCAGCCTTGGCGTCCCTTTTGATTGCCTACCTTTTTGCAGTCCCCGCCTCCGCGCAGCAGGCCACCCTCGAGGGCACAGTCACCGACAAGGCAGCTATGCCCGTAGCTGGGGTCCGCGTACTCGTTGTGGAACTTGGACGGCGAGCGGCCACGGACTCCCTCGGTAAATACAGGATCGGCTCGCTTCCGGCAGGCACCTACACTCTCAGCTTTTCACGCCTGGGACTCGTGCCTGTAACGCGGAGGATTCAGGTGACTCAGAGCGGGGCGACTGTCGAGCTCAGCATGCAGCCGGCCGGGATCGACCTGGCGCCGGTTCAGGTGACGGCCTCAACGGGTGCTACGCGCGCTCAGGATTCACCGCAGCCCACTTCGGTAATGGAAGGGCCGGAGCTCCGCATGTCGCAGGCAACTGCACTTGGAGACGTACTCGAACAGATCCCCGGCGTCCGCACGCTCAGCATGACGACGGGGATCGGGAAGCCTGTCATACGCGGGATGACCCATTATCGCGTAGTTACGCTCGACAATGGCCAGCGTACCGAGACGCAGGCGTGGGGTCACGACCACTCGCCGAACGTCGAGACCGCAAATGCTGACAGAATCGAGGTCATCAAGGGACCGTCGAGTGTCCTTTACGGATCTGATGCCCTCGGCGGGGTGATCAATGTCATCGCACCTCCACTTCCCGATGCGATCGACATGCCCGCGTTCGCCCGGGGTCGCGTCACGGGATCCTATAACCACAACATCCGCGGGGCTGATGGAACGCTGAGCGCGGAAGCGGCCGCAGGCGGATTCGGCGCGCGGCTGGGCCTCACGTCCCGATCGAGCGGTGATATGCGCACGCCGGTCGGGCCACTGGAGAACACCAACAACCGCGCATTCTCGCCAGAAGTGGCCGTCGGATATCGCGGCGGACGAGGAAACATCGCGGCCCGATACACATCACGCGACGAACGCATCGAGATCTACGATAATCCGGCGACGAGCCCCGGCTACACCGGGTATCAGCTCATCGGGTCGCATCGTGCGTCATTCGATGCGACGGCACCCCTTGGCGCTGCGCTTATCCAGGCCAACCTCGGATACGAGCAGAATTTCAGGCGTGAATTCGCAGCTGTCGATTCGACGCGTGCCGACCTCGGACTGTTTGTCAGGAACTGGACAGGCTTCGCGCATTTCAACCATGCACCGGTTGGGCCCTTCAGCGGAACGATCGGTGTTTCGGGAATGACCAGTAACTTCGAGAATCGTGGATCGAAAACGTTGATTCCCGACAGCGAAACACGTACTGCGGCGATTTACATGTTCGAGCAGGCCGACATCGGAAGGTGGAAGGCGATGTTCGGTGCACGCGTCGATACACGGAGCCTGAGCACTGGTGGCAACGCATCGATCGGCGTTCCGGAACAGACGCGCAGCTTCAACGCAGTTACTGGCAGCGCAGGAGTTCTGTACCAGCTCACCGAGCCTCTGTCGCTGGTGGTCAACGTTGCGCGAGGATTCCGCGCGCCGTCGGCACCGGATCTTTTTGCCAACGGATTTCACGAGGGAACGCGCGCGTTTGAGCGAGGCGATCCGAATCTTGCCGTCGAGACGTCGCTGAACGTCGACGCGGGTGTGCGCGTGTCGGCTCACGATCTTACCGGTGAAGCAACTGTATTCGTAAATCGCGTTAACGACTACATCTATCTCCGACCGTTCGGTACGAGCGGCAATGCGTTTGACTCGCTTCAGGTCGTGCAGGGAAACGCGCGCCTTGCCGGGGTTGAAGGACGCCTCGCGTGGAAGCCGGTCGAGCTGCTCACTCTCCAGATGTCTGGCGATTTCGTTCGTGGCCACAACGAGTCGGCGGACGTTCCGCTCACCTTCATCCCACCGCTTCGGCTGATCTATGGCGCGAAGCTCCACAGGGCGGAAAGTCGCGGACTCGTGAACCCTTACCTCACTGCGAACGTCGAGACCAACTGGAAACAGACACGCCTCGATCCGCGTGACTTCGCCCCTCCCGGCTACTCGGTCGCATCACTTGGCGCGGGCGCGGGGCGGATGATGTCACGGGGTGTACTCACCGTCGATCTCTCGGTAAAGAACGTCATGAACTCGCACTACCGGTCGTTCATGAGCCGATACAAGGAATACGCGCTAGCGCCGGGGCGTGGGGGGGGGCGGGGGGG
>JAYUWU010000301.1:0-17767 GCA_043753365.1 Gemmatimonadaceae bacterium | reverse complement strand
AAGGCGGAGGATCGCAGCGCTACGAGACTGCCAAACGATTCATGTATCACGAGCCCGCCGCGTGGAACCGGCTCATGCGCAGGCTTGTAACGGTAATTGCTGACTATCTGGTAGAGCAGGCAAAATCGGGTGCGGACGTGCTGCAGGTGTTCGACTCCTGGGCCGGTGCACTGGGGCCTGATGACTACGCTCGCTTCGTGGCTCCCTTCAACACCATGCTCTTCGCTGCGATCGAGTCAACCGGTGTACCGGTGATCAATTTCTCAACGGGCACGGGTGGGTACTTCGAGGACGTAGCTGCCTGCGGTGGAGACGTGCTGGGGGTCGACTGGCGAACACCCGTCGACAAGGTCAGGAGCCGCGTTGGACACAATCTCGCCGTAATGGGAAATCTCGATCCTGTTGCGCTGCTTGCTCCATGGACCGAACTGCGCGCGCACGCTGACGGTGTTCTGGATCGCGCGGGTGACGCTCCGGGTCACGTCTTCAACCTTGGTCACGGAATATTGCCGTCCACTCCGGTCGACAATGTGCGAAGGCTGGTGGACTACGTGAAGGAATCGACACTAAGAGCCGATGTCTGAGCCGCCAATCGGCGTTCTGCTCATGGCCTACGGCGGTCCCGAGAGTCTCGCGGACCTGCCGGGATATCTTGCCGACATTCGCAGCGGGCGCACAACGCCAAGGTCGGTGCTCGAGGAAATCTCGAGTAACTACGAGGCAATTGGCGGCCAATCGCCGCTGCTCGCAATGACGCGAAAGCAGAAAGCAGCCATCGAGGATTGCCTCGATCCCGGCCAGTTCAGGTTGTACCTCGGCATGCGCCATTGGGCACCATGGATTGAAGAGACGGTCGGGCAGATGATCGAGGATGGAGTAACGAGGGCAGTCAGCATCGTGCTAGCTCCTCACTTCAGCGGTCTGAGCGTCGCGAAGTATCAGCGAAAGATCAGCGACGGACTCGAGTTCTACCGGGGGAACATCGAGTTCGCCCATGTGGACAGTTATTACGATGCCCCAGGTCTGATCGACGCATTTGCCCGGCGCGTGAAAGATGGCTTGGCCAAATGGAGCGAACTGGAGCGGGCGGATGTCCATGTGGTATTCAGCGCCCACAGCCTTCCAGCCCGAATCGCCACGCTCAACGATCCTTACGACTTCCAGACCCATGAAACAGCGCGGCTGGTTGCAGAACGCGTCGGTCTGGCTGCGTCCGCCTGGTCGTGGTCGTACCAGTCGGCTGGAAGAAGCCCAGAGCCATGGCTTGGACCCACTCTCCAGGAGCACCTCACCTCGCTTGCGACACGCGGTATCAGGAACGTCGTGATTGTTCCCATCGGGTTTGTGAGCGATCACGTCGAGATTCTCTTCGATATCGACATCGACGCCCAGCGGATAGCCTCCACGCTCGACATGCGACTCGAGAGGCCCGCGGCGCTCAACGATGACCCGGTATTCACAAGCGCTCTCGCTCGAGTAATCGTGGATCGCGCCGCCCTCGCAGGATGGGCATGAGCGAGACGACCGATGTCGCGATTGTCGGTGGGGGCGTGAGCGGCCTCGCATGCGCGGTGAGGTTGCGTTCTCTGCAGCCCTCATTGAGGGTAACGATCATCGAATCAGATCATGAGGTTGGCGGCAAAGTCAAAGGTGATCTGGTGAGCGGTTGCATCGTCGACGGAGGACCCGACCTCTGCGTGGAGTCCAAGCTCAACAAAACCGCAGCCTTCGGATCACTTCGCCTTACGTCCCGCCTGATTCCTGTGAATCCTCGCCGATTGCCAACGTTCAAGCGCCACGGGCATCTGTTGACCGAGATGCCGGAGGTGATGACCGACGGGCTGGTGACATTTCGCGGCGGTATGCGCGAGCTCGTCGACACGATGACCGGCGCGCTTGGTGAGGTCGATGTTCGCACGTCGTTGCGGGTCAACAACGTCGAGCGCAGCGGTACAGGTTATCGCGTCTCGGCGGGGAAATTGTCATTCGTGACCCGCGCTGTCGTCGCCGCAATTCCCGCTCGGGAATTCGCCGGCCTGGTGCGCTCGATGTTTCCGAGGCTGGCCGATGCAGTATCCCCCATCCGTTACGATCCCATCACGACTGTATCTGCTGCATGGTTCAGAAAGGACGTTCCCCACCCACTTCGCGGCACTGGTTACGTTGCATCGTGCGTGGTTGCAGGCGAAGTGTCAGCCTGCACCTGGACTTCCAGCAAGATTCCGTCTCGGTCGCCGGGAAACGTGATCCTGATGCGCGGCTTCTGCCGTTCAGCGGATCCTGTTGCATCTACCCGCAAGGTTCTTGACGAGATGTCCCGCGTCGTTGGAATCCGCGCGGCGCCGGTGTTCACGCGCACGTTCGCATGGGGTGAAGGACTGCCGGTGTATCCCGCCGATTACGATGTCCGGCTCCCCGAATACGTGCGGGACGCGCAGTTGCCTGGCTCGTTCGCCATTGCGGGCTCTGCATTTCACGGCATTGGTATTGGAGACTGTATCGCCTCAGGTGAGCGCGCGGCTGAATCGATTGCAGCAGCGATACAGCAACCCTTGGGGGTAAGCGCGTGAGCGGCCCTGAATCAGTGCGTCTATTCCGGGAGGCCTCCGCGCTTTTTCCAGGCGGAGTCAATTCTCCGGTCAGGGCCTTCAAGAGTGTGGGTGGTACGCCCGTTTTCATGGATAGTGGAGAAGGCGCATGGGTCGTCGATGCCGACGGGCGTTCATATGTCGACTATGTACTGGCCTTCGGGCCCCACCTTCACGGCCACGCGCATCCGTCAGTCGTTGCAGCAATCATCGACGCCGTGCAGAAAGGCACAAGCTTTGGAGCGCCGGGCCGGAATGAAAATGAGCTGGCGCGGCGGATCATGAACCTGATGCCGTCGATCGAGGTGATTCGGTTCGTTACCTCCGGAACTGAAGCAGTCATGAGCGCCCTCAGAGTTGCGCGAGCAGTCACGCGGCGTGATGTAATCGTCAAGTTCGACGGCAATTATCACGGACACGCCGACTCAGTTCTTGCCCGGGCAGGGTCCGGGGTCGCGACGCTCGGACTGCCCGATTCACCCGGGGTACCTGCTTCGGTAGCAATGGGGACGATAGTAGTTCCTTACAACAATATTGACGCCGTCCGAGCTGTTTTCGAACAGCGCGGGCATGAGATCGCCGCGATCATAGTGGAGCCAGTAGCTGGCAACATTGGTGTAGTACAACCTGTCGAGGGCTTTCTTGCTGGACTGAAACAGATCGCAGGGGATTACGGTGCACTTCTCATATTTGACGAGGTCATGACTGGCTTCCGGGTGCACCGAGGGGGAGCGCAGGCGCACTTCGGCGTTACCCCGGATCTCACCACACTCGGAAAGGTCATCGGCGGCGGACTTCCCGTTGGCGCGTATGGAGGCCGCAGGGACATAATGCGGCAGGTTGCTCCGGAAGGACCGGTCTATCAGGCAGGCACTCTGGCCGGGAATCCTGTAGTCATGGCGGCGGGCGTTGCCATGATCGGCCTGCTTCTCGACGATACGACCTGGATGCACGCAGTTGAAGCGACGGAAATGCTTGGACAGGGTATCGAGGCCGCGGCGCAGGATTCGGGAATCAGCGTCCAAGTGCCAAGGCTGGGGACGATGCTCTCCACCTTTTTTTCAGATGAGCCCGTCCGCAATTACGACGAGGTGAAGGCCACAGATTCGAGCCGCTATGCTGTCTTCTTCCACGCGATGCTCGAGAGTGGCGTATCCATTCCGCCATCACCTTTTGAGACGTGGTTTCTCTCGACCGCGCACGGGACTGATGAGATACGCCATACGCTGGATGCTGTACGAACTGCCTTTAAAAGAGTCGCATCAGCCTAGAACGGTTCGGGTGCCGCTGGACCGTCGCCCTGCATATTCTTCGGCGTGCAATCGATTATACTTGCTTCGTCATCGCCCCGCCGCAGGCAGCTCCTTACTCTCATCGGGATCGGACACACTGTAATCCCCGCCGACATCGATGAGATGCCGCTGCCCGGCGAGCTTCCGAATGGTCACGCCGAGCGCCTCGCTCGCGAGAAGGCGCAGACCGTTGCAGAGGCATTTCCGAATGAGCTCGTAATAGGCGCAGACACGATCGTGGTCCTCGATGATCGAATACTCGGCAAACCACGAGACGAAGATCATGCGCGCGAAATGCTTGCTGAGCTTTCCGGGCGCACGCACACAGTTGTCACGGCGATGGCGTGCGCGCTCAACGGAGAGATTGTTTCAGGTGTCGAAACGGTTGAAGTGACATTCCGGTACCTGACGGCGGCCGAGATCGGCGCATACGTCGCGACGGGCGAACCGATGGACAAGGCGGGTTCTTACGGAATACAGGGCTTCGGAGCGACGATCGTCAAACGAATCGACGGCGACTATTTCGCGGTAATGGGGTTGTCGCTGGTGCGGCTGGTGTCGCTGATGCGCGACCTTGGTGTCACCTACGACTTCGCGCGGTAGTGGCTCTGCCATAAGGCGATCTTGGCCGCGACATCCTCGACATTAATGCGAGGCATGCGGTCGCCTTTTGTCGCCATGGTAACCGGCGCCCTTTCACCAGGATCGTGGAAAGCGTCGATGATGAGGTCGTGGCACCGACGATAGGGACCAGTTCTCCTGGGATCCGTATACCCCATCAGTGAGATGACAGGCTTGCCCACCGCGACAGCCATGTGGAGCGGTCCAGTATCGGGCGCGAGCACGAGCTCGGATGCGTCGAGAATGGACACCAGGTTTCTCAGCCCGCTGCCGAGTTTCGATACCGGCTTGGACGAGCTCAGCTCGATGATCGTGTTGGCAGCAGCTATCTCACGTTCTGACTGCCCACCCACGAGCACGGGCTGCAGTCCATACTGCGACGACAGGATGTCGCAAACCTTGGCCCATCGCTCAGGCATCCAGTCCTTCTCAGGCTTGCTGGTTGCAACGACGATCGCCGCGACCGGTCGATCGAATCCCGCGATGAATTCGCGCTGCCATTCGCGCTCTCCCTCCCAGGGGCCGATATCCCATGCAACGGGTTCGGGGTCGATGTTCAGCGAGCGAAGAAACTCGAAGTACTGATCCTGGACGTGTTGTACCGGATGCGGTGGAATCCGCTCGGTGGTGAATAGCCAGTTCGCGTCGCGTGCGCGGGCCCGGTCGAAGCCGAGCCGGCGGCGAGCTCCCGACAAGGCTGTGATTACCCCGGCCTTGAAGTACACCTGAAGGTCGATGAGCAGGTCAAAGTGACGCGCTCGTAGCTCCGCAATGACATCTCGAAACGCGGCAACACCACGCGTGCGATCGAAGAGAATTATCTCGTCGACTGAGCGGTGGCCGCGAACGAGCGTCGCCGGGCCATGCTGAAGCACCCACGTGATGTGAGCATGTGGACGATCGCGCTTGATGGCATTGATCACCGGCAGCACGTGAACCGCATCACCGACGGCGCTCATCATCACTATACAGATGCGCTCAGGCTTCACGCCGAACCTCGGCTGAAGCGGCAGTTATCATGTCGATGTCCGGATCACTCAGCACGATCGTGCCGAGGCCGTTCAATTTCTTGAGCGAACGCACGAGGCGCTGGAGGTTCGCACCGGCCACCATCGGGTCGCCGGGCACGTGAAAACGAATCCGGTCTACATCCAGCACGTGGGCGCTGGCCCCTTTCTCCGCATCCCACGTGATGAGTACGTTCCGCGCGTTGAGATCCGGGTGATGCGCTCCGGCACGCGTCAGCGATGCAAGCAGTTTCCCCGTTGCCCTGAGGCAGGATTCGCGATTCGCGCCGCTCGGTATCTCGCGCAGCACGACCGAAAGGTCGTGACTGTCAGGGATCTCGCGAGTTGCGACATCGCTTCGCCTGAGCAATGGACCAGCTCGATAGCTGACGATTGCAACAACTTCAGGGGTTGGAACACCCGCGAGCCGCAAGCGAAGAGAATTTACGAGCTCACGCAAACCTCTCGTCGGCGGGAGAAACAAATCAGTACCGGTTTTCCCGATGAGACCGCCACGCATCGCGTGGCGAACTACCACGTCTCCGCACCCGTCCCCGAGGTTTGCGGCGTATGCGGGCACTCGTCCCTGAAACTGTCGTACGCCCGGCTGCCTTCCCGCGTACTCGTAGAGCGTTTCCTTGCTCAGAACCGTTTCGATAGCGAGGTGGCAGGTTTCGATCACGAGGCCGCGCGCGTTATCAACCTTGATCTTCGCGTAGCCGGGCATCGACAAGGAGATACTCATTTCGCGTTTCTCGCCTGTCCGATGGCGGTGAGCAGCGCACGAGCTTTGTTCTCTGTTTCGTCCCATTCAGTTTCGGGGACCGAGTCTGCAACGATGCCGGCGCCAGCCTGAACGGAAGCGACGCCGTCAGTGATCACGCATGTCCTGATGGTTATTGCAAGATCCATCCGCCTGCTGCCGTCGGCGATGTATCCGATGGCGCCAGCGTACGCGCCCCGCGATACTGGCTCGAGCTCGTCGATGATCTCCATCGCGCGAACTTTTGGAGCGCCGGTCATCGTGCCCGCTGGAAATGTCGCCCGCAGCACATCGATCGCGCCTTGCTCGCCCGCGAGATCACCTTCGACCTGGCTGACGATGTGAAAAACGTGAGAATACTTCTCGATCTTCATCAGCTCGGTCACTTCAACAGTTCCGAACCTTGCCACCCGGCCTACATCGTTTCTGCCGAGGTCGACGAGCATGATGTGCTCAGCCCGTTCCTTGGGGTCGGCGAGGAGCTCGCGTGCAAGCTCAACGTCGCGTTCAGGCGTGGCACCTCGCGGTCGTGTTCCTGCGATGGGGCGTAGCGAGACGCGTTGATCCTCTAGTCGCACGAGCAGCTCTGGCGAGCTCCCCACGAGCTCGACTCCGTCGAAAGCGAGGTGGTACATGTAGGGCGACGGATTCAGCGCTCTCAGGGCGCGGTACAGGATCGAAGAATCAAAATCTGCTTCGATCTCGACCCTCCGCGCGAGCAACGCCTGGAAACAGTCGCCGGCCGTGATGTGCGCTTTGATCCTGTCGACCCCTTTCATGAAGTCGTCGCGACCGATGCTCGATTTACCAATAGCAGGCGGTGCGGACGAGTCGAACGTCAGTCTCTTCAGGGGGGTTTCTGCGAGAAGCCTGCGCTCGAGCTCGTCAATTTCGGCCGTGGCTTCGTCGAAATGATTGCGAAGCTCCGCTTGCGATGATTCGCCGACGCTCACGCTGACGACGATGCGCGCCTTCGACATGAGATTGTCGATGACGATTACCGATCGAGTGAAGATGAACAGTGCATCGGGAATGCTTGATGTTTTCTCAGGTCCTCCCGGCAGTTTCTCGATGAGTCTGGCGATGTCGTAGCCGAAGAAGCCGACTGCACCGCTCCAGAACGGGCCGAGTCCGGCCACATTGATCGGATTTCTCGCTGAAATCAGCTGATCGAGGTCGGCCAGCGGATCGGCGGGAGAACGGCTCGAGTGCCAGCCGCGATGGGCATCCCAGTCCTCCACCACGCCGTCGCGGAGCCTCCAGGCAGACGCTGGTTCGGTGCCGAGGAACGTGAAGCGGGCCCATGTATCACTGCCGGCGGGGGCGGATTCCAGCAGAAATGCGAAGGGTGAGCGCCTGACCTTCGCGAACGCCGAGACTGCCGTATCGAAGTCGAAGAGTATCTCGCGCCAGACCGGCACGACCCGTGCGCCTGGCGTCCCTGCGAACGCAGCTTCCCCCGCGAGTTCGGCGAAGCGATCGAAGGTGCAGTCTAACATGCGGCCGGGAACCGGAAGTGCCCCGCGGCTGTAGTGGATTGTTCCGACACATCCCTCACGTAATTTTCCCTGATGATGCGACGGTCAATCGCAGTGATTCTAGCCGCTTCAGTTTTCGGCGCCGCCGCGTCAATTCCGGCGAGCGCGAGTGCGCAAGCCTGGAACGATGCACGTTCGCGGTCGCTGGTGGAGCAGGCTACCGAGCGCCGGGCCCGCCAGATCGCCGACACTCTGCTCGTAAGTTACAAGGCAGCAGCGCACGGATATCTGACATTCCTGGCTCAGGTGGGCGAAGGCTTCACCGAACCGCCTAAGATCGTCAAGGCCGATGAGCTTTCGCTAGAAGTGTATTGGCAGGCTCCGAACCTGAGCAAGCAGTTGATTGCAGGTCGCAGGGACACGCTGCTGCTTCCAACCGACATCAATTATCACCGCGACCATCTTGGCATAGTCCAGAACAATTTCCCGAACATCATCAGGCTGGGGGATGGCGACGAAGTTCGGGATGTGCCTCACCCGCTTTCTGCGGACGGACTCACCCAGTACGACTACGCGATCCGGGATTCACTCCAGATCCGGCTCGGCCCCCGGACTCTCGACGTGTACGAGGTGAGGGTCCGGCCGAAGAATGACCGCGAGCCGCGCGCCATCGGAGCTGTCTATATCGACAGGGAAAGCGGGGAAGTCGTGCGAATGGCGTTCAGTTTCACCCGCGCCGCGCTTCGCGACAAGGAGCTCGAGGATGTGAGCGTGGTTCTCGAGAACGGCCTGATCGAGGGCGCGTTCTGGCTACCGCGCCGTCAGGAAATAGAGATTCGCCGGACGGGGACATGGCTCGATTACCCGGCACGCGGAATCATCAGGGGCCGATGGGAGATTTGCTGCTACGAGGTCAACAAGCCTCTACCGGCAGGAATCTTCCGAGGCCCCGAAATTTCGTTGGCCCCTCGCGGGACTCCGTTGCCGGTGCCGTTCACGGGGCAGATTCTCGATTCGCTTCCGTCAGATGTACGCGCCGTGACCGATGCCGATGTTGCCAAGGTGCAGGAGGAAGCACGGGCGCTCGTGCGCGGGCAGGCGCTGGCTCGCGCGCGGGGGACGTCGATTGCCGTAAGAAGCGTCTCTGATTTCCTGAGGGTGAACAGGGCAGAGGGATTCGCGCTTGGCGCCGGGCTCACTCGCCGGCTGGGTGAGGGTTTTGCCGTGACGCTTCGCGGCCGGTACGGAATCGACGACGAATACTTCAAGGGAAGGGCTGGCGTTTCTTATCGTCGCGCGAGTGGCGCAGGAGTCAGCGTTGCTGCTTTCGACGATTATCGTGAGGCCGGCGAAGTGCGTGAGACGTCACAGGTCATCAGCAGCCTTGCCGCACAGGAGTTCGGCAGCGATTTCACAGATCCGTTTGGGTCGATCGGTTTTTCAGTGCTCGCGCAGACGCGGCCTCTTGCCGGGTGGACTCTCTCGCTCGAGGGGATCGCCGAGAAGCAGCGCGCGCTGGCAGTAAATGCGGAGCCTGCGCGCGGGGAATACGCCGACGTGATTGCGGCGGCGACGATGCGCGATCGCCGCGCGATATTTTCTGCCGATCGCCCCACTCGGCTGGGACCGCTCGGATTAGAGACGCAGCTGCATGCAAGCATGTCTCTTATTTCATTCCGTTCCGACGATGCGAGCTCACGCTTCATGTCGCGTTTCGCCCTTCGCGGAAACTTTGAGAAACCTGCCGGGAAGGGGCGGTTTGTCTCGCGAACACTCGCCGCGTGGGTAGCAGGTGGCGAAGCACTCCCCGCGCAGAATCTTGTCTTCCTCGGCGGACCAACGACGGGCCCCGGTTACGAATTCCACCAGTTTGCAGCGCGTGCTGGTCTTAGTCAGCGGATCGAGGCGCAGTTTCCTGTGCCGTTCGTGTCCTTCCCGCTGGGTCGGTATGGAAAAACCCCTGCGAGTGTGACGCTCGCTCCATTCGTGAACGCGATGTGGGTCGACCGCGTGACGTCAGCGCGAATTCCGCGGCGCCTCGAGCTCGTGGCGCCCCAGCGTAACGGCTGGCATCCGTCTGCCGGCATCGGGGCATTGTCTGTTTTCGATCTGCTCCGCTTTGATGTCGCGCGTGGGCTCAGGGATGGACGATGGACGTTTAACGTCGATGTGTCTCGGGATTTCTGGGGAATCTTGTAGTCACAAACTACCGGGAATCCAGCACGTCGATCTATGGAAAGTGGCCGGAGGTACAGGGGGGAAAGGAGGTTTTGAAGTGCCAGGAGGTTTTGAAGGTCAACCGGGTGCGCCAAACGATGTTTGTAAGATCAGGATCGTCGGGGCTTTTTGTTGAAACTGCGGAACAGCATCCGTAATAATCATGCCGGCGTCGGTACTGGTTTTTACCCCAAGTGAGGAATTCCTGAGAACCGGAGCGCACTGCGTTGAGCGCCGGCATCCCCTTCAAAAACTCCTGGCACTTCAAATACTCCTTTCCCCCCTGTAGTTCCAGCGCCTCGACTATGGACAGCGCCTGGAGGCGAATGGTGCCTCGCGGAACAACTTGGTGATGTGAGTCGCTGACGGTGACGCATGATGTGGGATGCCGTCGACAAGAAGTGCTGACGAGTGGATTCTCCCGATCATCGAAGAGCTAGTTTCGCATGAGGCGGCGACACGGGCCGAGTCAACGGCGGCCGGCGGCAGCATCTGGGCGGCTGTGCTTAAACTCGGGATCATAAAGGGAGAAACGCTGCTTGCCGCAGTGTCTGAGAAACTCAGGACTCCGGTGGCGTTATCGCTCGAGGCAACAGCAGACTCGGCGGCGCTTGTTCCCGAGTCACTCGCGCGCCGCTACAACATTCTTCCGCTGACGCTTGGGACCGGCTCGATCGATGTCGCAACTTCGAATCCATGGGACCTCGACTGCGAGCGAGCGATAGCATTCGCATGCGGACGTTCGGTAAGGATGTTCCTGGCGGCGCCTGATGTCATCTCCGCGAAGATTCGCGACGCCTATTCCAATCGCAGCGAGCGGAAGCCTGTCGCAAATACGATGCGGCAGCTGGAGGCAATTTCAGGCGAGCCGGTTGTGCGGCTCGTCGATAGAGTCGTCGCGTCGGGTATCGAGCAGCGCGCAAGCGACATCCATCTCGAGCCTGAAGAAGATGGGATCGCCGTACGATACCGTGTCGATGGGATCCTGCGGCATGTCATGCTGCTACCGCGAGCGGTGGGAGTGCCGCTCGTCTCGCGTATCAAGATCATGGCTGGAATGGACATCGCCGATCGACTGAGACCACAGGGTGGTCACGCGACAGCGGGATCTGGTGCGTCGCGAGTGGACCTGAGGGTGTCAACGCTCCCCGCGGCGCACGGCGAAAAAGTCGTCATCAGGATTCTGGATCCGCGCGCAGCTATCAACTCGCTCGATTCGCTGGGGCTCGACGTCGTCGATGAGCCGAGGATGCGGCGGCTGCTCGAGTCGAGGGAGGGTCTGATTCTGGTGACCGGGCCTACCGGCTCCGGGAAGACAACGACTCTTTATGCCGCACTTCGCCAGATACAACAGAAGGGACTGAACATCATCACGGTCGAAGACCCGGTCGAGTACAGGATCGGGGGCATCGTGCAGGTGCAGATCAACGAGAAGGCAGGGCTCACCTTCGCGTCCGCGCTGCGCTCGATTCTCAGGCAGGATCCCGATGTCGTTCTCATCGGCGAAATTCGCGACCGCGAAACTGCAGCAATTGCAATCCAGGCTTCGCTCACCGGCCACCTCGTTTTTGCGACGCTGCACACTAACGACGCATGCGCGTCGATCACGCGCCTCACCGACCTGGGTGTTGACAGCGCCAAGCTTGCTGCGGCGCTCAAGGGAGTCGTCGCGCAGCGCCTCATACGAAGGCTGTGCGACGAGTGCAGGATTGTCGCCAACGATGGCGTACCGGCTCAGCTCAGGGCGAGCGTTACCGATGACCTGATGGTGTACACTCCGGTGGGTTGCGATGCCTGCGCGATGACCGGCTATCGCGGTCGCATTGCTGTGAGCGAGATAGTGCTTGCTGACAGCGAGCTCGAGCGCGCGATCGCCGCCGGATCGGCAGCTGACACGCTGCAAGGCATTGCACGTCGCTCGGGTTGCCGGTCGTTATGGGAATCCGGTGTGGCCAAACTCGCGGCGGGAAATACGAGCGGAGATGAACTTCTTCGCGTGCTCGAGCAGGAAAGACTGGCCGACTCTCCCGTCGTCACCATCGATGAGTTTGATTCAGTGAATGCAGAAAGCCATTCACGCCGCGGGAAGATCGCCGCTCCACCGATGACGAGCATCGTTGCCGGGGTGGTCGACGTTTATATCATTCGGCCGCTGCCTGACGGATGGAAAATTCTCGCGGTCCGGCGCTCGCTGGACACGCGGTGTCCGGGAGCCTGGGAAACCGTGCATGGCCGGCTGGATGAAGGGGAGCGCCCGGAAGACGGAGCCGTTCGCGAGGTTCGCGAAGAAACAGGCCTCGAAATCAGCCGGCTTTACAACGTGACGGTGCAGCCATTCTACCTGCATTCGTTCGGTGCGGTGCAGATGGCGATCGTCTTTGCTGCCTTCGTGGATGAGCCGGCCGTCGTCACGCTTGGCCCCGAGCATCAGGCATTCGAGTGGCTGTCCCCGCTCGAGGCCGGCTCTCGCTTCATCTGGCCGCGCGAGCGTGAAGCGCTTTCGCATGTGACGCATCTGCTTGCTGGCGGCGATGCTGGTCCAGTCGAGGATGTCCTGCGGGTCTTCTGAACAACTCGACACTCGGCAGGCAAACTTGAAACTCGATGTGAAAACTCAAAGCTCAAAACTCAAACTGGCGACTTGAAACTCATTCAGCTTCAAAGTTTTCAGTCTCCGGTAATAGTCGTGAGTGTTGAGTTTGCCGACCAGTTTCGAGTTTACCCGACGAGTTTCGAGTCGATTACTAGCGCGGCTTGACCGTCGTCACGTCACTCGACGGAGCATTCGGCTTCACCCTCACGCTCTTGGCCGGGATTCCCACATTCACGTGGTACGCGCGCACATCCTTCGTTGCGACGGCCACGGCCCCGACCATCCCCTCTTCCCGCACGTGAACACCAGCGAGCACAGTAGCGTGATAGGTGATCCGCACGCCGTCATCGAGGCGCGTCACCGCGTTCGTAACGTCCTTCTGGTCGACAATGCTGTGGGTATGACTGTAGATGTTCGCATAGTCACTGATTGAAACGTTGTTGCCGAGCACGATGCCACCGCGGTCGTCGAGCAGCACGTGTCGGTGAACAACCACGTTGTCTCCGACCTCCATGTTGTACCCGAACGAAAATTCAACCTTGTGGAATGCCTTGAAGTTCTCGCCGCAGCGCCTGAAAATGTGAGGTGCGAGAATTCTCCTCAGGCCCACGCCAAGGTGAACGTTCTGTTCCGCCGCAACGGTGCGGTCGAACGAATACCACAGCCAGAGCAGCGGCTTCACACGCTGGAACTTCTCGTCATCGCACTCCGCGTAGTACTCAGGCTCGAGAGTGATGTTGCGCGGATCGAGCGACGCAAGGGCGAGGCGCGTGCCGGACGCCAGTTTCGTATCGGCGACTGCCGTCTCCCAGTTCGCCGCGTACTGCGGGAACGTCATGTCGCACAACACCTGGCGGCAGAGACCGAATCGATCTGTCGATTCGTCTGCAAGCGAACCTTCGATCTCTTTCAGCCAGGAAGTGGCAACCGACGCCGTCGGGACATCAGGCAGTTTGCGAAGTGGAAGCAATGGCATCTCAGGTTTTATCAGATGTGTGTGAGATCAGCTATCGCGAATGTCACCTGCCGGACCCCGTTGCCCTTGCTCGCACCAGAGCCCGCTCGCGTTCGATCCTCTGGAGCAGCTGCTCCCAGACGACACTTTGCTCACCCTGAAATCTTACAGTCAAAGGGTGATCCAAGTCTATGTCGCCGGGATAGATGTAGACCGCGGCCTGGGTCTCACGCTGCTGCAGGCGCTGTTCGCCGAACCCCGTGGTGAGAGGGATCACGTCAACGGGCCTGAAATCCTGCCCCCCGCTCGTTATCACCAGGTCCATCGGAGTGAAGCGTGCATTCTCCTCGACTCCGTAAAACGAAACGTACCAGAGATCAGGAAGCCTCCCGCCGGAGCGGCGGGTAATGTTCTCGATCATCCTGCGATTGCTCTCCTGAAGATCGCGAAGAGCCCGATACGAATCGGGAGTGAGGAGCCTGATTACTTTCTCGTCGAGCGGAATCGCCCTGACGATGAGTCCAGGCGGCTCGAGTCTTATCGCTATGTCATCCTGCCTGAGCGACCCATAACCCGGCGGTATTCCCGCAGTACCAGTGCTGTCGTCGACGATGGGAACCGGCGACTCCACAGTTCCGGTACTCGGGGGAAGGCAGGCCTGTGCAGCCATCGCTACCACAAGCAGCGCTCCCCGCCACGGGCTCACGACTCTTTTCCCGCCGTCACCAGGGACATGAGCGCCTCGGCCAGCTCGTCCCGACCCTCGCCTGTCGTCGCGCTGAAGGGAATTGTCTGCTCGCGGCTCAATGCCAGCGCAGACATTATCTCGTTCACTCGTGCCGGGCCAGCCGTCTTCGACAGCTTGTCGACCTTGGTCAGAACGATCACAGTGGGGACCCCGATTTCCGCAAGAAAGTCGAGCATCGAGATATCATCATCACTCGGCTCCCGCCGAATGTCCAGAAGCTGGACGACGCCAACAAGTGTTGGAGTTCCCTTCAGGTACCCTTCGATCAGCGGCTTCCAGTCCGCTTTCTTTTCCTTCGAGATCTTCGCATACCCGTAACCCGGAAGATCAGAAAGAATGAAGCTGTCGTTGACGCGGAAGAAGTTTATCTCGCGCGTTCGGCCGGGAGTGCGGCTCACCCGCGCGAACGCCTTACGCCGAACGAGCTTGTTGAGCAGCGATGACTTGCCCACGTTCGAGCGGCCGGCAAATGCTACCTCCGGAAGTTGCTCTTCGGGACGCCAGCCACGGGCGGAGGCCATCCCGCCGATGAATTCGAGCTTCCGGATTACAAGCGGATCTGGCTGACTGTCGTCGGCCATCAGTGCGCCGTGACGCTGTCCTGCGTACCAGCGCCGGCCGAACGTGCGCGGCGAACGCGAGCTTCGCGACGCTCCGCGGCCAGTTTGAGGGAATCTCCCCGCATCGCGATCGCCAGCACTTCATCCATCGTCTTCACGGGATGAAAACGCACGGCAGCGCGCACTTCCTGGGGCAGCTCGTCCAGATCGCGAGCGTTGCCGTATGGGATTATCACGTCTGAAACCTTGTTGCGGTGGGCAGCTACGGACTTTTCCTTCAGCCCGCCAATCGGAAGCACCCGTCCGCGCAACGTGATTTCACCGGTCATCGCGATATCACCGCGGATCGGAACTCCGGTCAGCGCACTGATTACGCTGGTCGCAATCGCAATTCCGGCGGACGGACCGTCTTTGGGCGTCGCGCCAGCCGGCATGTGGATGTGGATGTCGCGGTTGCGATAGAAATCCGGGTCGAGCCCGAGCTCCTTCACACGCGTGCGTGCATAGCTCAACGCGGCGCTCGCTGATTCCTTCATGACATCGCCAAGAGTCCCGGTAAGCTGAACCTTCCCGCGGCCCTTGACCACTGTCACTTCTATCTCGAGTACTTCGCCGCCGACACTCGTGTATGCGAGTCCGGCCGCGACTCCGACCTTGTCCTCGAGTGACGTATCATCGGGATCGAAAGGCGGGGTGCCCAGCAGCTCCTGAAGATCAGCGAGCACGACGTGCTGCTTTGAATCGACAGCCGGCCGCTCAGCCTGCCTGCGCGCAAGCTTCCGGGCAAGCCGTGCAATTCTCCGCTCGAGCTCACGCACGCCTGCCTCTCGCGTGTACCCGCGCATGATTCCGGGAAGAACGTCGGCGTCGAGCGAGACGTTCGCCGGATCGATCCCGTGAGTCTTTAGCTGCCGCGGCAACAGGTACTGCCTGGCTATCGCCATCTTTTCGTGATCGAGATATCCGGCGAGCCTGATGATCTCCATCCTGTCGCGAAGCGCTTCGGGAATGCCGCTAAGAGAATTAGCCGTCGTGACGAACAATACCTGTGAGAGGTCGTAGTCGACCTCGAGGTAGTTGTCGTTGAACGCAGTGTTCTGTTCAGGGTCGAGGACCTCGAGCAGCGCCGATGCCGGGTCGCCGCGATAATCCTGTCCGAGCTTGTCGACTTCGTCGAGCAGAATGACGGGATTCACAACTTCGGCACGACGCATAGCCTGGATTATCCGCCCCGGCATCGATCCGATGTACGTGCGCCGATGTCCGCGAATTTCGGCTTCGTCGCGCACTCCGCCAAGTGCCATGCGAATGAACTTTCGTCCCATCGCGCGCGCGACCGAGCGACCGAGCGATGTCTTGCCGACACCTGGAGGGCCGACGAGGCAGAGAATCTGCCCCTCGATCCTGCCGACGAGTGAAAGCACGGCGATGAAATCGAGGATGCGTTCCTTCACTTCCTCGAGACCGTAGTGATCCTCGTCGAGAATTCGCCGCGCATGCGCAACGTCGAGGACTTCATCGGTACGCTCTTCCCATGGCAGCGCGAGAATCCAGTCGACAAAGTTGCGAGATACCGTGAATTCCGGAGACATCGGTGACATGCGGCGCAGCTTCCTCAACTCGCGGAACGCGCGTGTCTTCACTACTTCGGGAAGCGCCTTCTTGTTGACCAGCGCCTCGAGGTCAGCGAAGTCGTCTCCGTCTTCTTCGCCGAGTTCCTTGTGAATCGCGCGAAGCTGTTCCTGGAGGTAGAACTCGCGCTGATTCTGGAACAGTGCGCCCCGCACGTCGTCGTCGATCTTGCGCTCGAGGCGCAAGAGCTCGCTTTCCGCACCAAGCGATCGCGACAGCGTTTCCAGAAGATCCTTGAGAGTCTGCGACTCGAGCATCTTCTGCCTGGCGTCGAACTTGATCGCCATGTGAGCAGCCACGCCCCATGCCTGGCGCTCTTCCGATTCCGTGCTCTGGATGAGGCCGACTACTTCGGGCGGGATGCGACGATGAAGCGCGACGTATTCCTCGAACAGCGATATCACGCGATTCGCGAGTGCGCGGACCTCAGTTTCTTCGCCCTGCTCCTTCCAGTCGAGCGGGGCGGCGACTGCACGCATGAATGGTCCGCCCGAGACGTACCGTGTGACTTTGGCACGAGCGAATCCCTCGACCAGCACGCGTGTGCTGCCGTTGGGAAGTCGGGCAACCTGGAGCACCCGGCCAAGCACGCCGGTGCGATGCAGGTCGGCGGCGCCGGGTTCCTGCGTTTCCCCATCTTTCTGGGCGACGAGGAGAATCAGCTTGTCGGTTTCCACCGCTGCGTCGATTGCGGCCAGCGATGGCTGTCGTCCGACGAGCAGGGGAATGACTACGTATGGAAATATTACGACGTCGCGGAGCGGCAGGACCGGGATGCGGGCTTCCGCCTGCAGCTTCTCGCCGTCACGTGTGAATTCGTTGGTCACGTGTCAGTCTGGTTTGTGAAGGCCCGCGCGAGTGCAGCGGGCCTCTTGCGGGAAGCGGCTACGCTTCCTTCTTGCGCCTTAGCGGCGAGATTTCGAGCAGCGGCTGCGTGCCGTTAGTGATGCAGGATTCGGTGACCTTCACCTCGACGACATCCTCGCGGCTCGGAAGATCGAACATCACTTCCATGAGGACTTCCTCGAGAATCGCGCGAAGTCCGCGGGCACCAGTTCCTCTCTTGAGTGCCTTCTGGGCGATCGCAGCGAGCGCACCTTCCTCGAAGGTGATCTTTACCTCTTCGAGCCCGAAGAGCTTGGCGTACTGCTTGGTGAGGGCGTTCTTCGGCTCCTTGAGGATCCGCACGAGGGACTTCTCGTCAAGCGACTCGAGCGCGACGGTCACAGGAAGGCGGCCAACGAGTTCCGGGATCATGCCGTATCTGAGGAGATCGTCAGGCTCGACTTCGGCAAACATCTGTGTCGATGCGG
>JAYUWU010000300.1:0-2518 GCA_043753365.1 Gemmatimonadaceae bacterium | reverse complement strand
AAGGCGAGTCGTGGTCCGGAAAGCGCCAGACTCTGGCGGATATGGGTTGGGGAATGGCGGTCATCTATGTTGGACAGCAGGTGTGGAGCGGCACTCCGCGCCAGCGTATCGTCAAGACGAAGTGGGTGACGAAAACCGTCAAGCAGACCCGCCGCGTCAACGGCAAGCGTGTGACGCGCAACGTTCGCAAGCGAGTCCCGGTCAAGACCGTCACGTACGCGCGTGCACAACCAGGTCAGTCATGCTCCACCCATCTCGTGAGCGGCGCGCGGGGAAGGCAGGATGCAAATGATGCGATTCAGCGGGCGGAACGCGAAGGCTTCCCGGCTGGCACCGTCGTCTTTCTCGACATCGAACGAATGGAGAAAACGCCGACAGCAATGCGCGACTACTACAAGGCCTGGACGAAGCGCATGCTCGAGCACGGCACATATAAGCCTGGCTATTACGTTCACACTCACAACGCCAAGCTCATCTATAACGATGTCGCGGGCATCTTTATCGATGCCGGCAAGCTCGACAGTCCCCCGTTCTGGGTGGCCAGCGGTCGCGGGTTCACCGAGGACAAGGAGCCACACGAAGTTGGGCACGATTTCGCGAAAGTCTGGCAGGGGCTGCTCGACGTCGTGCAGACTCATAACGGCGTACAGCTTCCGATCGACGTAAACGTCGCGGCCGTTCCTTCGCCGTCGTTCACGGACTTTGCAACCACCGAGTAATATTAGGATCGAGGCTCAGACACGAGCCCATCCCATGCCCATATCCACGGTGACAATTGCCTGACCCTTCAGCTCATCCGCATCAGGATCAGCCTGTTCTGACAGCGGGCGAGCCGCTTGCCGAAGCGCGCGCCGCGATGGTGATGGTTCACGGGCGCGGCGCTACCGCTGAAAGCATACTCACGCTGGCCCGGGCGTTCGGCGTCGAGGGGTTCGTGTTCCTCGCGCCTCAGGCTCGTGGCAACACGTGGTACCCTAACTCGTTTCTCGCGCCGGTTGCGAGCAATGAGCCTGGAATATCCTCGGGACTTCAGGCGATTGAAGACGTGATTGCTGTCATCGGGTCAGCCGGCATCCCCCTGGCGCGTACGATGATTCTCGGATTTTCCCAGGGCGCGTGCCTTTCGCTCGAGTACACTGCCCGGAATGCGCGACGCTATGGCGGGATCGCCTGTCTGAGCGGAGGATTGATCGGGCCAGAGGAGACTCCTCGCAACTACACCGGAAGCTACGACGGCACCCCGGCATTCCTCGGCTGCAGCGACATCGACGGACACATTCCCGCCGCTCGAGTCCTCGAGTCCACTGAGGTGCTGAACAGGATGGGGGCGGTCGCAGTGTCAAAGCTGTACCCTGGGATGGGACACCTTGTCAACGACGACGAGATTGCGCACGTGCGTGCGCTGATGGAAACAGTTCTCGAGACAGCCGCTCGCTGAGATTGCCTCGCGCCAGACATCTCTGCATGCGTTAACGTAAGGCGTGAGCGAAACCAAAAAGAAAAAGGTTAATTACGCGCGCGCATGGGCCGAAGCGCGCCAGCTTGTCTGGCGGCACCGCCGGTCACTGGCCGCGGGACTCGCGCTAATGCTCGTCAACCGGATATCGGGCCTGGCCCTGCCGGCAAGCTCCAAGTATCTCATCGACGATGTACTCGCGAAGAGCCGGCACGACCTTCTCCTCCCAATTGCCGGAGTTGCAGCAGCCGCAGTCATCATTCAGGCGATTACGACGTATTCACTTTCCCAGGTAGTGAGCATCGCTGCACAACGAGCGATCGCCGACATGCGAATGAGTGTCCAGAAGCACGTCCTGCACCTGCCAGTCTCGTACTTCGACTCGACGAAAACTGGCGTGCTCATCTCGCGCGTCATGACCGATGCGGAAGGCGTGCGCAACCTGGTTGGCACCGGCCTCATCCAGCTCACCGGCGGTATTCTTACAGGGATCATCGGCATCGGCGTGCTGTTCGCGCTGAACTGGCGGCTGACCGCGATCATGCTCGTTGTGCTTCTGTCCTTCGGTGCACTGATGGCAGTGGCGTTCGCACGGCTGCGCCCCCTGTTCCGCGAGCGCAGCGTTATCAACGCCGAGGTAACGGGCCGGCTCGCCGAGTCGCTCGGCGGGATTCGAATCCTCAAGGTGTATGTGGCGGAAAGCCGCGAGGAGCGCCTCTTTGGCGAAGGTGTTCTTCGCCTTTTCGACAATGTGCGGCGGTCAATCACCGGGACGTCGATCGTCGGCACCGCCGCCACGCTGATCATCGGGACCATCGGCGTATTGATAATACTCATCGGTGGCGGGGCGATCCTCAACGGAAAGATGACGCTCGGCGGGCTCGTCATGTACATCTTCTTCGTCGGTCTCGTCGCTGCGCCACTCGTGCAGATCGCGTCAGTGGGCACGCAGATCAGTGAGGCGTTCGCCGGTCTGGATCGTATCCGGGAGATACGCGACATGACGACAGAAGACCAGCAGGACGAAACACTCGAGCCCCTTGGTGAGCTGGAGGGAAGAGT
>JAYUWU010000299.1:0-17859 GCA_043753365.1 Gemmatimonadaceae bacterium | reverse complement strand
CTCCGTACTGCGAACTAACTCCGTACTGCGAACTAACTCCGTACTGCGAAACCAAGCACGCTGGTCCGAATGGCCCTTTTTCGCCAGCTCGACCGCAGCGCGGGTCCGGGGTACGTGTGCGGAGTTAGTTCGCAGTACGGAGTTAGTTCGCAGTACGGAGTTAGTTCGCAGTACGAAGTGCCCCTTGAGCTGCTCCCTCGCCTCGACCCACTGCCGATTGAAAAGGTGCCCCCTGTTTAGGTATATTTCCAAGCTGCCCCAAAGTCACTACAAGAGGTCACAATGAAGCCCGAAATTCACCCGGTGTACGCCACGGCGACGGTAAAATGCGCCTGCGGCAACACCTACCAGACCCGCTCCACACAGGCGGAGATACACACGGATATCTGTGCGCAGTGCCACCCGTTCTTCACCGGCAAGCAGAAGCTCGTGGACACGGCCGGACGCGTCGAGAGATTCCGCCAGAAGTACGCAACCAAGACCCGCGACGCCGCACCGGCGACGCCTGAGACCTGAGCCTCCGTGACCGCCTCGCTGACGCGCTAAACCGCGCCAGCGAGGTCGAGCGGCAACTTTCTGATCCCAAGACCGTAAAGGACGCCCAGCGCATGACTTCGCTGGGCAGAGAGCTCCGCCACCTTGAGCCGGTTGTCGAGATGGCCGGACTCCTTCAGAAATACGAGAACGAGCTCGCGGAGGCCCACGAGCTCGTTTCTGCTGTAGACGACCCCGAAATGGTGGCCGAGGCGCGAGCCGAGGTCCTGCACCTCGAAGATTCGATCGAGGAGATCGAGGCCCGGATCAAGCCGGCCCTCATTCCTCACGACCCGCTCGACGACAGGCCGGCAATCGTCGAAATACGGGCAGGTACCGGCGGCGACGAAGCGGCTATCTTTGCCGCTGATCTTTACCGGATGTACACCCGATTTGCCGAAAAGCGCGGCTGGAGGATCGAGATGATCTCATACTCCGAGGGCACGCTTGGCGGCGTCAAGGAAGCGATCTTCAAGATCAAGGGAGACGGCGTGTTCGGTACCATGCGCTGGGAGTCTGGTGTACACCGCGTACAACGCGTGCCGGTGACCGAGAACCAGGGCCGCATCCACACGTCTGCGGCAACTGTAGCCGTACTGCCGGAAGCAGAAGAAATCGACATGAAGATCGACGAAAAAGATCTTCGCATCGATGTGTTCCGGTCATCGGGGCCCGGCGGCCAGAGCGTCAACACGACCGACTCTGCAGTTCGCATCACGCACATTCCCTCGGGAATCGTGGTCAGCCAGCAGGACCAGAAATCGCAGCTCCAGAACAAGCTTAAGGGAATGGAAGTTCTTCGCGCGCGCCTGCTCGATGCCCGCATCGCGGAGCAGGAGGGTGAAAGGGCGAGAATGCGAAAGACGCAGGTCGGTACGGGCGATCGGTCAGCAAAGATCAGGACCTACAACTTTCCCCAGAACCGCGTCACTGATCATCGCATCGGCTTCACAATGCATGAGCTCTCGAAGGTGCTCGATGGTGAGATCGAGCCGGTTATCGAGGCGCTGCGCGGGGCCGATGTCGAGGACCGCCTCGGTGAGTAGGGTAATCGACCGCACGTCGAGCGTTTACACCGCGAAGCCCGCGATATTTGCTGTCGTCGAGGATCTGACCGCGTCACTCCGGCTCGCCGGCATCGCAGATCCGAGACGAGTTGCGAATGACATTATCGCGGCCTTGCTCGAGGTTCCGCGGTCGTGGCCCGTCACCAATCGGGACTCGAATCTCGAATTCTCTGTCGCAGCAGCAGCACACAGCGCGGCACGTCGGCTTGCGAAAGGCGCCCCTTTCGCGTATGCCGTCGGCACCGCGCAGTTCAGGCACCTGACCCTCCTGGTCGATGAGCGGGTATTGATTCCCCGCCCGGAAACTGAGGTGCTGGTAAGCGAAGTGCTGGCGGGGATGTCGTCGCGTCTCGGCACCGACACGTGGGGGACGGCGATCGATATCGGGACCGGATCCGGCGCGATTGCATTGTCACTCGCTGCCGAAGGCCGGTTCGATCGGGTCATTGCGACCGATGCGTCCGTCGACGCTCTCGATGTTGCGCGCGCTAACAGCGGTAGATGTGAGCTGGAAAAAACACGGATGGAATTCCGGCTTGGATCGCTCATGGCGCCGGTGAAAGGTGAAAAGGCGAGCGTTGTGGTCTCGAACCCTCCTTATGTCGCGTTCGGCGAAATGGACGCTCTGCCGGCTTGCGTGCGCGACTGGGAGCCGCCTCTTGCCCTGTACAGCGGGCACGACGGCATGACAGCGACAGCGGCAATCGTGCACGACGCCGCAGCGATTCTGCAGAGCGGCGGTCTGCTCGCGCTCGAGGTCGATGAACGGCGGGCCTCAATCGTCGCTGAGATGATCATGCGGCATGGATGTTACACCGATGTTGGCGTGAGGCTGGACCTCACGGGACGTGAGCGTTTCGTGCTCGCGTCACGACTCAGGACTCAGATATAACGGAGATGTGATGCTGGAAGAAAAGGCGAGAGAGCTTGGGCGTGTGATTGGGCAGAGCCCGGAGTATCAGGCGGTCAAGCGTTCGAGCGAAGCGCTGAATTCGGATCGTGAAGCCGTCACCATTCTCCAGCAGATGGAGAAGATCAGAACCGATGCCCAGTCGATGGTGCAGCGTGGCGAGCAGCCAACTGCGGAAATGGAACAGGAACTCGATGAGCTGCTGACCAAGGTTCAGTCGAACACCGTATACCAGCGCGCGATCTCCGCGCAGGAAAACTTCGATAAGGTGATGTATCAGGTGAACAACTGGATCATGGACGGCATGAAGAAGGGCGGCACGAGCTCCATCATCACCCTTTCCTGATCAGTGTGTCTGCGGGTGTGCTGATAGTCCTGGAGGGGGCGGAGGGAGTCGGTAAGACGACGCAGCTCGTCAAGCTTGCAGCGGCACTTCGTGATGCAGGAAACGAGGTACTGACTCTCCGGGAGCCGGGCGGAACCCAGCTCGGCGATGCCATCCGCTCGATCCTTCTCGACCCCGCCCAGGACATCGTTCCTGAAGCGGAGGCACTGCTCTTTCTCGGCTCACGCGCGCAGATCGTCAGAAAGGAGATTGACCCTGCGCTCGCCCGCGGTGTAGTTGTACTGATGGATCGTTTCTTTCTTTCGACCTATGCCTACCAGATCGGCGGCAGGGGTCTCGACGAGCGGCACGTTCGCGAGGCCAATGCACTTGCAACGGGTGGGCTCGTGCCTGACCTGACAGTGGTTCTGGAGCTGCCCGCTGCCCAGGGACTCGACCGTGCGTCGAGGCGAAGCGGCTACGATCGTATTGAAGGATCGGGAGATGCGTTTCACGCGAGGGTCGAATCTGCATTCCGCCGGTTTGCCAGTCTCGACTGGCAGAAGGAACATCCGGAATGTGGCCGGATTGCGTGCGTGAGCGGCCACGGCTCCCCGGATGATGTTCACCTCGAGGTTGTTGGGGCAGTCGCCCGGAACTTGCCTGATCGGTTTTCGATGTTACTCGATACACACACGACGTAATGCTCAGGATCAACCCAGGGACTCAGTCCCGAACTATCTCAGTTGGCCTCGTCCTTGTGATCGCGATGATCACGGGGGGTTGGCTTCTCGAGCGTGGCACGCGTTCCGGCGTGCCGCAGACAGAGGCCGAGGCAGCGCGCCTGTTCGACAACGTGTTTGCCCACGTTGCGAACAACTATGTGGATTCGCTTTCCGAGTCAGCCATGTATCGCATGGCGGTCGACGGCATGCTTTATCACCTCGAGGATCCGTACACTTCGCTCCTCGCTCCGGAGAAACTTGGGCGGCTGAATGAAACGACGTCCGGGAACTACGCTGGTGTCGGGCTTCAGGTGGATGTCAGGGATGGCTGGATCGTCGTAATCGCGCCAACGCCCGGAAGCCCGGCCGAGCGAGCCGGGATTCAGCCGGGTGACAGGATCGTCGAGATTAACGGTCGCAGCACGCAAGGCTGGACGCTCGAGGATGCCGCGCGTTCGTTCAGAGGCGAGGCGTCGACGACCCTCGCCCTTCGTCTCGAGAGACTGGGAATGGCAGCGTCGGTTCCTCTCACGCTTACGCGTCGTCCGATGCATCGCAGTGCGGTTCGCCGGGTCGCAATGCTCCCGAATGGAATCGGGTACATCGACCTCAAGGCATTCAGCGACTCCTCGGACAGGGAGCTTGCGCGCGGTGTCGATGCACTCATTCGCCGCGGCGCGAATTCACTGATTCTGGATCTCCGGTCAAATCCTGGCGGGCTTCTCGAGCAGGGTACCGCTGTTGCCGATCTTTTCCTTGGACCTGGCCAGAAGATCGTGAGCCTCAAGGGCCGAGTGCCGCAAGCGAATACCGACTTCACTGACAGCACTTCGCAGAAATGGCCAAAGCTGCCGCTGACGATTCTTGTGGATGACAAGAGCGCGAGCGCCGCGGAGATCGTCGCCGGTGCCCTTCAGGACAACGACCGCGCAGTCATCGTGGGCGAGCCCACGTATGGAAAGGGAAGCGCCCAGAGTGTGATACCGCTTGGTGATGTCGGCGGCCTCAAGATCACAACAGCTCGCTGGTACACGCCTTCCGGCCGGTCGATCAGCCGGCAGGTGCCTCGCGGTGAGGAGGAGCCTGCGCCGCCGGCTCCCACCCGGTACCGCACGATCTCTGGTCGAATCGTCTACGATGGTGGTGGAATCACACCCGACGTGATCGAGAGCGACAGCGCGTTCACCCAGGAAGTCCGTGATTTCCAGTCGGTACTGGGAAGGAAGGTCGCGCAGTTCCGTGATGCTCTTACCGATTACGCCCGCAGCCTGAAAGCGAATGGCGGCGTTCCTTCACAGCAGTTTGCCGTCACGCCTGCGATGCTCGACGAAGTGTGGGCGAGAATGATTGCGCGCGGGGTTGTAATCGACCGCTCGATTTTCGACCAGTATGAGCCTGTGGTTTCACAACTGCTCGCCTACGATATCGCGCGGTATGTATTTGGCCCCGAGGCGGAGTTCAAGCGCCGCGTCGCGAACGACCGGGCGATCAAGACGGCGCTCGATATTTCAACTGGTGCAACAACTCAGCAGGCTCTTCTCCAGAGGGCACTGAGCCGGCAACAGGCACAGCTCCAGCCGGCGCGCTCGACAGGCCGAGAGTGACAGAGCGGGTCCTGATTGTCGGTGCCGGGCAAGTGGGGCGCGGGCTGTTCCGCGCCTTTCGTGCATCGGGGGTCGAGGTGCTCGGGCTGCACGGCCGGCGACCTTCAGGATGGACGACGTCATTCGGCGCGCTTCCATCGTCGTTATCGCGCGCGAACACGATTGTCGTTTCAGTGCGCGACGATCAGATCGATGACGTCCTTGGTGAGCTCATCAACGAGCGAGGTTCGGGCAGCCGGGGACGCCTTGCTCCCGGCACTGTGATACTTCACACATCTGGGAGCGCCGAGCCGTCATTGGTCGCTCAGCTCCTCGACTACGACCTGAGCGGTGGCACCTTTCACCCACTGGTTCCATTCGCGAATCCGGATCGCGCCCCGGAGCTCCTGAAGCGGGCATGGATCGGAGTCGACGGCGACGAACAGGCCCGTGCAACATCGAGACGGCTGGCCGGTAATGTTGGCGCGCGAACGCTCGAAATTCCCACCGGAGGCAAAAGCGCGTACCACGCCGCAGCCGTAATGAGTTCGAATTTTCCTGTGGTCCTCGCGGCTATCGCTTCAGGCCTGCTGACTGGAATCGGGATTCCCGAGAGGAGTGCGCAGCAGGCAGTGCACAGCCTGATGGACGGTGCGGTCTCGAATCTTTCCGATGTCGCTCCTCACGATGCGCTCACCGGCCCGATTGCGCGAGGCGATTCGGAGACCGTGATGAAGCACTTGGCGGCGCTGCGCGGCAATCCCGAGGCGCGAGCGGTCTACAAGAGACTCTCCCTTGCCGCGGTGGCCATCGCGGCTGAGAAAGGAGCTGATCGCGCGCAGCTCGAAGAGATCCAGCGGCTGCTCCTGCTTCGCTAACCGCGAATAGCTGACTGCAAACTGCAAAAAAATCGGGAGTGGGGTGAGTAACAGCGAGTGGCGTGAGTCGCGCGCCTCAGGACCACTCACCCAACTCCTTTCCGGCAGTTCCGCCCTTGAACTTCCGCTTCGGGACTAGTTCTCGATAATTCTCGCGCCCTTCGGCGGCGTGAACCGGAAGGAAGCGGCCGCAATATTGGGATTCGACTTCACGTTAGAGATCGTAACCCGACGCATCAGCCCATTTGCATCGATGACCTCGAACTGGCGTATCGTATTGTCCGCGGCATCAACCCACACTTTCGCCTTGCTGAAAGCGTTGTCAGACTGCCTGGGAACAAGATTGACAACAACGGTCTTCCGGCCGCCGACCGTCGCATTGCCGCCACTCGATATCTGGTAGCGCGATGACGGCGACGCCAGGAACAGTCCTCCGGGATCGACCATGCCCATTGAGCTGTTTGCACTGGTCGGCAACTTCATGACCTGATTTGGTGCGCTGCTTGGGAGGTAAACCCACATCGTCGCTCCGTCAGATACCACTTTGTCTCCCCGCGGCGAGCTGAATGTTATCGACAGAAGGTTGGGAGCTTTGCGGAGAAGCACGCCCCGGGACACCGATGTTGTTCCGGTGAGCGGATTGGTGATTGTCTGCTGGAAGTCCGCGCTCATGCTCCGCATGTCGGTATAACCCTTCACGGCGCGATCCATGATGGTCGCGGGCGACTGTGCCTGCACGCCTGTGGCGGAGCCAAGGACGACTAATGCCGCAATGAAATTCTTCATGTTAATGATTACCCGCATATGTGTGCAGCGTTCCTATGCACGCTGCGCGCCGAGCCGGTCAATCAGCGGCCGGAAGTATGTTCCACTGGCGCGGTAACCTTCCGTCCGACTGCGCCAGCAACAGCACGCAGTTCCTTGATGAGCGCGGCAAGTTGTTCCGGATAAAGCGATTGAGCCCCATCCGAGAGCGCAACATCGGGATGTGGATGCATCTCGACCAGAATACCGTCAGCGCCTGCTGCGATTGCCGCTCGCGCCATTGGGCCGACTCGCTCGCGCACGCCTGTCCCGTGGCTCGGGTCAGCAACGATCGGAAGGTGCGACAACTTCTGCACAGTTGGAATCGCAGTCAGGTCGAACATGTTTCGCGCCGATGTGTCGAACGTGCGGACGCCGCGCTCGCACAGGATGACCTTGTCGTTCCCTTCGGACAGAATGTATTCCGCGCTGAGCAACAGATCGCTGATAGTCGCTGCCATACCCCGCTTGAGCAGTACAGGCTTTCCAATACGGCCGACTGTCTTGAGCAGGGAGTAGTTCTGCATGTTCCGCGCGCCGATCTGGATACAGTCAGCAACCTCTGCAACGAGATACGCACCTTCATCATCCATCGCCTCAGTCACGATGGGAAGGCCGGTTTCGCGCCGCGCGATGGCGAGAAGACCGAGGCCTTCCTTGCCGAGTCCCTGGAATGAATAGGGAGAGCTGCGTGGCTTGAATGCACCACCGCGCAGCGCTGCCGCCCCGGCATCGCGCGCAGCGAACGCCGACTCGATGATCTGCGCTTCGGACTCAACGGAGCATGGACCTGCCACCACCGGCACTTCATTCCCGCCGAAAGAGACGCCCGGGGCGATGGTGACTATCGTGCTTTCAGGCCGCCATTCCCTCGAGACCTGCTTGTACGGCTGCGTGACGTGTATGATATCCGCCACGCCGGGCAGCGCCGCGAGCCTCGACCGGTCGACACGGCCATCGTTACCGACAACACCGATTGCCGTACGCTGGGCGCCCGGCATCGGACGCGCCTCGTATCCCATCTCGGTTATGACGTCAACGACGCGATCCACCTCAGCGGCAGACGCGCCGTGCTGCATTACGACGAGCATGTCATGCGGTCAGTGCCTCGGCAGGCTCGTCGGCGGTCAAGGTGCCTGCAATGGCCTCCTCGACAGCGGCGCCGCGCATGTGCACGCTGACGAGCGATGACACACCGGGCTCCTGCATCGTCACACCGTAGACGGCGTCTGCCGCTTCAGTAGTCGTGCGCGGATTGTGAGTGATCACGATGAACTGAGTGTTGGCCTTGAACTCGTTCAGCATGCGCACGAATCTTCCGATATTCGCATCGTCGAGCGGCGCATCCACCTCGTCGAGCAGGCAGAAAGGGCTCGGCTTGGTGAGGAAGATTCCAAACAGCAGCGACAGTGCGACGAGTGCGCGCTCACCGCTCGAAAGCAGATGGATGCGCTGTGTCTTCTTGCCGCGCGGCGCTGCGTGAATTTCGATGTCGCCATCGAGCGGCGATTCGGGATTCTCGAGTCGCAGGTCGCATTCGCCGCCCCCGAACAACGTGATGAAGATCTTCCTGAAATTGTCGCGCACCTGCACGAAGGTCGTCAGGAACAAGTCGCGCGCCGTCGAGTCGATCTCGCGAATCGCCTGCTGCAGCGAGAGCCTCGCCGCGCTGAGATCTGCGCGCTGACTCGTCAGCATCTCGAGACGCCTCTGCTCTTCCTCGTGCTCCTCGATTGCAAGCGGGTTGACCGGGCCCAGCTGGTCGAGCTGCTCGCGAAGCTGCGACGCCTCAGTGCGAAGCAGGTCGTCGTCAGCCTCTACGTGTTCCGCACCCGCCATGAGCTCGTCGAGCGGCTTTTTCCAGTCTGTCTCGAGTCGCTCCCTGATCGCGGCGCGCCTCCCTGAGAGCTCGGTGAACCGCAGCTCGGCGGAATGCAGCTCTTCGCTGAGCGCGGTAGCGCGATGACGCAGCTCTGTCAGAGAATGTTCAGCGTGCTCGAGCGCGTCATCCGCCGTCTTCACTGCGAGCTCTGCATTGGACAGACGGGTTTCGGCATCCTCGAGGGTTGCCTGCCGGGCTTCGAGATCGAGCTGCCATCCAGCAAGCTGCTTCGCGAGCTCGCCATCAGCCTCGGAGAGAGTGCTCAGCTCCGATTGCAGCGACTCGAGTCGCGCATTCGCCGATACATACTCCTCTCTCAGATGTCGCTCGCGATCTCCAGCAAACTGAAGGCGTGCCTGAGCTTCGGCGCTCGAGACCTGACTTTGCGTTTTGCGCTCGCGTGCCTCGTCCTGACGCGCCTGGGTTTCCACGAGCGAGCGGCGCGACTCGGCGAGAGCCGATTCCTGCTGAACAGCTCCAGTTTCCTTATCAGTGATGAACAGCGCGATCTGAGCGATGCTCTCGTTGAGTGACAACTCGCGTGCTGCCAGCCGCTCGAGCAACGCGGATGCATCGCTGACTTCCTTCAACGCGCGGTGATGCCGTCGGGTAGCAGCAGTGAACGAATCCTCGCGATCAGCGGCTTCGCGCGACGCGTGCACGGCAGCTTCCTGTGCGTGCTGAGATGCACGTTCCGCAGCATCGAGCTCAGCACGCACGGACTCGGCAGCACTGGCGGCCATATGTCGCGCGGTCTCCGCCTCTACAAGTGATCGGCGAAGCTCGCTGATTTCCGCGCGCCGCCGCAGGGGGCCTGGACCAGCGACGTTCGCGGGCAACCATATGGCGCCGCGAGAGTCGACAAATCCGGTTCCGTTGTCGATCGCACGGACGCGGCCGAGCAACGTCTTCACCCAGTGAGAAGCGGCCGACTCCGACTTCACGAGCCGTGACAGGTCTTCATCATCCGCAGCAATGCCACCGTTGCCCTCCGCGACTGAGTCTGCAGGCAGAAGCAGCAGGGGACCAGGGTTCGTGGCGGCGTGCCACAGGCGTATTGCTTCCGCGGCTGCGCGGTCGCGCACGAGCACCGCGTGCACGTTGACGCCAAGGAAACGCTCAACGAGCGACGCTGCTTCCGCGCTGGTGCTGATGAAATCGCTGAGCGGTCCAATCACTGCGCCGTCTCCAAAGCGTTCGCGCTCGCGGAGGAGCTTCGCGGCTGCCGGTGCAAGGCCGACGCGCTCGCGCTCGAGGCCTTCCAGGGCGTTCAGCTTGCTTGCCAGCGCTGTCTGTGCCTCTTCGGCCCGCAGCAACGCTGACCGCGCGGCGGAATCAGAATCCCTGGCGGCGCGCACGGCGGCGAGTGCCGATGCCAGCTCGGCGTTCAGCAGAGAATTGCGGTCCCTGGCGGTCGTGAGCGATGACTCGAGGTCAGCGATCTCGCGTCCGATCGACGCTGCATTGTCGGCGAGCTGCGCCTGCTCCTCGGAAAGACTGTCACGACGTCCTGCGAGCTCGGTCAGCTCGCGCTCGGTAGTCTGCCTGTCGAGCGCATGGCGGTGTGCGAGCTCACGTATCTCGCGCAGCGCACGTTCCGCGGATTCGACCGCAGCGCGTGCAGCAGCAAGAGAATGCCTGACCTCTTCCTCCTCGCGGGTGTGTCCGTCGAGAGCGGTGTTGGCGGCCGCGAGCTCCGTATCGAGCTGCTCCCGGTGCTGGACCGCACGCTCGAGCTCCTCATTCACACGCTCCACCGTCGAGCCACCTTCGCGGCGCTCGAGCTCGGCCCGTTCCCTGCGTGCTACCGAGTTGCGCTGGCGCTCTTCGGCAACTGCGATTTCGGCGCGGAGCTGCTGTGTGCTTTCACGCTGCTCGTTGACGAGACGCGAAAGCTCACCACGCCGACCCTCGGCCGCGGCTCTCGCGCCGTGCGCCGAATCGCGGGTTGCTTCTGCGGCCGCAACACTCTCCTCGGCGTTGGGTGCATCGAGGCGAAGCTCTGCCACGCGCTTCTCGAGTCGCTCGAGCTCGCCATGCCACGCTTCCATCTCGCGGGCGGCGAGAGCGATCTCGACAGTGAAGCGACGGCTGTTGAGCTCGACATGCTTTTCGGCTCGCCGGCGCTGCCTTGCAAGGGAGCGGACCTGCGTCTGTACTTCCGAGATAAGATCGTCGAGCCGGCCGAGGTCGACAGCCGTCTCTTCGAGACGCCGTTCGGTGCTGCGCTTGCGATCGCGGTAGAGTCCTACGCCTGCAGCCTCCTCGAACAGCTCGCGTCGCTCATCCGGCCTGTCCGAAAGCAATGCGTCGATCATTTTGCTCTCGATGACAACGCCGGAGTCAGCACCGAGGCCGGTGCCTCGCACCATGTCGTGAATATCCCGCAACCGGCACGGAGCGTTGTTGAGGAGGTAGTCACTGTCACCAGACCGGCTCAGTCGGCGGGTAATGACCACTTCGCGGAAGGGAACGCCGAGAGCGCCATCGTCGTTCTCGAAGTGCAGCGAAACTTCGGCGATGTTCACCGGTCTTCGCGCAGACGAGCCCTGGAAGATGACTTCCTCCATCTTGGCGCCGCGCAGCAGGCGCGCGCGCTGCTCTCCAAGCACCCAGCGCACGGCATCGGAGACATTCGACTTGCCGCATCCGTTCGGCCCGACGATCGCCGTCACCCCCGGCTCGAACAGCAGCTCGGTTGAGTCAGCAAACGATTTGAATCCATGAAGCTCGAGCTTCGTCAGGCGCACTAAGGCAGTCTCCCTGTTCTGTATTGCAGCACGGGCGTGAGCCCAGCTACCCGCAACGCGGTCGCTGCGAGCGATGATTGTTCCGGATTTCCAAAAGCGCCCGCATAAAGTCGCGCGCTTCCGTCGGCCTGCATCAGCGCATACGCGTGCACGCCACGCTCACCAAGCTCCCTGACTCTTGCACGAACTTTTGCCGTCATTCCAGCCTGAGCGGGGACCGAGTCGACAAGAAGAGCGAACGGTGCGCGAACGATAGTGCCAGCCGAATCAGGCACGACGCGCCGGCGTCTCAACGTTGCAAGCAGCGCTTCAGCCGCTGCGCTGTCGCCATAGGCACCCGCATGCACCTTGTACCATGTGGCCTCGGTGTCGCCGACCGGAACCAGCGATATCGTCGCAGCAGGCATCTGCGCCCCGTGACGATTCATCTCAAAGTTAGCACCCTCGGCCGTGTTTGCGGCGAGAATCTCCACGGAAAATGGCATCGAGTTGACCGAGTCCGCGGGGTTCGAAGGCAGCACGACGGGTCGCTGCGGCAGCGAGTCTGCCAGTGTGTCGGCTACGATCGCAGTTGGCGCTGCGTCGCCTGTATCGCTGCGCATGCCCTTGAACAAAGCACCGCCAGCGATACCTGCGAGGAGCAGGGCCGCAGCCGCGATTCCGACCGTTCGCGGCGAAAGTGTGGGTTCAGGCTCCTTGGCCGCGAGGTCGATCTTCGGCGGGGCAGTCACGATGGGGTGGGGAATTCTCGCGAGAATGTTGGCATTCGGCGCAGCGGGTAGACTGTGGATTCCTACCAGCACTAATCCATCGAGCTGCGCCGCCAGCTGAGCCAGCCCGGGTGAATCGGAGTGCACGACCAGCAGCAGAAGCTCGTCGGAGTTCGCGAATTCCGATGCGAACGTTTTCCACCGGGGGCTCGTGAGTATTCGTTCCGTCGCGGCTGACTCCGTGCCGCTCGGCATGATGTACAGATTCTTCGCCCCCGGCACCTCGAGGGCTATGCGCGCGAATGATGTCCCGAATTCGAAGCTGTCGTAGATACCGTGGGCGTCGTCGCCCTTCACGAGGGCCTGAAGCGGAGCGACTTCGCCCGCGAGGTCGCCGATCATGACGAGCCGATGCGCGCTCTCGCCAAGCGCCATCCCGATTGCCGTGTGCGCCGCCGCGACGACGTCATCTGACGTGACGATAACCGAGGAGTAGCCCCGGACGGCGACGGAAACCTGCCGCCCGGCGCCTTCGTATGCTCCACCCGGCGCCCGCGGCGGCGTCACCTCGCTGCCTCGTACACCCAGAACTGCCTTCCGGATTCTCTTCCCACTCTGTCGGCCTCGTCGCGCGTCGAATATGGGCCGAGCACCACGCGATAGATGGTGCTCGAGCCTGACGGGCTTGCGGCGACGCGCGGGCGCACGCCATTAACCGAAATTCCCGCCGCAGCCTCGTTTGCTTTCTGCTCTGAGAGTACTGCTGCGAAGGATACCATGTAACCGCGTGGCGTGGGTTCATTCCTGGCCGGCGGCTCGACCACCGACGGCAACGCATCACGGACTGTTGGCAGCTGAACCGAGTCACCCTGGAGCCGCAGGGAGTCCGGCAGCGGGATGGGTGCGGAATCGAAGGTTACCGGACGGTCGAGTTCCGCCAAGCGCGGCCGGAATCCGTTCCATGCGAGAAAGTACCAGAAGTCGCGCCCGCCGCCCTGAATCGTGCGCGCGTCGCGTAGATCCCCCGCGTTCACGAGGACCACGTCGTTCCCGCGGGCGGTGACGATTGAGCCGTCAGGCGCAAAAGCCGGAAGGTCATTCCGCCATTCGGTTCTGATCGCCCCTGTCACGCGGTTCGTTCCAATTGCGATGACCCATGCGGAATCTCCACGGCCTCGCGCGATCACGTGCTGGCCGAGTGGATCCATCCGCAGTTCCTCGGCTTCACCCGGCAGGTCTACGGTGCCCGAAAGTTCCTCGGTATATCTGTCGATGACCGCGATCTTGCTTCGCCCGCTGATCGCCGCGTAGAGCCTGTCGCCACTGGGAGTGGGGACGACGGACCGGGGTGCGGCCGGGAGCCTGACGCTTTTCACTGGCGAGAGGTCGCGGGTCAGCACGCCGATGAGGCCCGAGTCGACAGCGAAATAGATGCGGTCGCCAACTCGTGTGCGGATTCCTCTCGAGACGACCGGCAACGCGCGGGTAGCCAGTATGTCATCGTCGGTCGGGCGAATCAGCCAGAGGTGGGTTTCGGCGCCCTGATTTCCAGCGATGACCAGTGCACCGTTGGGTTGCGGGAACACCAATCGCGCAGGGGACGGAGGGACGAATGCCCAGTCGCCGGTAGGATTCAGGCGGGTGACGTCGCCCTTGTCGGTGATGCCGAAGATATCCGAGCCGTTCGCCGACGATAGTGCCGAGAGTTTCGCGCGGCTCGCCAGTCTGACTTCTGTGGCGCGGAAGTCGATGCGCCGGGGTTGTCCGGCATCGTCGATGACGGACACCGCCCCATCGTCAGGATCGAAGCCGAGTACGCGCTCGACCGCGGGTGCCCCCTGTACCGACCACAGAATAGAGTCGACCGCGGGATAGCCGTACACGCGCGCCGCCCCGCCGCCAAGGGGGATACGAAGTACGAGTTGATCGGGACCGCGTGACGCTGCGGGCGAGCGAGCGCCCGCGGACGCCTGCCGGTCACCTTTGCAGGCGACGACGGCGAGCGTCAGCGCTACGAGCCTGAGACCTCTAGAAACTCGGTCCCAGCGAGAATGTCCAGTTCGGCTTGCGTCCAGGTTGATCGAGCGGTTTCGCGTAATCCCACTTGAGAATCGCGATGTTGAAAAGATTCACGCGCAGCCCGACTCCATAACTCCGAAGTGGAAAGCGCTGGAGCGTGAAATCATAATCCTCAGGCTTGCTGAGCGAAACCGTTTGACCCCTGCTCCAGGCAATTCCGGCATCGTAGAAAAAGAGGGCCTCAATCGGCGGGAGGCCGATTGGAAGCGTGCCGATGTCGAATCTGCGGATCAGCGGGAAGCGGACTTCCGCGTTGAACACGGCTACCCGGCTGCCGACCAGCTGCTCGGTTTCACACGATGCGCCGCCGCCGATATACGATGTGCACTCGTAGCCACTGAAGTTTGCGTTGTCGTAGCCGCGGACATACTCGGGGCGTCCGATGTACTTCAGGAACGTGTCCTCGTCACGCCCGACTGAGACGCTCGTCAGCGCACGTGTCGCGATCGTAATGGTGTTGAATATGATCGGATCGTACCGGCGATAGTCGGCAAGTCCTTCGACCCACTTCAGGTTTCCAATCGATGGCGAAATCTGGAAGCGATACCGGCGGCCGATCACCGGAGCAGTGTAGCCAAAGAGCGTATTGTCGGACACGTATGCGACAGACGGCGACAGATAATTGTATGCCGGTGCGTTTGCCACGTCGTTGATCTCCGGCGCCGTGCAGCCGTTGAAATAGCAATCCTGTGACAGCGCGATAATCGAGCGGCCGATGCTGTTGAACTGAAGCCCGGTCTCGAATCGCGTGAATCTGTTCAACGGATACTGGCCCTGCAGGAACGCATTCCGCAGCACGTAACGGCTGTAGAGAACGCTGAGGCGCTGGCTGCCATCGTCAAGCTCTTCGATCGAACCGCCTGACTGCGGCAGGAATACCGGCTGCTGGTAGGCGCCAAGAGTGTATTGCCAGCGACGGCTGTAGTTGCCATAGGCGGCGAATACGCTCGCGTCACGCAGCTGTCCGTAGACTGAAGCAGAAAGCGCGATCGTATTGTTGCCCAGCAGGTCGCTCAGCACGATCGTCGTGCCGCCGTTGAATCCGCTCAATCCGTACTGATTTCCTGTCGCGTACCCGACCTCAGGCTGCGCGATGTAGTCGGGCTTGAAGCCAACCTTGTAATCGTAGTTACGGAAACGGGTCGTATCGGGCAGTGCGAAGTCGGGGTTCGCGTTCAGAACCGCCACCGTCGTGGCTTCGATTTCGCTGGCCGTCGCCTCGCCGTCGGACAACTCATTCGATGGCCGTGCGCCAGTTGGCGCGCGGTAGATCGAATTTTCGGTGCCGATTCTCTGAGTTGCATGGGCACCCGCGCCCGTCGCGACCACCGATTGCAGCGATGGAACGCTCATGACGAGGCCGGTGGGTGCAGCGGCTGTCCCGGTGAAAGCAACCGTCTTCAGGGCGCGCGGGTTGTCGACGGTCCAGACCGTGTAGTCGCCTTTCTCGAAATACGTGAACGCAATGCGGTCTGCACCGCGAGCCCACGTTAGCGCAGGACTGTACTCGGTGATGGCCGAGATTCCGCCAAGAACATTCGTGAGCTGGTACTGGCTTCGATCGCTCAGGTCGTACAGAAATACATTCTGGACGCCTGTACGGTCCGAGATGTACGCGACTGACTTTCCATCGGGTGCCCACGACGGATTGAGATTGTGGCCGGCCTGGCCGGCCACAATCTCAACGGCGTTTGTCTCCGGGTCGATGAGCGCGATCTGCCATTTGGCGAAATGCAGCCTCTCGAGATCAGTTGGCGGTGCGCGATCCGTTGCGAATGCAATCCGGGTTCCATCGGGCGACCAGTTCGGTTGCAGGTCTCCATATATGTCGTTCGTCAGGCGCTTCAGGTTCTTCCCATCGACGTCCACAATGTAGAGATCCGAAACGCCGCCCAGCGTTGCGCTGAATACGATTCGCCGGTCGTCGGGCGAGAACGACGGTGAGGTGACCCCGTCAAATGGGAGGTCGAGTCGCTTTATCACGTCTCTGCTGGCGAGATCGAGCAGGTACAACACATCCTTTCCGGCACGTTGCGCGGTAAAGGCGAGAGTCTTCCCGTTATTGGAGAATCCGCTCTGGGAGTAGAGAAGACGCAGCTCTTCGAACTCGGGATTGAGAGTGCTTTTTACGAGTCTCTTGACGCGCTCGCCCGTTCGTGCATTGCCAAGCCAGAGGTCGATGAACAGTTCGCCGCGCTTCTCATTGCCATTCGACAGGAAGGCGATGTAGTTGCCATCGTTGGATAGCACCGGAGCGAGGAAGATCTCGCCGCCGGACCGCTTCCGCGTGAGAAGCGGCTGCGCAAACGCCTGCGGACGCTGGTAAAGTGACGCTGCCGGGAGATACTGCGACTGGACCGCCTCGCGCCACGCTGCGCCTACGTCCACCAGCGACATGCCCAGTTCGCGAACGAAAGCGCGCTCAACACCTACCGCAGGTGCGTTTCGCAGTATCTCGCCGATCGCAGCATCGCCCCACCGCTCCCCGATGTACTGCCAGAGCGATTCGCCGTACCTGTATGGAAAATATTTGTCGGGCCGGTCGGTCATCTGCTTGACTGTCGGGATGTTGCCGGATACGGCAGCGTCACGAAGCCAGCCTGCAGTCAACGGATGGTTGGGACCGATCGACAGATACTCCGCCATGCCTTCCATGAACCAGAGCGGCGGATTTACGCGCTCGAGAACCTGCTGGTTCGCACCGGCGCGGCCTTTCTGGAAAATGTCGTACTGGAATTCGTGCACCATTTCGTGGGCGAGAACCTGCTCGAAGCTGCCGAGGTCGCCCGTGAATGGCATGATGAGCCGGTGACGTCCTGATTCCGTAACTCCGCCGACGCCTTCACCAAGATCGCCGGTGACGTTGTTCTGGCCGAAGTCGGCCCGCGAGGAGAATAGGATGATCGGCTTCTTCTCGCGGAACTGGTGGCCGAGGATGCGTGAGAGGCGTGCGTAGGAGCGCTCCGCCATCCTGGCGGCGACGTGTACCGCCTGCTTCTCTTCAGGATAGTAGTGAACGAGGAAATGCTCGGTCTCGAGCACACGCCACTTGAAGTGCTTGTACTGGACCAGATTCTGGCCGAAATACTGCTGGGCCTCGACGTTCGAGGCGCAGACCAGCGCAAGTAGTACGGCCAATGCACGAACCGCTCTCATGGTCCCGCTCCCTGTATGATTTAAGCTGTGGGGATTACTTCCGCATCGCTCCAAAGGCGCTCTATCTGATAGAAAGACCTGAGGGTCGGGTGAAAGATGTGCACGACGAAATCAACGAAGTCGAGCAACACCCATCTGCCTTGCTGAACACCTTCGACATGGTGTACCCTGACGCCCTCTTTTCGGAGCTCCGAGATCAGGTGTTCGCCGATCGCGCGCACGTGGGTATCTGAAGTTCCGCTGGCGATGACGAAGTAGTCGGTCATGTCAGTGACGCCTTTGAGATTGAGCAGGACGACATCATTCGCCTTCATGTCGTGGCAGAAACTCGCCGCTTTCATTGCTGCGCTGGCGGGCTCGCGCTCGGGTGTGGCGGGGGACAGAGAGGTGGCCATTCGGCTCCGGTTGGTGACTACCTGCATATCATAGTTGCAGGCTGAAAGTTCCGTTAGCGGG
>JAYUWU010000298.1:0-6350 GCA_043753365.1 Gemmatimonadaceae bacterium | reverse complement strand
ACGCTCGTCATTAACCTACTCCGCCGTGTGCAGTCGCGGCCAGCTCCCGCCTTGCGCGAGTGCATGGTGAAGGAGTTCCTAGTCAACTGACGATTACGAGCGATACAAATCGGTGCTGAGATACCGCAGCCCGGAGTCCACCATTATCGTGACCACAGTTTTGCCCGGCCCGAGCCGCTTCGCGACCTGAATCGCAGCGACCACGTTTGCGCCGGATGAAGTCCCCGTAAAAATCCCCTCTTCGCGCGCAAGCCGCCGCGCCATCTCCTTTGCGTCGTTCGTCGCCACCGGAATGATTTCGTCCACCTGACTCGGATCCCAGAGCGGGGGCACGAAGCCGATCCCGATTCCCTCAATCTGATGCGAGCCGCTCGGCTTCCCCGACAGCACCGCTGATTCGGCAGGTTCGACGGCGGTGACGTGAAGCTTCGCATGCTTCCTCAAAGCGGCCGCTGCGCCGTGAATCGAATGCGCTGTGCCGACTGTCTGAACGAACACGTCAACCTTTCCGCCGGTCTGCTCCCATATCTCCTCACCCATCGAGTAGTAGCCGGCGATGCCGTCGTGATTGTTCAGCTGATCGGACCACCAGTGACCGGGACGCCTGCTGATCACCTCCGACGTCGCGATCATCTCCTTGATCAACTTCTCGTTGATCTTCTTGTTGTCGCTCTTGACCAATGTGATCCGGCCCCCGAGCGCCGCGATCGTCCTCAGCTTCTCCTCGGCGAAGGCATCGGACGAGACGATTTCAAGCTTGTAGCCGAGAGCGGCGCAGGCGAGGGCGAGCGAGACGCCAGTCGTGCCTGCGGTGTACTCGACGACGGTGCCGCCAGGCTTGAGAAGACCCTTTGCCGCGGCGCCCTCGATTGCCGCGCGCGCCATCCGGTCCTTCATGCTGCCAGTCGGGTTGGCCCATTCGATCTTAGCCAGAACTGTCGCGCAGCCTCTTGGGACGATTCCGTGGAGCTCTACGATCGGAGTATTCCCGATGGCGGAGAGGATATTCTCGGCTATATGCATGGAAGAAATTGGACCTCCGGCATCTAGTTTAATTCGTCGCCGAAAGTGAACGCCATAGCCGATTCCGGAGCCAATGGTAACGACGAGCCGGTGACGTTCCCGTTAGTCTCGGCTCGGCGTCGTTTCGGCGGAGTTGCTGAGAGGGACCAATTCCCTACTTTCGCGCTAATGGAATCCCCGCCCAGCAGCCCGCCCGATTCTCGCGTAAACGCGCGGTCGGTAGCGGATAAACGGTTAGCATCGCTACACTCAGGTGTCACTTTCGCCGGCCTCTACCCGTAGAGATGATGTCAAAACCAAACTACACACCAATGACCACATCCAATACCGGCACGACCGAAGAGCACACAGTCAGCGGCGACAAGCTGCTGGAGAAGGTCAAGCAGATCGTCCGCGAAGGAAACGCGCGAAGGATCACCATCAGGAACGAAGCCGGCAAGTCACTGCTGGAGATTCCACTCACGCTCGGGATCGTCGGAGTCGTTCTCGCACCTGTGTGGATCGCGATCGGAACCATCGCCGCCCTCGCGGGTCGATATACCCTTGTAGTCGAGAAGCGCACGTAGCTGCAGGTCCCTCAATCCAATTCTACATCGATGAGAGCATTTCTTGTCTTCGGGCTGCTCGCGTTTGCAGCACCCGCAATCGCGCAGTCCCCGGCGACAACGCCGACGCCGCTGACGACGAAGCTACCCACTGATCCGAAGGTCAAAATTGGCACTCTGCAAAACGGGCTTCGGTACTACATCCGTCAGAATTCCCGTCCCGAAAAGCGGGCTGAGCTGAGACTCGTCGTAAACGCCGGCTCCATACAGGAAGCACCAGATCAGCTGGGACTCGCTCATTTTCTCGAGCATACGGCGTTCAACGGGACGACGCACTTCAAGAAGAACGACCTCATCAAGTACCTGGCGTCGATCGGCGTGCGTTTCGGCGCCGACCTCAATGCGTACACGAGCTTCGACGAAACTGTCTACATCCTGCCGATCCCGACGGACACTGCACGCATTGTCGACCAGGCATTCACGATTCTGGAGGACTGGGCCCACGGCCAGCTGTTCGATTCGACCGAAATCACCAATGAGCGCGGCGTAGTCCGCGAGGAATGGCGTGGACGGAAGGGAGCCAGCGACCGCATGCTTCAGCAGTGGCTCCCGATTGCGTTCAAGGGCTCACGCTATGCCGAGCGGCTGCCGATTGGAACCGACGCGAGCATCATGTCCGCGGACGCAGGCAAGCTCCGTCGCTTCTACCGCGACTGGTATCGCCCTGACCTCATGGCCGTCGTCGCCGTCGGCGACTTCGACCCGGCAACGATAGAAGCAAAGATCATTCAGCACTTCTCGAAGATCGCCGCACGCCCGAACGCACCGGTGCGCACGCTGTACGACGTGCCTTCGAACAAAGAGCCCCTCATCGCGATTGCCAGCGACCGCGAAGCGACGAGCACGAGCGTCAACCTCATCTACAAGATGCCGGCAACGAACGTCGAGACAGTCGGCGACTATCGCACCATGCTGATCGAGCGGATCTACCTGCGGATGCTCAACAGCCGCTTCTCGGAAATCACTGAGAAGCCGGACGCCCCATTCCTTGGCGCGGGCGCATCGAAGTCAAGTTTCTTCGCGCGTAACGCGGAAGCATTCACGCTTGCGGCAGGCGTCAAGGACGGCGGGGTCGAGCGCGGAATCGAAGCGCTCATCACCGAAGCGCGTCGCGTCGACCAGCACGGCTTTCTACAGACAGAGCTTGACCGCGTCAAGCAGGATGTGCTTCGAGGCTACGAGCGATCGTACGCCGAGCGCGAGCGGACACAATCAGGATCGTTCGTCGAGGAGTACATCGGCAACTATCTCCAGGACGAAGCGGTCCCTGGGATCGAATACGAGTACAGGATCGCCCAGGAGCTGATTCCCACCATTTCACTCTCCGATGTCAACCGCCTCGCCAGCCAGTGGATTACCGAGGAGAATCAGGTAATCATCGCGCAGACTCCGGTGAAGGACAGCGTCCCCGTTCCCACGCGCGAGGGAATCCTTGCGGCGATCGGCCGCGCATCCGGCACGACAGTAGCCGCGTATGTCGAGAATCTGTCTGGCGCAGGCCTCGTCGAAGCTGCGCCGGCACCAGGAAGAATTGTTTCGTCGCAGCCACTTCCGGGGATCGAAGGTGCCGAGTGGAAGTTGTCGAACGGTGCCCGCGTTATTCTCAAGGCGACAGACTTCAAGGCAGACCAGGTGTTGTTCTCGGCGTATAGTCCCGGCGGTAGCTCGCTGGCGAGCGACGCCGACTACATGTCCGCCGCTCTTGCGCAGCAGATCGTCCCGCTTGGAGGACTTGGCGCATTCAACGCCGTCGACCTTGGCAAGAAGCTGACGGGAAAGGTAGCAGGGGTGAGCCCGGTCATCGGCGAAACGACGGAGGGGCTGAGGGGAAGCAGCTCACCAAAGGACATCGAGACGATGTTCCAGCTTGCGTATCTGAGTTTTACCGCGCCGCGACTGGATAGCGTGAGATACGATGCCTTCAGGAATCAGGTTGGCCCCTATCTCGCCAACCGCGGCGCTGACCCCGAGGAAGTTTTTGGAGACACGGTTCAGGTGACGATGTCGCAGAATGCCTTCCGCGCGCGACCGATAACGCCCGCGGTTTTCGCCGAGGCAGACGCGAGGAAGGCATTCGCCTTTTACAAGGATCGTTTTGCGGATGCGAGCGATTTCACGTTTATCCTCGTCGGCAACATCGATACAGTCGCGATCAAACCTCACGTCGAGACGTGGCTCGCTTCGCTGCCATCATTGGGCAGGAAGGAGAAATCGCGTGACACTGGAGTCAGCCCGCCGAGAGGTGTTGTAAGAAAGGTCGTATACAAAGGCACAGAAGCGAAGGCAACTACGAGCATGCTCTTCACGGGGTCGTGCACCTTTATGCCCGAGTCGCGATTCGTGCTTCGCGCGCTCACGACGATGATGCAGACAAGGCTCAACGAGTCACTGCGCGAGCGGCTCGGCGGGACTTACAGCCCGAACATTGGCGGGAGTTGCCAGCGGTTGCCTCAGCAGCGTTACACGATTCAGATAGGCTACGGGTCGTCGATGGAAAACGTGGAGCCGCTCACTCAGGCAGTGCTCGCGATCATAGACAGCGTCAAAACGACTGCGCCGTCGCAGGCGGATGTCGACAAGGTCAAGGAAGAGATCATCCGTTCGCGCGAAGTCGAGGTCAAGACCAATGAATACTGGCTCAGCAACATCGGGGCGCGTGACCAGGCCGGTGAAGATCTCGCGGGGCTTGGTGCAGCGTATGACGCAATGGTGAGAAGGCTGACGGCGGCGGATATCCAGCAGGCGGCGAGGAAGTACTTCGATACCGCCAATTACGCCCGCTTCGTACTTCTCCCCGAGAAATAGGCGCCGCTTCTGGTGAAGGCAGGTGGTGGTTGGTGGAATGCTTGAGGTTTGAAATCCAATTGGCTATCAACTGGAACGATGCTGGCAAGAACCGGCGTCTTTCAAATTGATATCCAATTGGATCTCAAACCTTTTGCATTCCACCAACCACCACCTGCCTTCACCAGAAGTCCGGACTAGCGCGCCTTTCTCAATGCCACGCTTCCGTTCAACGTCTCGAGCTCGATTCTGCGGCCGCCACGGCCGATAGTGCCGCTTGCCTTGCGCGGGCCAAACTTTCCGGAGAGCTGAACCGGGTAGTCGCTGGTGATCGATCCGCGCATCGTCTCCATCTCAATGTTGGCATCGAGCGATTCGGGCATCTCAACGTTGATGCTGCCGTTCACAGTGTTGAACTTCATCTCGCCATCGCGGGCCACCGATCTCATCTTCACGTCGATGTCCCCATTGACTGTGCTCGCGTTCACCGGCCCATTGCGGGTAGAGACGTCGACCGCACCGTTTACAGTGGATGCACGCACCGCTCCGCCAACGTTCATGACCTCGACGCGACCGTTTACCGTGCTCGCCCTGACATCAGAGGTGAGATTGCTCACGCGCATCTCGCCGTTGACCGTGCCAGCACTCACCCTGACACCGGCCGGGACGCTGATGGTGAACGTCACGCGCACGTCTGTCCTGTCGTTGCGGTCGTCATCGTCATCATCGTTGCGCGACGACTGCACTCCGTCCGCTTCGCAGGTCGAGCGGCGCCACAGCGCGCAAACGCGAACGTCGCCGCCGCTCTGCACCACCTGGAAAGCGACATCGCTCACGCTGCCGCGGCGAACTTCCTTTACCGCGCGGACGTGAACCATGTTATCACGGCTCGCTTCGATAGTAACCGGTCCGTTCACTGATGAAAGGCGAAACCACTTTCCACTTTCGACGCGGCCATCCCATGACCACGTCTCCTGGTTTCTGCCGACTTCCTGTGAACTGGCCGCAGCAGGGCTGATGAGCACAATCGACAATGCTGCTGCGCAGATCAGGCTTTTCATCTAGGTATCACTCCTGGTTGGCGCGGCCGCCGCCGCGCTTGATATTGATGTTGCCACTGAATGTCTCCAAAACGATCCTCGCCCTGCCATCGCCAATTCTGAAGTCGAACTGGCTTTCGCCCTGGCGCCTGTTCGCGCCCGACTCGAGCGTCACAGGAAATTCGCTGTCGACAGTACCGTTGTACGTCTCGAGACTGACTGTCGCCCCCGCATTCGACGGCACTGCGAGCTCGAGCAACCCGGAATGTGTCGTGAACGAGTAGTTGCCCATCGGCTCGATCGTGCCGTCGTAACGCAGGGAGCCCCCGACGGTTTCAGCGCGAACGCGAGCCGATTTCGCACCGCGAATATCCAGCGGGCCGCTGACCGACTCAGTCGTGATGTCCCCGGAGACATTGCGAAGGTTGACGTGACCGTTCACCGATTCAGCACGAACGTCACCGTCAACTCCATCGACATCGATGTCACCCGATACGGATTCGAGAGAGACCTTCCCTGCCGCATCAGTCACGATGATGGAGCCGCTCAAGGTCTCGACGCTGGCGTCGCCCTTTACCCCGCGAACCGAAAACGGCGCGGAGAATCCTTCGAGCACGACGCGTGTCCCATGTGGTACGGAGATGTCCAGCTCGGCACTCCGGCCACTGCCGGGGTAGCCGTGCTCGAGACCAACTGTTATCGAGTTTGCACGCTCGCGCACCCGCAGCTCGCCGCGATCAGCACTTCCCCGAACTCGTACACTCGACCCGGCCGTGCCGGTCACGTTGACCCGGCCGGAGTAGATCGAAACACTCAGCGTTCCACCACGTTCGAGACTGACGGTCGTATCGATCGACACCCGATCGGCCTGCGCGCCGGCTTTATGTGTGGGGGTCAT
>JAYUWU010000297.1:0-18055 GCA_043753365.1 Gemmatimonadaceae bacterium | reverse complement strand
CTCCCCGATTCACAGGCTCAGCCAGGAAGGCGTCGATGTTTGCGCAACCTTCGTCTTCACTGGCGCGCAGGCCGTCCTCGCCGCGAAGGCGGGTGCCTCGAGCGTCAGGATCTCGCTCAGCGAAATGGACGAGCATGGTCTCATGAGCTCGGATGCCGTGAGCGAGATCAGAATGTTGCTCGAGGCAAGCCAGTGTGAGTGTGACATCATGGTTGCATCTCCAAGGACGAGCACGCAGTTCACTGAGTGCATCAACGCAGGAGCGCAGATAATTTCGATCGCTCCCGACATACTTCAATCGCTGCTTCTGCATCCCCTTACCGATCGCGGCATCGATCGATTCCTGAACAATGTCTCTCGCAGACCAAAGGCTCACTGATAGATGAAACTCGCAATACTGCTCACTGCGGCCTTCCTCCTCCTGGCTTGCGACGGGGACTCACTGCCGTCCGCCGATGCGCGGCAGGTGTCGGCAGTGCAAAGCGATCAGATAAGCTCGCAGCGGCGAACCGCGATAACGGCGGCTGTGGAGCGCGTCGCTCCGTCCGTCGTGACAGTCCAGACAGAAGTCGTCGAACGTGTGCCGGCGGATTTCTATGAACAATTCTTTGGGGGCCGGTCGGGGCGTCGCTCGTCCGCGGGGCTCGGGTCCGGGTTTATTGTCCGCCCTGACGGAGTCATAGTTACGAACGCTCACGTGGTGAGCGGAGCGACACGAATTTTCATCGCACTGCGCGATGGCACGCGATACCCCGCTCGCCTGCTGGGCGCAGACGAGACAAACGATCTCGCGGTTGTGAAGATCGAGGCGACCAATCTTCCCGTCGCGCCGCTTGGAAGCTCCACGAACCTTCTGATTGGCGAATGGGCCATCGCAATAGGCAGCCCGTTCGGATTTCTCCTCGCGAACACGGAGCCAAGCGTGACGGCGGGCGTCGTCAGCGGAACGGGAAGAAATCTAGCGTCTGAGGGAGATGGTGCCGGCGTTTACGTAGATATGATCCAGACAGACGCGTCGATCAATCCTGGAAACTCCGGTGGTCCACTCGTGAACGCCATGGGTGAAGTCATCGGCGTCAACAGTTCCATCTACACGCCGAGCGGCGGGTCGATCGGACTCGGCTTCGCGATTCCAATCAACAGGGCAAAGCGCGTCACTGAAGATCTGCTGGCGCATGGCGTGATACGCCGTCCATGGGTTGGCATCAAGCTGCAGGCCCCTGCCCCGACTTTGTCGGGCAAACGGATCACTGGCGTGGCAGTGAGCTCGGTCGTTCCCGGATCACCAGCCGCTCGTGCAGGTGTGCGCGTCGGCGACTCGCTCGTCAGGTCCCGCGACCGCGTCGTGAACTCGGTTTACGATTGGGAAGCGGAGCGGCTGGAGCTCCGCGTCGGCGAGGACATTCCCCTGGTTTTCCGCCGTGGGGGCCGTGACGTTCCGGTAAGTGTGCGGGTAGCTGATCTCCCTGAGGTAAATGCGCCCAAGGTAACCGTGCTCAGGGAGATTCAGCTTGTCACGTTGACACCCGCAATTCGGGCCGAGCGAAACGTCAGGCGGGCGAGTGGTGCTCTCGTTCAGAACGTGACCCCGAGAATCGCCGAGCAGCTTGGCATTCAGGCGGGCGATGTAATCCTTCAGATAAACCGAGTGCCTGTCGCTGACGCGGAGGCCGCGGCGCGTGCACTCGATTACTACGCGGGGCGCGGCGCGATCGTGATGTACGTCGAGCGCCAGGGGCAGGTGTACACCACTGAGTTCGTGATTCAGTAGATGCACGACACCTACTCATCACCACTCGGAAGCCGGTATGCCTCGCGCGCCATGCTCGAGCTGTGGTCGCCGCGCGCGCGTTACAGTCTCTGGCGGCGTCTCTGGCTCACCCTGGCCGAAGCTGAACGTGAGCTCGGAGTCGATATCCCTGCCGAAGCCATCGAGCAGATGCGCGATCATCTTGACGACATCGATTTCGATGCGGTGGCTGCGTATGAGAGACGGTTTCGCCACGACGTAATGGCGCACGTGCACGCCTTCGGGGACGTTGCGCCGGCGGCCAAGCCATGGATCCACCTTGGTGCAACAAGCGCATATGTAACCGACAACGCCGATCTCATACTCATGAGACGCGGGCTCGAGCTCGTCGAGGGTCGAGCGATCGGAGTACTGCGCGCGCTTGCCGCGTTTGCCCGCGAATGGCGGGATCTGCCGACACTGGGCTACACGCATCTCCAGCCTGCGCAGCTCACGACGGTCGGAAAGCGCGCGACCCTGTGGATGCAGGATCTCATCCTGGACCTGCGGGATATCGAGTATCGGCGCAGCACCATGCCGTTTCGCGGCGTCAAGGGAACGACCGGGACGCAGGCCAGTTTCCTCGAGCTGTTCCGAGGCGATCACACAAAAGTGCGGCGGCTCGATGAGCTCGTGACATCGCGCATGGATTTCGTTTCGGCGCTCGCGGTCACGGGGCAGACCTATACCCGTAAGATCGATGCGGGCGTGCTTGCCGTTGTCTCCGGAGTCGCGGCGAGTGCCGCAAAGTTTGCCGGCGACGTCAGGATGCTTCAATCATTCGGTGAAATCGAAGAACCGTTCGAGGACGAGCAGATTGGATCGTCAGCGATGGCGTACAAGCGCAATCCGATGAGATCGGAGCGCATCAACTCGCTCTCACGGTTCGTGCTCTCCCTCGATGGAAACGCGAATCAGACACACAGTGTTCAGTATTTCGAGCGCACGCTCGACGACAGCGCAAACCGGCGGCTCTCGATTCCTGAAGCCTTCCTCGCGACGGATGCGATCCTGATTCTCATGTCGAATATCGCCGGGGGACTCCATGTGCATCCCGCGCGTATCCGGCATCGCGTCGACGCAGAGCTTCCATTCATGGCCACCGAAAAGTTGATCGTGAGAGCTGTAGAGTCGGGCGGCGACAGGCAGGCCGTACACGAAGTCATAAGACGCCACTCGATGTCGGCCTCCCGTGCGATGAAAGAAGGTGCGGCCTCCAACGACCTGCTTCAACGCCTTGCGGCGGATACGGACTTCGGACTGTCAGATAAAGACATCGCATCCGCCACAGACCCGACCCAATTCGTCGGTCGCGCCCCGCAGCAGGTCGACGAATTCCTCGCCGAGGTTGTCGAGCCGTACCTCGCAGGCGGGGCTCGAGCGCAGCCCGAAGACTCCGAGATCCGCGTTTGATGCCGGTTTCCAGGACTGATCTGCCCCTTCGTCTCCTTCGGCGGGGCAAGGTTCGTGACGTCTACGAGATAAACGACGAGATCGTCCTCCTCGTTGCGACCGATCGTGTAAGCGCGTTCGACGTCGTCATGGCCGAAGCGATCCCGCACAAAGGCCGGGTCCTTACGCAGATGACTGCGTGGTGGTTGAACCTTCTCGAGCCTCACTTGAGGCATCATCTGCTGAGCACTGATGTCTCGGACATGACCGCGCTCGCCGCGGGACTCGAGCGCCATGCGGAGATGCTCGAGGGTCGAAGCATGCTTTGCGTCAGGGCAGAAGTGTTCCCCGTCGAATGTGTGATCCGCGGATACATCACCGGCTCTGCATGGAAGGAGTACGCTCTGAATGGGACGTTGGCAGGTGAGGCGATGGCAGACGGTCTTCGTGAGTCAGAGCGACTGGCGGTGCCGCGCTTCAGTCCTGCAACGAAGGCCGAGGAAGGACACGATGAGAACATCCCGGTGTCGCGGATGGAGGAGATGATCGGCGAAGCCGCGACGTCCGAGCTGGAGCGACTGACGCGGCTCGTGTACGAGGTTGGAGGGGACGTCGCGCGGCAATCGGGAATTATCATCGCCGACACGAAACTTGAATTCGGCTACCTCGCTGACGAGGGTGGAGACTCGCCGCGAGACGCATCCGTAACCGACGAGTTCGACCCCGCGCGTGTTATATTAGTAGATGAGGTGCTGACGCCGGATAGTTCACGTTTCTGGCCCGCCGATCAGTTCGAACCAGGACGGCCGCAGCCGAGCTTCGACAAGCAGCCGCTGCGTGATTACCTGGATGGCGAGCGTCGCGCAGGCAGATGGAACGGAGAGCATCCGGCGCCGCCGTTGCCGGGGGAAGTGGTGGAGGCTACAAGCGAGCGTTATCTCGAGATCTTCCGCCGTCTGACACATTTCCCGCTGGACACCGGAGCAACTCAGTGAATTTCGCACGCGAAGGATATCCGTTCATCGGCATTGCCATGGCGATTGCCGCCGCCGCATTTGTGCTCGCGCTATCCCGGCGCTCATGGGCGCTGTGGCTCCTTGCGCTCGCTCTCACGGTAATCGCCCTTTGGGTTGCCTACTTCTTCCGCGACCCCGAGCGCACGGGTGAGCGCGGCCCGCAAATTGTCGTCGCGCCCGCTGATGGCAAACTCATAATGATCACCGAGGTCGATGAGCCTTCTTTCATCGGCGGCCGGGCGATTCGTCTCTCCATTTTCATGAACGTCTTCAACGTGCACGTGAACCGGTATCCGGTCGACGGCACTGTGAAGCATCTGCATTACAATCCCGGCAAGTTCCTCAATGCCGCGGTGGAGAAGTCGAGTCTCGAGAATGAGCAGAGCTCGGTTGGAATTGAATCAGGCCCCTACCGGATACTCGTCAGACAGATAGCGGGTCTCGTCGCGCGCCGTATCGTCACATACGCCCGTGAAGGCGAACAAGTGAGGCAGGGGGACCGCATGGGCCTCATCAGGTTCGGGTCACGCGTCGATGTGTTCATGCCCGTCGGCTCGACGTTGAAAGTGCCACTTGGCACTTTGACCACCGCAGGGACGACAGTTCTGGCTGAGCTTCCGAGCCGATGATCGGAGATGAGGGGCAGCTGAGGGCGGAGCCGGCGCGGCGCATGCGGCGCGCCGTGGTCATACTCCCGAGTGGCCTCACCCTCGCCAATCTTTTCTGCGGAATCTTCGCAATCGTCTCAGCGTCGCGCGGCCAATTCGATTTCGCGGGACTTCTCATCGTGCTCGGCGGGGTCGCCGATGCCCTCGATGGACGGGTCGCGCGGGCAACTGGCAGCGGCTCGCGTTTCGGCTCCGAGCTTGACTCATTAGTCGACCTGATCACGTTCGGCGTCGCGCCTGCGTTCATCATGTACTTCGCAGTCCTCAATCGCGAAGGATGGGAATGGCTCATCGTGTTCCTCTACGTGACGTGCGCTGCGATTCGTCTCGCGCGCTTCAACGTCGAGCAGGCTGGACGTGCGAAGCGCTACTTCCACGGGCTGCCAAGTCCCGCGGCAGGCATGACGCTCGCGACTTACTACTGGTTCAGCCAGAGCAGCCTCTACAACGAAACGATACTCGGCGACCTCCCGTGGCATTTCTGGTTGAGGTTCCTGATGCTCGCCCTCGCGTTCCTGATGATCAGCAACGTTTCATATCCGGCGGTGCCGACTATCGGTTACAAGTCGCTCAGTCAGATAGTGGGCTCGCTGGTCGTCGCCGGCAGCATCATCGGGATGATCGTGCTTCGCAAGCAGTTCTACTTCCCTGCTCTCGTCACGTACGTTCTATATGGCGTGGGCAAGACAGTCTTCTTCGGGCTGATCGGCAGACGACCTCGAGGGGACGTCCCGGTGATCTCCGATGACGATGAAGAGTTCGAGCCTGACGCGCAGATCGTCGTTCCCGACATCGCACCGGTTCAGGGTTCAGAACCGGGAACGAGCCAGCGCCGGCGACGCCGGCGCCCATACCCGCGCGGCGACAAGCCTCGCGGATTCCCCCCGACACCTCCCGAGGATCCGACAACGTGAAGCAGTACCGGGTCTCAGTACACATCACTCCGAGAAAGGGCATCCTCGATCCGCAGGGCAAGGCCGTCGAGGGCGCCCTTCATTCGTTGGGATTCACCACTGTTCGCGACGTCCATGTCGGGCGTCACATAGTCATCGATACGGACGCCGGCAGTGAAGGCGAAGCGAAAGATTCAGTTCGTCGCATGTGCGAGCGCCTCCTTGCAAACCCCGTGACAGAGGACTTCGAGATCGAATCGGCGAGTCAGCCATGAAGTTCGGAGTCGTCACGTTTCCGGGTTCAAACTGCGACTACGATGCCTATCGCGCGGTGATCGATTCGTTTGGGGAAGAGGCAGTGTACATCTGGCACAAGGATCATGACCTTCAGGGCGTCGACGTCGTGATTCTGCCGGGCGGATTCAGCTACGGGGACTACCTGCGTGCGGGGGCGATTGCGCGCTTCAGTCCTGTGATGCGGGAAGTGGTGGCTCACGCCGAACGCGGCGGGCCAGTTCTCGGCATCTGCAACGGATTTCAGATCGCGTGTGAGGCTGGCTTGCTCCCCGGGGCACTTCTTCGGAACGCTTCCCTGCAGTTTATTTCTGCACCCGTATACCTGCGCGTCGAAAACACTGACACTCTGTACACATCTGCGTACGAGCAGGGTCAGGTAATCAGGATCCCGATAGCGCACGGAGACGGCCGCTACACGGCTGATGCGGCGACACTCGCAACTCTCGAAGAGCAGGGCCACATCGTGTTTCGTTACGTCGATGCGTCCGGGGCGGCGATCGAAGAGGCAAACCCGAACGGGTCGACAGCCGCGATCGCCGGGATAGTCAACGATGCCGGCAACGTTCTCGGGATGATGCCGCATCCGGAGCGCGCGCTGGAAACCGAGCTCGGCTCGACCGATGGCAGGGCGCTCTTCGAATCGATCCTCGCACGGGTAGCTGCATGATGAGTGAAGTCTTGCCGCGTCCAGGCGATCCCGCGATAACACCAGCCGTCGTCGCAGATCATGGTTTGACAACCGAAGAGTACGACCGGTTGGTCGCCATGCTCGGGCGGATGCCCACATTTACTGAGCTTGGAATCGTCAGCGCGTTGTGGAGCGAGCACTGCTCGTACAAGCATTCACGAAATCTTCTAAAGACACTGCCAGTTGATGCTCCATGGGTGCTTCAGGGACCTGGTGAAAATGCGGGCGTGATTGCCATAGGTGACGGGCTGGCTGTTGCTTTCAAGATCGAGTCGCACAATCACCCCTCGGCAGTCGAGCCGTACCAGGGCGCGGCGACGGGCGTCGGTGGAATTCTCCGCGATGTGTTCACGATGGGTGCTCGTCCGATCGCGATGCTGAACTCTCTCAGATTCGGATCGCTGGAGGACGCACGCGTACGCTATCTGTTTGCAGGCGTCGTGAAAGGAATCGGCGACTACGGCAACTGCGTCGGCATCCCCACAGTCGCCGGAGAGATCGTTTTCGATCCTTCGTATGCCGGGAATCCGCTGGTCAACGCGATGTGTGTCGGCCTCATGCACGAAGATGACTTGATTCGCGCAAAGGCTGAGGGCATCGGCAACCCGATCATTGCTGTCGGTGCACGTACTGGCCGCGATGGAATCCACGGCGCGTCATTCGCCTCAGAGGATTTGTCTGAAGCCAGTGAGGCTAAACGGCCCATGGTTCAGGTTGGAGATCCGTTTACCGAGAAGCTCCTTCTCGAGGCCAGCCTCGAGCTGATAAAGAGCGGACACATCGTCGCTATTCAGGACATGGGCGCCGCCGGGCTGACTTCATCTTCTGCAGAGATGGCTGAGCGCGGCGATGCAGGCGTGACGATCGATGTCACCAAGGTTCCCGTTCGCGAAACCGGGATGACGCCTTATGAGATCCTGCTGAGTGAGAGCCAGGAACGCATGCTCGTGGTTGCCCACCGCGGTCGCGAAGCGGAGGTACGCGCGATACTCGCCAAGTGGGATCTCGCTGCCGAGGTGATCGGTGAAGTGATCGCGGAGCCTGTGTACAGAGTGACCGAGGGCGACACAGTGGTCGCTGAATTCCCAGGCTCCCGGCTCGTTACGGAATGCCCGCGGTACACGCCTGAGGCGCGCGAGGACGAAGCGGTGCGTGCGCTTCGCGAACAGGATGTCTCGTCGATCCCCGAGCTGAGCGAAGAGTCAGATCCCGCGTGGACCTTGCGGCGGCTGCTGGCTTCCCCGACGATCGCGAGCAAGGCATGGGCTTATCGGCAGTACGATTCAACTGTGCGCACGAACACGGTGGTTGGTCCAGGCGGCGATGCAGCCGTGCTGAGGATTCGCGGCACCAACAAGGCGATTGCCGTAAAGACTGATTGCAACGGACGCTACACATATCTCGATCCGCGCGTTGGTGGCCGAATCGCTGTTGCGGAAGCTGCGCGCAACGTTGCCTGTACCGGCGCACGGCCCATGGCGATTACCAACTGCCTCAACTTTGGCAATCCTCGCAAGCCGTCGGTGTTCTACCAGCTCCGCGAGGCCATTGCCGGCATGGGTGAAGCCTGCTCCGCTTTGGAAACACCGGTCACCGGCGGCAACGTCTCGCTGTATAACGAAAGCCCTCTGGGTGCCGTGTACCCGACTCCGGTGGTGGGCATGGTGGGACTCATTGATTCGGTCGACCACATAACTCGTTCAACCTTCGTGAATCCCGGCGATACCGTGGTTCTGCTTGGTGACACGAGCGATGAGCTCGGTGGCTCGGAATATCTGTCGGTGATCCATGGCGTGGTTGCGGGAGCTCCACCCCGATGTGATCTCGCCGCTGAGCGGAAAGCAATTGACGCGCTTCTCGAAGCAATCAGGGGCGGTGTTGTTGCTTCCGCGCATGACTGCAGCGACGGGGGCCTGGCTGTAGCAATCGCCGAGTGCTGTATGGCGAACAAGGATCGCCAGATGGGAGCGAGCATAAATCTCGGCGCGCTTGCCGGCATCGGGACGCGGGCCGCCTTGTTCAGCGAGACGCAGGCGCGTTTCGTGGTCAGCTCATCGTCGCCAGAACGTGTGGAAGCGATTGCATCCGCGCATGGCGTTCCCGTTCGTCGTATTGGTGTGGTGACGGAATGCTCAGAAGGACTTCGCATAAGCGTTGGCGACATCGCAATGGAGTCGGATGTCGATTCCATTTCGGAAGCATGGCACGAAGCGATTCCATCAATAATGTCTTCGGCTCCGATAGCCGCGGTCGAACCTGCAATGGCCGGAGTCTAGACCGATGTGCGGCATCTTTGGGATTCACGGACATCCTGCTGCGGCAGAGCTCTCACACCTGGGACTCTATTCCCTTCAGCACCGGGGCCAGGAGTCGGCAGGGATTGTCACTACGAATCGTGACACCGGAGCGCGCGCGTTCAAGACAATGGGCCTCGTGTCCGAGGGACTGAAGGCACACGAGCTCGCTGCGATGGACGGCGACGTCGCGATCGGTCACACCCGGTACAGCACCGCCGGATCGTCGACGATTGAAAACGCCCAGCCCGTTCTCGTGCGATTCCGCGAGGGACACATCGCACTTGCGCACAACGGCAATCTCACCAACGCAACCGAAATGCGGCGCGAGCTCGAGGACGCAGGGTCGATCTTCGCGTCCACGATGGATTCCGAAGTCCTCGTGCACAGGATTGCGCGATCGTCTGCGACGACGCCTGAAGGCAAGCTTGCCGACGCGCTGCAGAATGTCGAGGGAGCGTATTCGCTGGTCGTAACGATCGGGGACACCCTCCTTGCCGCCCGGGATCCGCGCGGCTGGCGGCCGCTGGTGATAGGCATGCTTGGCGACTCGTACGTCTTCGCATCAGAGAGCTGCGCGCTGGACATCGTCGGCGCCAAGGCGATCCGGGAGGTCGAGCGCGGCGAGATCGTGGCCGTGGATCGCGATGGGATGAGGTCCTCCAAGCCACTTCCTGTACTCGAAGGCCGCCAGTGCGTGTTCGAGTACGTTTACTTCGCACGGCCCGACAGCAGAGTGTTTGGTGGATCCGTAGATCGCGCAAGGCGGCAGCTCGGAAGGCGCCTCGCGGCTGAGCACCCCGCTCCAGGAGCCGATCTTGTTTTCAGCGTTCCGGATTCGTCCAATTCGGCAGCCCTTGGCTACGCCGAGGAATCAAAGTTGCCTTTCGAGCTGGCACTGATCCGCAATCACTACGTGGGGCGAACCTTCATTCAGCCGACTCAAGCGGGGCGGGATGCCAAGGTGAAAGTGAAGTACAACGCCGTTCGCGAGGTGCTCGAAGGAAAGAGCGTAGTGATGGTAGATGATTCGATCGTTCGCGGGACCACAACCCGCGGCCTCGTCGCCATGGTCAGGGCCGCCGGCGCCCGCGAGGTTCACATGCGCGTCAGTTCGTCACCAATCACTGGTCCGTGCTACTACGGCATCGACACGCCGAATCGCGAAGAGCTCATTGCTGCGAACATGAACGTCGATGAGATCGCCAAGGTTCTCGGGGTAGACACTCTCGGTTATCTCTCGCTCGACGGCATGCTCGAGTCAGTCCCCGAAGGTCCGGATGGTTTCTGTCACGCCTGCTTCTCCGGGGACTATCCTACTCCACCACCGGCGGATCCCCAGAAACTGCGATTCGGGTGCGGCTGCTGAGCTGATGCCCCAGTCAGTCTTCTTTTTCGGAAACGGAGTTGCCGAAGGCACTCGCGCAATGAAAAGCGTGCTCGGCGGCAAAGGTGCAAACCTCGCCGAGATGACGAACCTGGGCGTGCCGGTGCCGCAGGGGTTCACGATTGCGTGCAGCGAATGCGTCGCATACCTCAACGGAGGCAAGTACTCGGATCGGCTGCGCGCTGAAGTCGAGGGGAACGTTGCACGCCTCGAGGAAGCAACCGGCAAGAAGCTCGGGGATCCGCGGAACCCGTTGCTCGTCTCGGTCAGATCCGGTGGTGCCGTATCGATGCCAGGCATGATGGAGACGATCCTCAACCTCGGCCTCAGTGACCGCACCGCGATCGGGCTCGCGAAGCTGAGCCAGAATCCGCGGTTCGTTTACGACTCGTATCGGCGTTTCATCCAGATGTACTCCGATGTCGTTCTCGATGTCCCCATCGCCGACTTCGAGCACCTGTTGAAGGCACGCCGGCTGACCACTGGCGCGAAGAGCGATGCAGACCTCAGCGAGGATGTGCTTCGCAATCTCGTCGAGGAGTACAAGTCGCTGGTCCTCAACGCGACCGATGCTCCCTTCCCCACGAATCCTGTCGTTCAACTGTGGGGAGCGATCGAAGCAGTGTGGAAGTCGTGGACCCTCAAGAAGGCCCGCGACTACCGGAAGGTCAACAATATTCCGGACGATCTCGGCACCGCGGTGAACGTGCAGGCAATGGTGTTTGGAAATCTTGGTGAGGACTCCGGCACAGGCGTCGCATTCACGCGTGATCCATCGACCGGAGAGCGAAAGTTCTACGGCGAATTCCTCGTGAACGCGCAGGGTGAAGATGTCGTGGCGGGAATCAGGACACCACTTCACATCGACGAGATGGCGCAGCGGCTGCCCGATGCCTACACGGAGCTTCTCCAAACGCAGGACCGCCTCGAGAAGCATTACACCGACATGCAGGACATCGAGTTCACGGTCGAACGCGGAAAGTTGTTCCTGCTGCAAACCCGCACCGGCAAACGCACTGCAGCCGCCGCGGTGCGAATCGCTGGCGACATGGTGAATGAAGGATTGATCGACAGGACTGAAGCGGTGAAGCGTGTCCCCGCCGAGCACCTCGATCAGCTTCTCCACCCGGTGATTGATCCATCGGTGCGCGCTACTCCGATTTGTATCGGACTCCCGGCCAGCCCTGGCGCTGCAAGCGGGATCGCAGTGTTCGATCCCGACAGCGCTGAAGAGCGACACGCTGCCGGCAGTGCAGTCATTCTCGTGCGCGATGAGACGACACCTGAGGATTTCCACGGCATCGTCGCGGCTCGCGCGGTGCTCACTGCGCGGGGCGGAATGACGAGCCACGCGGCGGTTGTTGCGCGCGGCATGGGCAAGTGCGCGATCGTCGGCTGCAAGGAGATGGACGTCGACCTCGAGCACCGCCGTTTCTCGGTGGACGGAACTACGATCTCAGAAGGTGACTGGCTGACGCTTGACGGCGCAACAGGTCGAGTGTTCGCAGGGAATCTTCCAACGATCCCCAGCGAAGTCGTCCAGGTCATCAACGGCACGCTCGCTCCATCTGCCGCTCCCGTTTACAGATCGTACCACGAGCTGCTTTCGTGGGCAGATGACACGCGCAAGCTGAAAGTCCGCGCAAACGCAGACACTCCGAAGGACGCCCGCATCGCGCGCGCGTTCGGCGCAGAAGGAATTGGTCTCTGTCGCACCGAGCACATGTTCTTCGAGGGCGATCGAATCACGGCAATGCGTGAGATGATTGTCGCGCGGGATGAGGCCGGCAGGCGTCGTGCACTGGCCAAGCTGCTGCCGATGCAGCGCGCGGACTTCGAGGGAATCTTCGAGGCGATGAATGGTCTGCCGGTGACCATAAGACTCCTCGACCCTCCCCTTCACGAGTTCCTGCCGCACGGTGGCGAAGAAAGCAAGCTTCTCGCGCGCACACTCGGCCTGCCACGCCAGGACCTTTCGCGAATCATCGAGAGCCTTCGCGAAACGAATCCAATGCTCGGACATCGCGGATGCCGCCTCGGAATCACGTTCCCCGAGATAACTGAGATGCAGGGGCGCGCGATCTTCGAGGCTGCGGTGCGTGCGATGCGGCGTGGAATCGACGTTCGGCCGGAAATCATGGTGCCACTCGTGTCAGACGTCTCCGAGTTCGACAACCAGCGCGCAATCCTCGAGGACACGGCGCATCAGGTTCTCGGCGCAATGGGAGAAACTATCGACTACCTGATCGGCACCATGATAGAACTTCCGCGTGCCGCACTCACGGCAGATTCGATTGCGGCGAGTGCCGAGTTCTTCTCATTCGGTACGAACGATTTGACGCAGACAACCTATGGATTGAGCCGCGACGATGCCGGCAGGTTCCTCCCCTCGTATGTCGAACGTGGAATCTTCCCAGACGATCCCTTCCAGGTACTCGATGCGCGCGGCGTCGGGCGTTTGATACGAATCGCCGTAGAGGACGGGCGCAGGACGCGACCGAAGCTCAAGATTGGAATTTGCGGCGAACATGGCGGCGAGCCGAAATCGGTTGCGCTCTGTCACGAGATGGGACTCGACTACGTGTCGTGTTCACCCTTCCGCGTCCCGATTGCGCGGCTCGCCGCGGCTCATGCTGCGCTCGCCGGCACATAGCCGCCGGCGCACCGCTCCGATTCTTATACCGGAGCGCACGAGCGCTCCTCCAATAGTCGCCGACTCGCACCCCCTGCGAATCGCTCTGGTTACCGAGTTCTACTACCCTCACCTGGGTGGGATCTGCGAGCACGTCCACTTCTTCGCGCGGGAAGCCCGACGCCGCGGCCACCACGTCGATATCATCACGTCGAATATTCCGGGAGGCCTTGAAGAGGAAGGCGTGATTCGCATTGGCCACAGCCAGCCGATCTACTTCAACGGTGCACAGGCACGCCTGACTCTTGGATTCGGACTCGCACGGCGGATGAAGGAGGTCCTTCGCCGGGGAGCTTATGACATCGTCCACGTGCACTCACCACTCAATCCAACGTTGCCGCTGCTGGCGATTGACGCTGCTGAGTGTCCGGTCGTTGGAACTTTCCACACGTACTTCGATCGCTCGCTACTGTTCGCGGCCACCAGCAAGTTCCTCCAGCAGAAGCTCGACAGGATGTCAGCCGCCATTGCTGTGTCTCCATCGACAGTAACTGCCCTGTCGAAGTATTTCGAGGCTGAATGGATCGTCGTCCCGAATGGTGTCGATACTGACATGTTCACTCCAGATGCCCCCCCTCCTCCCGGTGTCCCTCGAGACATGCCAGTGATTCTCTTCGTCGGTCGGTTCGATCCCCGCAACGGCCTTACTGCGCTGATCGATGCGTTCCGCCTCGTGCGAGCGCGCGGACGCGAGGCTCATCTCGTCATTGCCGGAGACGGTCCCCTGCGCGGCCATTATCAGCGCGCGGCGGGAGCAGATAGTCGGATAACGTTTGCGGGAGCAGTACGCGGATCGCGGCCCAGCTACTACGCACACGCCGACATCTACGCGGCGCCGACAACGAAGGCATCCTTCGGAATAACGCTCCTGGAGTCGATGGCCTGCGAGACAGCTATCGTCTGCTCGGACATTCCGGGATTTCGCGATGTAGTCGCGCACGATCGTGAGGCCCTGATGTTTCCTTCGGGCGATGTAAAGTCTCTCGCCGATGTGATCGTGAGATTGCTCGACGACGAACCGCTCAGGCGACGACTCGCGAAGACTGGCAGGCTCCGGGCGCAGGAGTATGCGTGGCCACGCGTCGCGTCGACCGTTCTCGGCGTATATCGCAACGTCCTCAAGCCTGCGGTGCACTCGTGATCGTTCCCGCCTTGATCGCACTGTCCGCTGCCGGGGCTGTGGCTCACGGCGCATTTCACAGGAACAGCCGCGTTTTCGGTGGCGTCATCAGCCGACTTCCCGGCAGCGAGCGCCGGATTGCCCTGACCTTCGACGACGGTCCCAACGAAGATGCTACTCCCCGCATCCTCGATACGCTCGCGCAGTTTGGTGTGCGTGCAACGTTCTTCATGCTCGGCCGTCACGCGGAACTATGGCCGGAGCTCGTGCAGCGCGTGGTAAACGAGGGACATCAAGTCGGAAACCACGGGTACTTTCACCGCAAGCTCCACCTCAAGCGACCCGGCTATGTAAGGCGCGACGTTTTGCTGGGAACCGAGGCGATCGAGCAATCAGGATCGAAATCGCCGGAGTTCTTCCGCGCACCCCATGGATTCAGGAATCCGTGGGTGTCGTCGATCGCGAGCTCACTCGGTCAGAGAACGGTTGGATGGTCGCTTGGCGTCTGGGACAGCGACCGCCCAGGTGTAAATGAAATCGCGAGACGTACCGTAAAGGGGGTGCGGCCGGGCTCAATCGTTCTGCTGCATGATGGAGACGGCTACGACGCGTATGGCGACCGGCGTCAGACAGCAAAGGCTCTTCCAGTGATCATCTCGGAGCTTCGCGATCGCGGCTACAGCTTTTCGCGACTTCCGACATGAATCCAGCTGTCGCGCGAACGTTGAGGTGGGGTCTCACGATTCTCATCGTTGTGTTCCTCGTGATGTTTGCGCGGACGATCGATTGGACTGCCGCGTGGACCGCTATGCGGGGTGCGTCACTTCCACTTCTTGCTGCGGCCATCGTCGCGAACTTCGTTTCTCTCGCCATCAAAGGCATCAGGTGGTGGCTATTCCTGAAGCCAGCAGGTGCGCCGTCGCTCGGACTTGCAACTCGTGCAACGCTGGCGGGCTGCGGTCTCAACAACATCGTCGTTGCCAATGGTGGCGATGCAGCGCGGGTTGTCTTCGTGACGCGTGCAACCGGGCTTCCGAGCTCGACCGTGCTCGCAACGCTCGCGCTCGAGAGGCTCTTCGATCCTGTAGGGTTCATGATTCTGCTGGTGTTCGGAATCGTAGCCTACCCGTTGCCGGCTTCGCTCGAGAGGTGGGGTATCCCCGCACAAGTAGCGCTCGTGGCCATTCTCGCCTTTTTGATCTGGTTCGTCTACACGTCCAGGCACTCCACCGATTCCGCAGACACATACCACAAGCGCGCGCCAGGAGTGTTCGGCAAGGTCAAGGCTTACCTGAAAGGTTTCGCTGCAAGCACTCGATATCTCACGTCAGGGCCGAGGTTTGCTGGTGCGCTGCTCATCTCGATGATCGCGTGGGCGTTGCAGGTGGCGACGTTCCATTTTGCGGCGGTGGCGGCAAACGTCAGTCTTCCACCCGCGGCGATAATAGCGTCACTCCTGGCGACAAATCTCGGGCTGATTATTCGCGCTACACCAGGCAACGTCGGGTTCTTTCAGTTCGTGTTCGCCGTGGCTGTAGCGCCGTTTGGAATTGAGCGCAGCGAAGCCGTTGCTGTGTCACTACTCATCCAGACCGTGCAGATAATTCCAATCACTATTGCCGGCATCGCCCTCGCGCCGGAATTCATCTTCCGGCGGAGGAGTGCGGCGCGGGAAGAGGCTATGGAGCTGACGCGCGAGAGTGAGCCTGTCCTGCTAGCTGGTCTTTCTCAGGAAGGCGAGAAACTCGCGACTGCTCCGCGTGAGCCCTGAAAACGTGCTGATCGTTTTACCGGTGGAATCGACGATTGCATAGAGCGGCAACGCGACAGTACCGAAGCGGTCCTCCTGGAACTTCTGCTGCTTCTCGTAGGGCTCCCCTTCACCGTCAGTAAAGAGCCGAGCCAGGACGAATTTCGAAAGCGACGCACGTACCTCTGGCCGCGAGAACATGTTTGATTCCATCCAGCGGCAATTGGTGCAGGTGTAGCCCGTGAAATCGATGAACACCGGCCTGCCCGTCTGCCCTGCCAAAGCGATCGCCTTGTCGTAGTCGTTGAGTACCCAATCGAGCGGTATTCCACCGTTCGCGATTTCCGCCGCGTGCGCATTGGGTGGAAGAAACGCCTCGACCTCGCCGAGCGTCCCGCCGCGAAGTCCAGTCGTCAGCCACAGTGCGATGCCCGCCGCGGCGAGCGTGGGAATCCAGCGCAGCGGATTTGGATTTCCTCTTCTCGCTGTTGCCGAGTAAAGGAGCCAGAGCGCCGCGACGACTGCGATGGCGGTCCAGGCGATGAGCATCGCCTGCCGGGAGATCAAACCGGTTCCCCATACGAGGTCGGCGTTCGAGAAGAACTTGAGCGCCGCGGCGATTTCGAACAGCCCAACCACGATCTTGACGTCCCGTAGCCAGAACCCGGCGCGGGGCATCGCCGAGGTCCACTTTGGCATCAGTGCCAGAAGGAAAAACGGCGATGCAAAGACGATCGAGAAAACGAGCATGCCTGCGAGCGGCTGCTGCCACTCACCGCGCGATGCGGAAACGAGTAGCGGCCCGATGAAAGGCGCTGTGCACGTGAACGAGGCAAGCGTGAACGCAAACCCCATGAGCACCGAGCCTGCCGCTTTACCCGAATGGCTGCGCGCCGACGCATCGACACGATTCAGGAAACGATTCGAGAACGGGAGCGGGAGGTCGTAAAGCCCGAACAAGCTGAGCGCGAACGCGATGAAGGCGACGCCAATGGCGATGTTCACCCAAGGATCTGCAGCGAAGCGGGCTACACTCGTTGCTCCAACAACGATTGCGAGGCCGAGTCCGATTGCCGTAAACGTGACAACGATGCCGGCCGCAAACAGCAGAGCATGCCGCAGAACATGCGGCTTCGCATGACCGGTTCGCTGGTTGAAGTATGCGAGCGTGACCGGGATCATCGGGAATACGCAGGGTGTCAGGAGCGAGAGCGCTCCAGTAGCTGCGGCGAGCCAGAGAAACGAAGCGCTCAAATTGTTGCCACGTCCGCGGGGACAGTCAGCGTCGTCGTTCGCGGCGGCAGGCAAAGAGTTTCACTGCAGGCCTGCGAGCGAACCTTGAGCTCGACTGGTTTCTGCCTGTCCGATTCTTTTGGAAGCTTGACAGTTACCTGGAAGATGGGCGCGCCGGTGTAAGTCTCGGTCTTGATGTTGAAATTCGGGTCTATCGCGAGCGTTGGCTCCGGTCCCCGGACCTCACCCTGGAGCTCATACGGCGAGCCTTCCGCGAGCTTCACAGTCATGCGAGCGGGGCCGCCAGTTCCCTGGGTGAGGGAGTAGAGCTTCCATCCGCCCTCGACCTGGGCGAACAGGTTGATGTCGAGGAGCGTCCCGCCGTCCGGGGCATCGCGAGTCACCTCGGGTGACGCCGACCATTTGATCACATCCGCAGTCGGCGGCGAGGTTCTGGCATCCGGGGGGCTTTCGCAGGCACCCAGGGCAAAGGCGAATAAGATTACAATAGTCGTTCGCATCGGCCTGAAATATACGTGTGCGGGGTGGAGGGAATACACACAGTGAAGTTCCAGGAAATAAGCCGGCATGTTCGGGATGTCCCTTCCATCGATCCCGCCAATGCCGAATGGGTCTACAACCTGATATTACGCGAGAGGCTGGCAAATGTTCTCGAGCTTGGCATTGCGTTGTGCGCGAGGCCAGGCGCTTGAGCAGGCTGATGCGCGGTGGTAGCCGCTGACGGGGCGTGACTTAGTGCAGCAGCGCCTGCGCTATGTCGATCGCGGCGCGAGCGATTTTTCCCGCCGGATCAACGACAGGATCGTACGCGGTGA
>JAYUWU010000296.1:0-18143 GCA_043753365.1 Gemmatimonadaceae bacterium | reverse complement strand
AGTTCACGAAGACCGCGCCGGCAGCGATGAGGTCGAGGATCTCCTGCGCTTTGCCGGTGGCCGGGGAGTCTCAGTAGAGCTTCGCATTGCGACGGCGGCGCTGAGCCTGGAGATGCGCACGCCGAAAGTGCGAGCACGACGAGGAAAAGTCTTTTCATGCCCGATAGCCAAGCAGAAGCATCGTCAGTTCCGGTGGAGTTACAGGAAGTCTAGTGCCCAGCGGCCTAAGCGAGGTCGGGCCTGCGTATTTCCCTCGCACGACACCAAGTCTGAGGCAGCGCTGATACCGCTCTGGCTTCGAAAAGGCTCACTGGATCGAGCAGTACCTCGATGTATCGCCGGACGGCTTGAGGAGAAGAGAGCGGTATCTCGGGTCTCTGGCGAGGGGTGCCAAAGCGGCCTCACATCGCAAATGAAGCTGGAAGTGGAGATCCTCGAGCGGGGAGTATCGGCGAATCCACTCAATCGCTTTGTCGTTGTTTCCGAGCGTCGCGTGGACTTCGGCCAGGAAGAGGATCGTGTGCAACGGCTCAGGGTCGTAATTCTTCACGATGGAACCGGCTCGAGCAAGAGCCTTGGCCGCCTGCGCGGTTGCACCTGACCGGGCGTCAGTCAGGGCCAGGCCCAGTACCGAGTTCACCTGTTCGATGTCACTGCTCAACCGCCGTGCAGCATCGAAGTGAGCTCGTGCCTTGGAGAAGTTACCCAGTTCGATCGCCGCATATCCGGCGGAGGTTCGGCCAAGCAGATAGTTGGGATCGACATTGATGGCACTGTCGGCCCAGAATGCCGCGCTGTCGTACTGTCCCAGCCAGTAATGCCCAATCGACAGGAATGAAAGACCTTGCAGGTATGCAGGATCGGCATTTATCGAACGACGCCATGCGCTCATTGCGTAGGGGAAATTGCCGAGTTCTGCCTCGCTGATGGCAAGGAAATGCCACGCGGCCGCGCTCATCGAGTCAATAGCGAGCGCCTGGCGGGCCGCGCGGATTGCCGGCAAAGGATCGGTCGGATCTACATTCCGTCGCACGATTGCCTGGGTAACCAAAACGTTGGCGCTCAAGGGATTGCTGGCGAGCGCCCGGTCACCTGCGCCAACAGCCAGGCGCAGCATGCTGTCGGTGGAGATACCCGGAAAGAGAAAACGTCGCTCGTATGCCCGAACGTAAGTCCTGGCCAATGCCGCCCATGCATCACCGTAAGTCGAATCGAGTCGAAGAGCAGCATTGAGTGCGTGAACGGCCTCGGCGACGCTCGCGGGTGTGCGCCTGTCGTATGCGCGGATGCCGCGTTCGTAGAACGCGATCGCCTCCTGGCTGCGCACGCTAGAGTTCTTGTTCTGTTGATTTGAGAACAGCCATCCACCGGCCGTCACCACTCCAGCGATCAACACAGCGATGGCGGCAGCTCCGATCACCGCTGTTCGAGATCGTGCGGACGACTTTCGCGGGGATGACCCCGGATCCTGCAGCGCTTTGCAGAATTCGGCGACAGATGAAAAGCGGTCCGCAGGGATGCGTTCAAGTGCCCGCAGAATAGTGGTTTCGAGATGCTCCGGAACTGCCGGCCGTACGGAACGAATTGGCCTGGCTGCTTCGGCAAGCCGTCGGCTGATGATGGATTGCGGATTCCGTCCGCTGAACGGTGGCTCACCAGCGAGCATTTCGTATAGAACTGTGGCAAGGCTGTACTGGTCGGTCCGAGCATCCACCGTTTCAGATGCGGCCTGCTCCGGGCTCATATAAGCCGGGGTTCCGATGATGACGCCTGTGCTCGTCAGCCGGTCACCCCCGGTATCCATCAGTGCCCTTGCGATTCCAAAATCCGCGACGCAGACCCGTTCTCCGGAGAGCAGCAGGTTCTCCGGCTTGATGTCCCGGTGAATGACACCTTGGCAGTGCGCGGCTTCGAGCGCGTTGCCAGCCTGGCAGGTGATTGCAATTGCCTCACCGATTGGCAGTTGACGCTCCCGCTCGAGACGAGACCGAAGCGATTGTCCATCGACATATCCCATGGAGTACCAAGGGAGTTTTGTGCCATCCGGAGTTACCAACGTTCCCGAATCGAGTACTGGAACTATTCCGGGATGCTGAAGTTTCGCAGTAACGCGAATCTCCCGAACGAAGCGATCGACGCCGATAGCTCCCCCGAGTTCGTGCTTGAGAATTTTGATCGCGACCGGCCGATCGTGGCGAATCTCACGCGCAAGCCAGACCGTCGCCATGCCGCCGCGGCCGAGTTCCTGCTCGACCCGGTAGCGGTCTGCAAACACCGTGTTGAGGTGTTCAAGCACGCGCATATCCTCGACTGCCGGAGCAGAGAGAATATGCATTTCCGGCCGCGCTGTCCAACAACTACATGTTCGGGGGCATGTTGCCTCTCGCACTCTGGCGTTAGAATGGAAACAACCAAGGCGGGGGCCGGCCAGGCTTCTACGGGAAACGGTATCGCGGCGCTGTGCAGCTTCTTTATTCCGGGGCTTGGGCAAATCCTGCAAGGACGTCTGATCAGGGCGTTCATTCAGTTCATGATTGCCTCGATCTATGGTTTTTCCTCCTTGGGTGGATCATCCAATCTATGGTCGATTCTTGACGCAGCGATGTACAAGTCAAACACCTGAAGGGATGTCAGCGAAAAGACTGATCGATGTCAGTCACACAGTCGAGAGCGGGATGGTCACCTATAAGGGGCTTCCTGCACCGATCATCTGTGATTGGCTGAGCCGTGACGCGTCGCGGGCAAAGTATGCGCCCGGTACCGAGTTCCAGATCGGCAAGATCGACATGGTCGCGAATACGGGGACGTACGTCGACAGCCCGTTTCATCGTTACGAAAACGGAAAGGACTTGTCTGAGCTGCCGCTCGAGTCACTTGCCAACCTGGAGTGTCTGGTCGTGCGCATCGATTTAGCGTCTGGCCCTGCGATCTATGAGGTTCCACTCGACGCCAGCCACGTCGGCGGGCGAGCTGTCTTGTTCTGCACTGGCTGGGATCGCTACTGGCGCACTGAGACATATCATGAAGGGCATCCGCATCTGACCGAGCGAGCGGCCGAGTGGTTGTCGAAAGCCGGTGCGGCCCTGGTGGGAATAGATTCCTTCAACATCGACAGCGTCGCGACCGGCGAGCGTCCGGTGCACACTGTACTATTGGGAAGCGATATCCCGATCGTCGAACACATGCGGGGGCTCGATGCGCTTCCCGCAACTGGCAGTCGTTTCTTCGCAGTGCCAGTCAAGGTGAAAAACTTCGGGACGTTTCCTGTCCGCGCCTTCGCGCTGGTGTAATGCAGCTCATTCAGGTCAGACTGCGAAAAACGTTCGGAGGATAAATGTCAAAAAAACATCGTACTCAGGTCCCGGACTTCTCGAGCCACAAGCCACAGTCGAAGACGCCAGGCGCAACGACACCCAAGGGCGCCAAGCCGGCACCGCCATCGGCGCCAAAGGTCAAACCTCAGGCAACGTCCTCCAAATCAGGACGGCGCGGCGCGTGAGGTGACTTCAGTCCGGGCCACCAGTTCCAGCGTCCGGCCAATTTCAAAGTGGCGGGCCCAACTGCCATCCTCACAAGCGTCGCGTCCAATACAACGGCGACAGACAGCGCGAATCCGATAATCTTGATTATGAGAAAGTCACCCATCGCGAATCCGCTGAAGACGATGACCATCACAGCCGCTGCGCTCGTTATGACTCCGGCAGTGCCGACCAGTCCTGCGACGACTGCATCGTCGCCAGAGAGCCCCGACGCCACTGCTTCCCGCACACGTGCGACGAGAAAGACCTCGTAGTCCATACTCAGGCCGAAGACGATACAGAAGACGATTGTCGGAACAGCGGGGAAAAGCCCATCCACAGGGGAGTCGAGTCCAAATAGCCCCAGGCCATACCCGTCCTGAAAAACCAGTACGGTCGCACCCATCGCAGCAGCGACCGAGAGCAGGTTCAGCGCGATGGCTTTGATCGGCACCAGAAAAGATCTGAAGCCTGCGAGAAGCGCGACGAACGTTCCGCCGACCACAAGCAGGACGACGCTGATCACGCTGCCGCCAATGGCCGTCTGATAATCCGCATTGAGAGCAGGCAAGCCTCCCACCTTTATTTGCGAACCCGCGAAACCTGTCACTGCTCGCACGTCGATTTCACGCAGCTCACGTGCGAACCGCATAAGGTCGCCTGTCGACACATCGTGACGGGGCTCGACTTCTATCAGCGCCATCCTTTCATCTCGACTCATGAAAGCATTACGCATATCAGGAGTTACAAACGACATCAGGCTTGCGCTCGGTCGCGTCGCGTTCAGAACCATCGGTAGCGACTTCACACGAGCAGTTCTTGAATCACGCTCGAGGTGCTGAGCCATCGCCGTTGTCGCTGCCCATCCTTCGTCAGTGGTCGCTGCCCCACGTTCCGGAAACAGAATAACGACCCGAAGCGTCTGAATGACCCCGCTCTTGCCCATGGTCTGCAGGGCGAGCGCACCCTTCGTCGACTCCATGCTTCGCGGGAGCCACGGGCCCGACGGAATGTCGGTGCTTAGACGTCGCGCATTCCACGCGAGCATCACAAGCGGAGCACCCGCAACAAGGAGCGTAATTACCGGATGTGCGACAACCCACCTTCCCCATATGCGCCAACTCGATCCGCCACCTCGCTTCCCTGATCGCCACACTCTACCGGCCTCGAGCCTCCTTCCGATGAACACAAGGATGCCGGGTAGCAGGGTGGTGGCCGCAAGTACTGCAAACAGAACGACGAGCAGCCCTCCGACGGCTACAGAGCGGAGCTCTGTGGCGGGGACGATCAGGAGGGGAGCAAATCCGATTGCGACTGCCGTTCCTGATAAGAGAACCGTACTCCCGGCATGTTTTGTCGCGAGAACGGCAGCGGCGACGGTTTCGCTCCCGCGAGAGACTTCCTCCCGGAATCGAGTTACGATGAGCAGAGCGTAGTCGACCCCAAGGCCCAAGCCGAGCATCGAGACGATGTTCTGAAGCAGAATTACAAGGGGCCAATAGCCGCTGATCACGAAGGCCGCGCCGAGACTGAGAGCGATTGCAAGGCCGCCCACCGCGATCGGCAGGAGCGCGGCAAGCACACTTCCGAAGATGATGAACAGCGCGATGAGCGTGACGGGAAGCACGCGCCGTTCAGCAGCTGCTGCATCTCTGCCGCTCGCAAGCCTGATGTCATAATTGAAAGCTGCCGCGCCGGTCCACCACATTCGCCCCGCGGGGTGCGTCCGCTCGAGCTCCGGCTGCAGTCTCGCGGTAATGGAACGAAGCTGAGTGACCATCTCGTCATCCGATGGCGTTTTGTCACTGACGCCGACTAAGATGAACGTTCCCCGCGGACTCAGGAAAACACTGTCAGGAGCGTTGATATAGGAAACGACCCTGAGCACGTTTTCGTCTTCCAGCAGGGTAGCCTCGATATCGCGCATCGCCACGCGTCCCGCCGAATCCTGCGGATCGATACCCTCGAGAACCAGTACTGCATTGCGCGCGAAAGGCGAACCGAATTGCTGCTTCAACGCCCGGTCTACCCACACAGATTCGCTTTCCCGCGCTTCAGCGCCGCCGATCTCGAGCCGCGCGCTCGATCCAGCTGCCAGCGGAACCAGTACAGAAGCGACGATTACCCAGAAAGCCAGAAGCCATCGTCGCCGGAGAACGACAATCTCAGGCCACGAAGCCAGCAGATCCAGGACCACGCGCCCTACGTTTCTCAGATTAACGGTCCGTCACGGTACGTCCATTTGGGAGAATACCCGAGCAGGACTCGCGCGAGCGAAATGTCCAGCGTGTGCTCCTCGGAGAGCTGCGATACCACGTAACGAGTGAAACGCGGGCGCCGCTTTGCGCCGGCAGCTTTCCAGATGCTCTCGACACACATCGCAACAGCGCCCGCTGCAGCTGCAGGGAGGTAGACAAGGCGGACATCGCGTCCGGCTCGCTGAAGAATCGTCGTCAGAAGTTCATGGACCGAAACGTCGACACCGTCGCTGATGTTAAAAATTCCTGTAACGTGAGAAGTCAACGCCGCTTGCACGGCGCTGGAGAAGTTTTCGACATGTGTTGTCGAAACGAGGTTCCTGCCATTGCCCGGAACCATAAGAACCCCCGACCTGCATGCCTCGAGCACCCGCGGCAAAAGCGTGGTGTCGCCCGGGCCATACACGATGTGGGGGCGCAGGATGATGAAGGAACGATTCGAGGCACGAACGAGGGCCTCGCCCGCCGCCTTGCTGCGACCATAGGCAGAAGCGCATTCGCCGGTGCTCGAGTGCTCGCTGATGAGGCGACTCGATGTTCGGTCGGAGTACACACTGCTCGTGCTTACGTGGATAAAGCGGGACGCTTTCCTGAACGCTTCAAGAACAGCCGCGGTCCCGGCCACGTTGGCGGATTCGAACCAGGAGTCGTTTCCCCAATCACCGACAGCGCCGGCACAATGCACTACCGCGTCGAGTCCGTCACCGTCGGTGGGGCCGGCGCCAATATCCCAGGATCGATAGCCAGGGAGGTGCCGGGTGGACTCCGACGAGGGGCGCCTCCCGTAGCTGACGACACTGTGCCCATGCCGAGCCAGGTATTGAGCAACGTAACCGCCGACAAATCCACTCGCACCGGTTACTGCGACTCTCACGTGTACCGCTCTCTCGCAAGCGCACGAACGGCGGCCTTGTCGATCTTGCGTGAACGCCCGCCCTCCGGCAGTGGCATGACGAGAATTCTGTCGGGTAATGCTGCTTCGTCGATTCTGGCTGATCCCGTCCTGATTTCTCTCGACACCCGGCGCTCCAGCGCCGTGGCATCGACCCCGGACTCAGGCTCGACGACGAGTACGATCAGCTCGTCGTGGCGGTCATTGTCGTAGATACCTACCATTGCACAACGACGAACACCGGGGATCGTCTCGACCACCGGCTCGTGCAGCCCAGGGTAAATGTTGTACCGTCCACGGATCATCATGTCCTTCTTTCTTCCGAGGAGTACGATGCGGCCTTCGACAATTTCCGCGAGGTCGCCGGTAAAATGTTCCTCCACAGGCGATTCGCCGACATATCGGGTGAAAAGGTTAGGACCCTGTAGTACGAGTTCTCCCGCTTCAATTCTGGCGTAGACACCTTCGACAGGCTGACCGATGATGTCTCCGTCACCGCAGTACGCGAGCTTTTCGTCGAGACGTATCGCAGCGACTGGTAGCATCTCGGTCATTCCATAGAGCGACCACACCGTTGCCGTTTCAGGAACGAGCATCCTGAACCTGCGCAGAAACGCCGCATGCACTGGCGCCGCCCCGATGAACGCGTGTCGCACTGATTGCGGAAGGTGCACTGCCTTCGACATGCAGTAGTCGAGCACTCGCTGGCATTCGGCCGTCACGCTGAAAAAATGCGACACCCCATGTTCTTCAAGATCGGCGACCATGCGAGCCGGCGAAAACGTGCCGTACGGCGGCATGACTGCACGCGCGCCGGCCATCAGCGCAGGAAGAATCAGGTGAATCTCCCCGGCGTACATGACGTCGCCGGGAGACATGGCAATTCGTGACGAAATGATTTCCAGCGTCGCATCCATGGATCTGCGACTGTGAACTACAGCTTTCGGCTTGGTGGTAGTACCCGACGTGAACACGACCAGCACCGGACTCGTGCTTGAAATGTCGCTTTGCGCCGATGGGACGACATTTTTGTCCACTTGCAGGTCCAGGCTCTCGAGCGATAACGGGGCCATGAACGCGGGTAGCCAGAATCCGATGCGGACGATGTTTGCGTCGACGAGTTTCTCGAGTGGCAGCAGACCCCTGCCGCGACGGCGCAACGCCTTTCGCACAAACGGGCTCGCCGATGCGGCGATCAGTGCCGACTCGGCGACGATCCATCCGGGTTTAATCAGATTCATGCGTTCGACGAAAAGTTTCTCACCAACGCCGAGGTCGGCGACGACAAGCGTGCCACCAGCTTCGATGATACCGAGCATGAGAGCGATCGCGGTTGCGCCGGGGCGAACCGCAAACAGAACGTGATCGCCGGGAACGAAGCCGTGAGCCTTCAGATTTGTCGCGATTCTCGATGCGCTGGCTGCCACCTCGCCGGTGGATGTGAACCTTCCGTCGGAGTCAACGATTCCCGCTGCCGGGCCGGCGTCGCGCGCCGCGTCCAGTCGCGAAAGAATGGACCGGGGGATCATGACGGTCGAGTCGCTCGCAGGACCAGCGACTTGTATGACGGGACGATGGCACGCCCGCCGTAGCGCCGACTTACGATCTCCAGCTCATGGTTACCCGATGTCAGTGCTTCGAGTGCGCGCCTCAGTTGCTGTTGCGCCAGCGAAAAGCCGAGACAAAAATGGGGCCCGGCGCCGAACCAGAGGTTGCGCGATCGCGGATCGTGCTGTCGCTGGGGGTCGAACACGTCAGGTTTTGCAAAGAGCGTGGGATCCCGCGCGAGGTTGCATGTGAGAATTATCATTCTCTCACTCTTTGCGATTCGCCGGCCCTGCATGAGCACGTCACGCTGTGCGATTCGAACGGTGGCAGGAACTGGCGCGACATATCGGAGCCCTTCCGCAACTGCTGGAGGAATCCAATCATCGGTGCGCTGAAGAGTTGGCAAGCGCCCGCTGTCGATGAGCAATCCCACAATTCGCGGGAAAGCGGCAGCAGTCGTCAGCGTCCCGGCAAGGAATACAAGAGACAGGACTCCTTTAGCCTCATCGAACGTCAGTCCTGCGGTGCGCAGGCGAAATATCAGCGATTTGGGAGGCGAGGAAGCTGATTCGTATCCGAGCCGGATGTAGTCGGCGAGCCTTTCGCACTTCTGCCGGGTGACCGCGAGTTTGTCCGGATGCGGTTTTCTGAAGTCGATGCCCGACGCAATTGATTCACCCAGCAGCACCAGCTCCCGGCAGGCTTGATGCGGATTGTCAGGCAGCCGAACACCGAGCATGTCGAAGGTGAGCCGGCCGCTCAATATCCGGATCCAGTCCACAATGTCGACCGACTTGCCCTGAGCGATATCTTCAGCAAGTGCCTCGAACCAATCCTCCTGTGACTCGAGCAGCAGTGCTGACTGGGCAGGAGAGAACACATCTCTCAGCTTCGTCCTCAGCATCCGGTGTTTCTCCCCATCCATGTTGCCAAGTGCAAACGGACCGAGGAGTGAGGTTATAGTATCGGCGAGGCTGCCTTGTCCATTCTTCGTGAAAGACGTGTCGTCGATGAGGATGTCGTGCGCCAGTGATGCATCGTTCACGATAGTTCCGAATCCGGGTACGTAAATCACGTTTCCGATGCGTCGAGAGATGCGCGCCAGAGGCCAGCCTGCCGGATGCGCGGCAAAGTTCACCAGAATATCGTGAATTCTTTCATTCATCGGACATCGACCGTCCCGCCGCGGTAGCCGTGATTGCGGTACCATCTAAGCGTATTCACGTAGCCATACGCATGAACGCGACGGACGGAGTTATACACGACGATGTTTCGTCGAACGGCAGCGCTGGTTGTAAGTGTACGGACCATCTCCGAAAGCGCCCGGTCTTCATGCAGGACTTCTATCGAGGTCCGCGGAAATCCGCCGCTCCTTTCGTACAGCGCTGCGCTGATTCCGAGATTATTCCCCGCAGCCATGAAGTACGGATACTTGAATTGCGGGCCTCTTCGATGTATTCGCCCAAAATGTTCTGCGACGATGACCATCAACTCGAGCAGGACCCGCCGGGTGTGGCTCAGGGAGATTTCGTCCTCACGCGGCTTGATCTTTCCCGCGACGAACTCGAGGCCCTCCTCGCACATTGCCGTCTTGAGCGCTCGCACCCAGTTCCGCGCGGGCAGGCAATCGGCGTCAGTGCGTGCGATCCACTTCGCACCTGAGTTAATCGCGAAGCGGAATCCGGAATCAGAAGCTGCGCCAGTTCCTTTCTGGTTCTCGTCGATCACGACAACGTTGGGCTTCGCTGTCCGCGAGGCAAAATCGGCAGCGATCCTGCGGCCCGAGTCGGTGCTGCCGTTGTCGACGAGGATGAGAGTAAAGTCAGGATCATCCTGGTCCGCCAGCGCAGCCAGCGTCGCATGCAATCCTTTCTCTTCATTATAGAAAGGGACGACGACGAAAAAATCAGCCGCATTACACATCGAGCATCATCGCACCAATGCTGATACCGCTGGCCAGGCCAAGCCAGAGGACCCGGTCGCCGGGTTTTATCGTGCCGCGTCGGAGGCCCGAAGCGTAGGCCACCGGAAGCGATGCCGACGCCATATTCCCGAATTCCGCGAGAGTGTGTTCGATGAGCTCGGCGGGCATCCCCGTCACCTCGAGCATCTCATCCAGATAAGGTACGCTGGCCTGATGCACGAGGATTCTGCTGAAATCGCAGAAAGTGACGTTTGCTTCCGCCATGATTTCGCGTAAGACATAACGTCCCAGATCGAGGAAGGCGTCCTTCAGCCGCGGCCCATCGGCTTTGAGGAAAGTGTGCTCGTCGCCCCGCGGATGGATGGAACCGCCGCCAGGGATCGTCGCGAGATTCCAGTGGCGGCTTACTGTCAGGAATTTCCTGAAGAAGAATCCGCTATCGTCAGGGGAGCGCTCGAGAAGGACAGCAGCGCCTGCGTCACCCATCGTATATCCTGGAAAGCTCTGCCTGAATTCGTTGAACCCGCTCACGTTCCAGCAGGTCGCACGCGAACATACTTCGCCGGTGGTGACGAGCACTCTGTCATACGCCCCGCTCAGGATCATCGATTCGGCGATCTGCATGCCGTTGAGGAAGCTGTTGCAGGCGTTCTTGACGTCGAACACCGGGCACTCAGTGCCAAGTTTTTCCTGAACGATGTTCGCTGTCGCGGGCTCGACCAGGTCCTGACCGGCCGCTGCAAAGATCAGCAAATCGACGTCCCCGACGCCCAGGCCACAGTTGCGGAGAGCCCGCATGCCTGCTTCTGCAGCGAGGTCAGAGCACTGAACGTCGTCATCAGCGACGCGGCGCGTACGTACGCCCGACATGGACTCGACCGTACCCGAACGTGGCCGAAACGCTGGACTGGCGCTTGCCACCAGCTCCTCAACCTGGAGGCTCGTCCGCACAATTGGTGGGAGAGCTGCGGCAACGCCTGCGATCCGGACTCTGCGATGCATGGTCACCTTCGCGTGGTTCGTGATGTATCCTGTGTGGCAAGCAAGGTAGGACCGATGGCAGGCTGGCTACATACGTAGGTCAACGTAGAGAAGACACAAGGAAATATTCCAGGGTGACCGGAGAAAGGCTTAAGCCAACATTGCGCCGCCGACAGTCGCAGCCCGGCTCCCAATCGAGGCGCCTCGGAGGCTGTCTCGTATCGCTCGCACTCGTCGCGCTGGTGTACCTGATTTCCATCACCGTATTTCCAGCACTTCGTCACCCGGTATTCCTCGCCCGTCTCGTTACATCGAGTGCGCCGTCCGAAGTGACGATCCCGGTCGCAGGCGTGCGCAAGCGTCAGATACCGGATACATGGGGTGCGGCACGCAGCGGCGGGCGAGCGCACAAGGGCGTAGACATTTTCGCGAAACGCGGCACGCCAGTAATCAGCGCAACCGAAGGAATCGTCGTGCGCCTCGGCACCAACACGCTTGGCGGGCAGGTGATAAATGTCCTCGGCCCGGGGAGGCAGGTGCACTACTACGCGCACCTCGATAGCTACGGCGAGTTCGAGGCTGGTGATGTCGTGTTTGCTGGTGACACTATCGGCTACGTCGGGAACACTGGAAATGCCAGCGGAACTCCCCCGCATCTTCACTACGGCGTATACGAGTCTGAGCGCGGTGCAATAAATCCGTGGCCAATGCTGGGTTCGTCACGGCCCTGATCCAATACTCTAACCGCGCTTCTTCCTGCGCGAAGGACCTGGTGGAGCGGTCAGCTCGGTCAACTGCCGAACGTAGACCTCGAAATCGTCGTGAAGGATCTTCATCGCCGGATTGTCGATCATCTTGCGAAATCCTGGTTCCTGAGCGACTTCCCACATGCGGCTGGTCCACGAGTGGAAGTAGTCTTCAGGAAGCTGGCCGTGCTTGTGCGCGTACCACGCGATCTCGAATAATGACAGCTGGATCAGGTGGAGAAAGTATTCCTGAATCTCGCGGTCAGATTTCAGGTTCTCGACGTCCCGCGGACTTACCGATGCGAGTGAAGGGTTCTCGACGCGCAGGTACCGCAGTTGTGACTGAAGCTCCACGAGCTTCGAAAAGTTCGCGACTCGCTGAGCATCGCGCGCGTTCCTGAACTGTATTGCAGTGAAAATCAGTCCGCCGGCGATCGCAAATGACGTGAGCGCCTGGAGGATGATCTGGACCAACTGAAGTGTTGGCGACATGCAATAATTCTACGCTGTTTCCGGAGTCGTTGAAGTTTGGACGTCGACTATCATTGGCTCGAAGAGGTTGCCGATCGGGGCAAGCAGTCCGGGTAGCTGACGGAACACAGCCCCGACTATCTCCCGGGAAACGTTGATCACCACGCTCGTGATGTCGCCGGCGAGCTTGCCGAGCAGAACGCCGATGTTGGCGCGTGTGTCGGCGTCTTCGCCCATTGCTGCGAGTATCGCGCGCCTGTGTTTCAGGATCACCGGTGCGGCAAAGGAAACCGGGTTGAATCCCGGGATGTAGCGCGCGCCAATCCCCTCGATCAGCGCGACCGCTCGCCCGAAATAGACGAGCTCTCCGCGGAGAATGATCGGCCAGTCGTAGATAGTGCGCATGACGTCGTCAGCCAGCGTGCGATCGGCGAGGATGCGTGCCGGAATATCGACGGCCGCAACCCCGTCGAACGCCATGCCCAGCAACACGTCGACAAGGCGGTGAATCGTCGTCATGTCGGTACCGGGCTCGACGATCCCAAGGTCGAAGAAGCCACGTATCACGCCGGCCGTGTCCCGGGTTACAGCTGCGAGTGCTGTCCGTATCAGTACGCGACGCATTTCGGGCTCGACACGTACGACCATTCCGAAGTCGATCAGGACGAGTCGACCATCGTCGGTCACGAGAAGGTTTCCGGGGTGCGGATCGGCGTGAAACAATCCATCGACCAGCATCATCTGGATGTAGGCCTCGACAACCGATTCGACGATTCGCTGACCGTTGAGGTTTCCTTCGGAGATGCGCGGAGATAGAGCGTCGATGCGCGTCCCTTCCATGTACTCCATGACGATGACTCGCTGGCGCGTCAGGTCTGACTCGATCGAGGGAATGAGCACTCTCGAGTTATTCGCAAAGCGTTCGGCGATGGCGGTGGCGTTCGCTGCCTCCTGCCGGAAATCCATCTCCTCGTGCACTCGCATCGAAAACTCGTCTACGACCACGCGAAACCCGCGCAGATGCGGGTTGGACCACCGCGCAGAGACGATGTCGAGAAGGCGACGGACTGCACGGATGTCCATGTCGACGAGCGCTTCGACTCCAGGGCGGAGAACCTTCACGACAACGTCCCTTCCTTCATATCGCGCTCGGTAGACCTGGCCAAGCGATCCGGATGCCAGCGGCTCCCGGTTGAAGGAGTCGAACATCTCTTCAGGCCGGCGGCCGTACGCTGACACGATCTCGTGTTCGATTTTATCGAAAGGAACGACCGGCACGCGATCGACCAGAGTTCCAAGGGCCGAGAGATACGGCTCAGGGACGACGTCGGGCCGCGAGGCGAAGACCTGGGCGAGCTTGACGAATGTGGGGCCGAGCGAAACGAGCGCGTGGACCAGCGCGGCGGCGCGTTTCTCGTGAAAGTCCTGATTCCGCGCGACTGGGATGCCAGCTACGATCCAGCGCCGAAAGTCCCGCCGGAACGAGAGGCAGAGCGGGAGCAGCCGCCAGACAATTGTAAGGGTCCTGAGATGTGGCAAGAAGGGCAGGTTAACGTGCTCAGAAAGTGGGGATTGAGGATGACACGGGATAATACCCATCGTTTGAGCGAAAGGGTGCCACGCGCGCGCCCGACTTATACGCACGCCGTGGCCCATGAGTCGTCGTTCGTCTTTTCTGTTTTGCTTATAGCGAATAGCAAATAGCTATTGCTAGCCCGCTGAAGACTAACGGCTTCCAATGCGTGCTGATTCTTCAAAAACCTGAACACCAAGGTGCTGCTAGCGCTAGTCGATAGCTGTTAGCGGAAGCTATTTGCTATTCGCTATTTGCCGAAACGCAAAGAACCACAGCAGCGAAACGATGCGACCTGTACTCAATATGGTGCCACAGATTGTATAGAGACGAAGTAGCCTTCTGGGCTGTGAACCAGCGGAAAAGCCCATGGCCGATTTCAAAAAGCTCATCGTATGGCAAAAAGCAAACTCTCTTTCGGTTGAGACCGCAAGAACCATTGAGGGCATTCACGGCATCGCCGGGTCGATCCTTCGCGTGCAACTCCTCCGGTCCACATTTTCAATTCAGGCTAACATTGCAGAAGGCAGCTCAAAGCGGAGCGACAAGGAGTTTGCCCGATACGTCCGGATCGCGTTGGGCAGCTCAACCGAGTCTGCAAATCACCTGATTCTCTTGCACAGCCTCGAGCTCGTCGACGCCGCATACTTCGAATCCCTCAGCGCGAAACTCGACGAAGTCGGAAAAATGCTGAGTGGGCTGGAGAAACGCCTGAGCGGCCCGGACAATTCCAAAGCATCGTCTAACAGCTAACGCAAATAGTTATTGCGAGTAGCTGCCCACTATAGCAAATAGCTACTGCCAGCGACAAAAGACTACCGACTCCCAGCGCCCTTCTTTTTTCAACCCGGACACGCTGACAATTCATGAACCTTCTCAATCCTGCGTCAGTATTCGCGTTAATCGCCGCAGTCGCTATCTCAACTCCCTATTGCGCACTATCCCAAGGGAATGCGGGCATCGACCCTGTCGAGGTCTCGCCGGACAAATACAAGGTCGTCCTCAATAACGACCACGTAAGAGTCGTCGAGTACTCGCTGAATCCCGGCGAGCGGGATAACTGGCACACTCACCCGCCAAAGGCCTCGTACGTCCTGAGCGGCGGTACGCTCCGCATCTTTCTCCCCGACAGCTCGTCATTCGATAGCAGCGACAAAACGGGACATGTTGCCTGGGCGCGTGTGGTTTCGCGCCACTACGTGCAAAACATCGGGGAAACGCCGATTCGTATCGTTCTCGTTGAGCCAAAAAGCGGCGGCAATTTTTCGACAGCATCGCACCATGAGGATCCCGCCGTCGTAAACCCGACAAGTATCACGGTCAAACTCGAGAACGACTCCGTCCGGGTGATGAAAGCCGTACTGCCGCCAGGATTCAGGGAAAAGCTTCACAAACACCCGGCATATGTGATGTACATCCTCGACGGCGGAAGCGTGCGTCTCCACATGGCCGACGGTCGCACGCGCGATTCAGAATTCAAGGCGGGGAATGTCTTTTTCAGCGAACCGATCACGCATTGGGCCGAGAATACCGGAACAAGTACGATACGCGTGCTGATAGTTGAGCTGAGACGGCCGTGATCCAATTCGAGCGCGCTAGGAACGGGGCGTAAGAACCCGGCCTGCACGCGCACCCGTCGGCTTCCCGACGTCGACGGCAATCACGCCGTTCACAATTACAGTCTCGATTCCAACCGGATACTGGTGTGGATCGATGAATGTTGCCGCGTCGCGAACCGTGGCCGGATCAAAAATCACAATATCCGCGAATCCGCCTTCGCGCAGCACTCCCCGACCGCTCAACCCCAGCCGCTTCGCCGGCATCCCGGTCATCTTGAAGACAGCTGTCTCGAGTGACATCAGCTTCTGCTGGCGCACGTATTCGCCGAGCACGCGAGGAAATGTGCCGTACGCGCGTGGATGCGGGTGGCCTTCCCCAGGCTGCGACAGCCGCCCATCCGAGGCAATCATTGTATGAGGACTCACCATGATGCGCCGAACGTCGCCCTCGTGCAGGACATGATAAATCGCGTTCGCGCCACCTTTACTCATCGCTTCGAGCACGAGAGTAGCACCAACCTCCGGTGTCGGCTCGAGGTTGCGGCGACGCGCCCAGTCGGCGAGCGTCCTGCCCTCGAGTGACTTGTCCCATGTAACGCGCGCGAATTGCACTCGCGAGATGTCTCCGCCACCGCGATCTGTAAGAATGTTCTGCACGATACCGCGCAGGACACTGTCCCTCATTGCCGGAACAGCCAGGCGCTTCTCCAGCTCTTCACGACCCCCAGCCATCGCCCACGACGGCACCAGAACACCTATGCCGGTATGAGTCGCCGTATACGGATATTGGTCGATCATCACGTCCGTGCCCGCCCGGCGCGCGCTATCTACCATGGTGAGAGTTTCAACACTCTTGCCCCACATCATCTGTCCGACAGCCTTGTGATGCGTCAGCACTACTGGAATTCGCGCGCGTCGCCCAATCTCGAGCGCCTCAGCAACTCCGTCGAGCAGGCCAATGCCTTCTTTCCTGAGATGTGATGTGTAGATGCCGCCAGAATCCGCGGCTACCCGCGCGAGCGCAACTACCTCATCGATGTCCGAGTACGTGCCCGGTAGATACAACAATCCGGTAGACAGCCCAAACGCTCCGTCGTGCATCGCCGTGGCGAGCAACTTCTTCATGCGCGCCAGTTGATCTGCTGTCGGGCGGGCATCGCTCATTCCCATTACCGTCCGACGGATGTCATTGTGGCCCGCAAGGAACGCAACGTTTATCCCGACCTTCAGTCGGCGTGCGGAATCCAGATACGGCGCAAGCGGTAACGGTGATCCACCGTCGGGACCGCCAAGTCCCGTGGTCACACCCTGCCTCAGCGCACTTTCCGCCAACGGCAAACGAAGAAGAGGATCGAGATGCGCGTGGAGGTCGATGAACCCGGGTGCAACCGTGCGCCCGGTCGCATCGATTACCCGAGCGGCTTCTGTTCGCGCTATTGGTGCGGCGGATACTGCCACGATACGGTCACCCTTTATCCCAATGTCCGCTCGGCGCCGCGGAGAACCGGTGCCGTCGATGACAGACCCGCCAGTTATCAGGATGTCGTATCTGGGCGACGGTGCGGGCGGTTGCTGTGCACCTCCTCCGGTCGTAAGGAGTACAACAGACAGAAGTGCTAATGCAAAACTGAATCTCATGCGTTCAATGATACGCCGCCGACGGCTCAGCGGTATGCCGGTGCGACTTTCATTGGCGACGCGCACGCTGCATTCTTTACGAATGCCAGTGACAACCAGATTCAGGAATTGCCACATCGCCCGGCTCGCGGCCATGTCGGCACTCGCAGTCGCCCCAATTCTTACATCGTGTGCGTCAGCCAGCGCCAAGCCGAAACCGCCGGCTCCGGTGCAACAGGCGTCAACAACCGCACAACCGGCTGTACCTACCCAGCAGCCTGCATCCGGTGCAAGACGTCCCCGACCGTACCGGCAGGTGATTACCGACCGCGCGATCACCGATGCGGGTGGTATCACCACACACCGCGTCGAAGATCGATGGTTCTTCGAGGTTCCCGATTCACTCGTCGGACGCGACATGCTTTTCGTAAGCCGCGTCGCCGGAGTACCAGCGAACATCGGTGGCTTTCTCTCGGCCGGACAGTCCGTCGAAGAGCGACTCGTGCGGTGGGAGCGACATGCCGACCGAATCGTGCTCCGCAGCCTGAGCGTGGATGCATATGCCGACGATTCATTGCCGATCGCGATCTCTGTTGCAAGCAACAACGTAGGGGCGATTCTCGCCGCGTTTCCGATTCAGGCATTCGGCCGCGACAGCGCGAGTTTCGTTCTGGACGTCACTGATTTCTTCGGCGGCGACACCCCTGGCATCTCGGGATTGAGTGGAGTGCAGCGTCGGCAGTATCAGGTGCGCCGGCTCGATCCGGCACGAAGCTTCGTGAGTGCAGTCAAGTCATTCCCGATGAACATCGAAGTGCGTCACACCCAGACTTTCGAGGCTGGCGAGCCACCCGCTGATGCCAGCAGCGGCGCGATCTCACTCGAGATGCGACAGTCGATAGTGCTTCTGCCGAGGTCGCCGATGCGTCCCCGATATGCGGACGCCCGCGCCGGATTTTTCACTGTGTCCAGAATCAACTACGGCCTCGACGAGCAGAAGGCGGCCGAGCAGACGTTCATAAGGCGGTGGAGACTGGAGCCGAAAGATCCCGCGGC
>JAYUWU010000295.1:0-6396 GCA_043753365.1 Gemmatimonadaceae bacterium | reverse complement strand
GCTCGGCCAATGACCGGTCGAGCTTGATCTCGCAGTTTCCGGTGCCCTTGAATTCCTCGAAGATCACGTCGTCCATGCGCGAGCCAGTTTCGACGAGCGCCGTTGCGATGATCGTGAGTGAGCCTCCGCCGTGCTCCGGTGCAACTGATCGCGCGGATCCGAAGAATGCCTTCGGCTTCGCCATCGCCGTCGCATCGAGTCCGCCGCTGAGCGTGCGGCCCGTTCCGCGCTCGACAGTGTTGTACGCACGTGCCATGCGGGTGATCGAATCGAGAACGATGACAACGTCCTTGCCGAGCTCGACCATGCGTCGCGCACGCTCGAGAACCATTTCGGTGACGTCGGTGTGGCGAGCTGCAGGCATGTCGAAGCTCGATGCGACTACCTCACCGTATCCCCAGGTGATCATCTCGCTGACTTCTTCCGGTCGCTCATCGACGAGCAGCACGAGCAGTACCGCTTCGGGATGATTGACTGCAACGCCTTCGACGATTGCCTGGAGGAGCATCGTCTTTCCGGCGCGTGCCGGTGCGACTATGAGTGCGCGCTGGCCGTATCCGATCGGTGCGATGAGGTCGATTGCCCTGCGCGTAAGCTCTGGTCCGCCCTTCGCGGGGCGACCGGTTTCAAGCTTGAGTTTTCTCTCTGGGTATGATGCGATGAGCGCGCCGAAGTCGGGACGTCTCAGTGCGAGGTCGGGATCTGATCCGTTGATCTGCGTGATCTCAGCAACCACAGTGCGGCCTCTTTGATCGCGGCCGGTTGTCGCGAAAACTGCATCACCGCGACGGAGGTTGTACTGCTTCGCAAGATTGGGCGGAACGTATGCGTCAGACGGATCTGTGAGATAACTGTTGGCAGCGCGGCGAATGTAGCCGCCGTCGCGTGATGCTTCGTACCAGCCTGTTGTTTCGCCATCGGGAACGATAGGCGCGAGTGGCTGTCGTGGTACGGGCTCGCCGCCGCCACCACTGCGCTGCGGCCGGTTGTTATTTCGCCCGCGACCACGCTGGTTGCGGTTGCTGCGTCTGCCATCGCGACTATTGGAACCATTGGAACCGCGCCCGTCACGGTTTCCACCCTGCTGGGCGCCGTACTGATTGCGGCCCTGAGGCTGGTTGTTGTTGTACGCCGGCGCACCAGCGGGATCTTCGGACTCGCGTGGTGCCTCTGAAGGCGGCGAGTCCTGTGGTGCGGTCGTCGAAGCGGGTGCGTCGCTATTTCCTTCGTCGCTCATATTGCCGGGTTGCGGAACATCGAAGTTGTCGGTGTCCTGTTGCGCTGATTCAATTGGCTCGCGATACGGGTCAGCATCCCCGTAGGGTTCATTAGCACGAGGACCGGAGGGGCGTGGGCCTCGGCCGCGACGAAAAGGACGTCGGCGTTCGTTCATCAATTTGTGGTGTGGCGGAAATAAAGTAGCGCGACTGGCTTCTGCGGCGGGCGCGGGCCGAACTCACGCGTCGTCCCGCAAACTGCATCTTGTTCGAGGCGCGCCTCTAAGGCTGCGCAGTTGAACAGAATGGTACACCTGACCACAGGAGGACGCAAGCAGGGTTAGTTTGGCAACATCCCCGGACCGATAACATGAGCTCGATTCTCAACGACGAAACAGATCCGATCCCCGGCCTGGAGCAGGCCGTCGCGGAGAGCCCCAACGATGCCCGCAAGCTGGTTGCGCTGGCCAATGCCTACTGGCTGACAGGCCGTGGTCCGGAGCCGGTCGGTGAGCTGGCCTCGCGCGCGATCGCCGCAGATCCTGACAATCGTGCGGGGTGGCACCTGTGGGCCCTTGCTGAGTCAGATCCGCGCCAGCGACTCGCGCGGTGGCAACAGGTGTCCGGGAGATTTCCAAAGGACGACCTGGCCCGCGCCAACGTTGCCGACAACGCTGCCGCCCTCGCTGGCGCCGAGAAGGACTACGATGCCCTCGATCTTGCGATCTTCACATACGAGCAACTGCTGGCCACCGCGGAAAATCGCGAGCAGAGGGAAGCGCTCGACGGGGCGCTCCGCAATCTCAAAGGATGGCGCTTTTGAGTCACGATCATGCAGGCTATGACGAGCTCACCGAATTCCGCGAATTCCGTGAGCGGATGAACGCCGAGATACTCAGCGAGAACAATCTGGTCATCAACAGATTTTTTGCGCTCGATACGCGGACGTACGAGGCGGGCGCGCTCGACGTCAAAACGAAAGAGCTGCTTGGCCTCGTGGCCTCTCTCGTTCTCAGGTGCGATGACTGCGTGACGTATCACCTGACGCGGTGCAGAGAAGAGGGCGTCTCGCGCGCGGAAATGTTTGAGACCTTTTCCGTCGGGCTTGTTGTCGGCGGGTCGATAGTGATTCCGCACCTTCGCCGTGCAGTTGATCGATGGACTGAGCTGGAGAAGCTTTAACGGCAGGAACTGCGAACGGCGGATTTGAAACGCGAAGAACGCGAAGTGGGCGCGAAGATACGCGAAGTTGGGAGGAAAGATCGTCGCCGTCACTACCGCTTGGCCGCAGCTACGATTCCGTTTTTGTAGTTAACTACAAAAATACTCGCGGACATACGCTGGCCCTTAGGCGTAGCTTCGGCTCGTCCTTCGCGTATCTTCGCGCCGCCTTCGCGTTCTTCGCGTTAAAAATCCGCTGTTGCTTCTTACTACTACTGTGCCGCAGCCGGTGCCGGCTTTGCCACCGTGGCAGGGTTTCCGTCAGAAACGTATCGCGACGCATTCTTGTCGAGACGGTCGAGTACATTCTCGAGCTGATTTCCGAAGACCTCGATTCGCTTGATGCTCAGCGGATTGAACTTCGGATCGTGCGGGCTTTCAGTCGGGCCACCGGCTACTTCGAGGATCGCCTCGTTGTCATAGCGGAAAGCCTTGCCCGTTTTCGGATCTGTCCACGATCCGGACTTTGCCAGGGCCCGGTTCTTTGGCCAGACTCCGAGCGGAAGCGCGAACGTGCGCACGTTGTAGCCCGGGACTGCCGAGTCGATCGCCATCTCGCCGCGCGCGATCTGCTCCTGCACGACCGCATCTGAATACTTGCTGAGGTTCGCGTGCCAGAGTGTGTGGTTGCAGAGCTCGAATCCCTGCTCCTTCAGATACTGCACCTTCTTTTGGCGCCACTCGCTCTTCTGCCCTTCGATGCCCTTGTCGCCGAACAATGAACGGCCTGCCGCCGCACCGGAGAGCATGCAGAACACCGCGTTGTTGGCCCAGTCGGGGTGTGTCTTTTTGAAATTCATCCAGATGCCGACGCCGCTGATTGGGTCGATCTCCAGGTTGCCGTTGCGCTCGATGTACCTGAACTGGCTTGGGCTAGCGTCGTCGAAAACGAAGACGACGGGAGACAGGCCTTTAGGAAGGTCGATCTTGCGGTCCAGAAGCTGCGAGATGCTGATCGGCCGATAGCCTCTCTTGTAGATGAGCTCGAGGTCACGGGCGAAGCGGGCGCGCTCGCGGGCGTAGCGGCCGTCGGCTGTGTCTATGAGATGGTACTCCACGACCGGGATGCGACCGAACTCATTCGGAATCCGCGCGGAGTCTTCTGCCGTAAGGACAAATGATCCTTCGGGCAGGGTGGTGGCGCTGTTGGCGGCTGGCGGTGTATTAGCTGAGACGGTGGAATCGGCCGAGACGGCGGCGGAGGCGGTGTCACCCTTGCTGGTGCAGGCGATGGCGACCGCTGCCAGGGATACGATTGCTGCTATTCGTTTGAACATGGATACGTGATGCGGTTTAGACAGTGGAAGATAAAAATACAGCGCGATGCGGCACTCAAGACTGCACTCGCAATAAGCATTCTAGGCGTAATTGCCCTCGATGTCTGGCTTGCCACGTGCGGCTTTCATGGCTGTCCGACACCCCGGCAGATCCAGACCTACCGGCCTGACGAAGGCGGACGGATCTACGACCGCAACAACCAGCTGATGGGCCGGCTCGCGATCGTGCGACGTCTGAATGTACCAATCTCGCAGGTTCCTGTGCACGTGCGTCAGGCATTCATTGCGACGGAGGACAGGCGCTTCTACGATCACGGCGGTGTCGACTGGCGCGGATTCGTGCGATCGGCTCTCGCCAATGTCCGCGCCGGTGGAGTTGCCCAGGGTTTCAGCACGATCACGATGCAGGCTGCGCAGAACAGTTTCGTCGTGCGGAAGTATCCGAATCGCTCGGTGCGGCAGAAGCTTGTCGAGCTGCGGGTGGCGCAGCTGATGGAAGGGTCGCTGACGAAGGATCAGATCCTCGAGATGTACATGAACGTCATTTACATGGGGAATGGCGTTTACGGCATCGAGGCGGCAAGCCGTGACCTGTTCGGAAAGAGCGTGTCGAAAGCGACGATTTCCGAAGGCGCGCTCCTCGCGGCGCTTCCAAAGGCGCCGTCATACTACACTCCGCGACGAAATCCGCGGAGGGCGCAAGCTCGCCGCAATCTCGTCCTCTCCCTGATGGTTCAGCAGGGATATGTGCCGCGGGCGCGGTTCGCGCAGATGGCAGGAACTCCGCTCCGTATCGCGAAGAACGAATGGCGCCCCGATACCAGTGGAGACTCGTTCGCCCTCGATGCAGTGCGCGCGTTCGTGGATTCCGTATTGAGCAAGCGCGCTGAGGATGTTTCTGACTTCACGGTATACACGACGCTCGACAAGGGAGCGCAAGCCGCCGCCGATCGCGCAGTGTCGCGCCGGGCGACGGCGATCCAGAGTGAGTCGCGGAGCATGTGGAACGGCGTGCGCCATTCCATCCAGGGCGCGATGGTCGCCATCGATCCGCGAAACGGTGACATCCGCGCGCTGACAGGGGGAAGACGCTACGAGCGCGGCAACTACAATCGCGCTTTGAAGGCGAAGCGGCAGCCGGGCTCTGCATTCAAGCCTTTCGTATATGTGTCCGCGCTTTCAGCAGGATACTCGCCCGGCTCCGACGTGCGGGACGAGCCTGTTGAAGTAGTGCAGGGAAGAACTGTCTGGAGCCCGGCAAACTACAGCGACGAATATCTCGGCCTCATCACGTTCAGGCGCGCACTCATGCGCTCATCGAATGCAGCTGCAGTTCGCGTCAGCCAGACAATCGGATTGCGCAGCATCATCGACAACGCGCATCGCATGGGGATCGACAGCGAGATTCCCAACTACCCTTCAGTCGCGCTTGGCGCGCTGAACTTGACGCCGCTCGAGCTGGTGAGAGCCTATGCACCGTTCGCGAACGGTGGCTTTCGCGTAACGCCGCGGCTCGTGAAGCGAATCGAGTCCCGCGAAGGGAAAGTTCTGTGGAGTGGCGAGGTCGCGCCCCTTCAGCGTGTGATCAGCCCTGCCAATGCCTACGAGCTTACATCGATGCTGCGCGCCGTTGTCGATTACGGCACCGGGCGTCCTGTACGCGACTATGGTGCGAAGGGAATGATTGCCGGCAAGACAGGTACGACGAACGATGGCAACGATGTATGGTTCGTCGGCTACACTCCGACTGTCGTCGCCGCATTCTGGTTCGGGTACGACGAGCCGCACTCGATCAGCTATCAGGCTTCCGGTGGCCGTCTCGCATCACCTGCGTGGGCCGAGTTCTACACTCGCGGTTGGAAGGAGCAGCCGGCAGAGGGCGCGTGGCAACCGCCGCCGGAAGTGAGCGAGGCGATCATGATCGATCCGACAACGGGATGGATCGCCGGTGAGTGGTGCCCTGCGAGAAAGCTCGAGCACTTCAAGCCCGGAACGGGTCCGCGCCAGGAATGTCTCGAGCACGGACCGCCGTATGACTCGGAGCCGGTGTGGACGAGCGACGATGATTTCGGCGAGCAGGTCGAGAAGCAGGCAGACAAGTTCGGCAAGAAGATCGGAAAGGCTCTGGGAAGAATTTTTCGGTTCTAGAGGAGCATCAGCACGAAGTGTTACGCGGTGTCATCGACCACCAGGACCGATGCCCGGGCTTGCTCCAGCATAGACGTGGGAACCCTTACCGTGACTCCGCGACTGGTCAAGCCCTGAAAGCCTGGGCCGAAGATGCCCGCGCTATCGTGCGAATCGCGAAGGGCCGGAATGCGAGCATTCTCAAGTTGAACCATTGCGATATCCGCTTCGAATCCCGAGGCGTAGTTAGCCAAAACTGTCCATTCGCTTTCGGTCATTGGGATGCCCTCGGAGGGCATGCAACGTCACCGTATGAACAGAACACGCAACAATCACCAGCGAGCGGCCGAAGTACGCGATCACAATGCACACAGACGAACGTGTAAAGGCATGCATTGGTCGGCATTTGTTCGACAGACCTTGATTTGCAGTACGGGCACGTGATCGTGCCGACATGTTTCATTGAACGCTCCAGGGAAAGCGCTGTATCACGCCTTAACTATACAGCAAACAACCGACCCGTTCACTGGTGAACGAACCGCATGGCTGGGCTG
>JAYUWU010000294.1:0-6410 GCA_043753365.1 Gemmatimonadaceae bacterium | reverse complement strand
ATACGCTGCCGCACTGACTCCGACGCACACGCGATCGCCACTCTGATCAACTCCGACATCATCGGTGCGTGGCTCTCGGCCATAGCAGAGCCGGCGCGCGGCGGATACAAGCGCTATATGGGATGGACGATGTCGATCATGCCGGTTCCAAAGAATTGGGATCGGGCCAGGAAGCTTCTCGCCCCTATCGGGTCCGAAGCATCAAGCGTTGGGACAGCCGATGAAAGAAAGGTGCATGCTGCGGTCCTCGCGGCATTCGGTCTCGAAGAGAAAGACGTCGCGCCGTTGCTCGAATGGAGCGAGTAGAGGGCGGTCCACGATTCACCATTACCACCGCGGCAGGCGCGCGCGCGACTATCGCTAATGCGTTTCTCAAGACCGACTCCGCGCCTGAAATGGGAACGATCGAGCTCCAACCTCATCAGCTCGAGGCCTGCGCGCGCCTGCGCGAAGCGATTGCAGTATTTGGTGGCGCATTGTTGTGCGACCCTGTGGGAACCGGAAAAACCTTCACCGCCCTGGCCGTGGCGCGCGGGTACAGCGATGTGGTCGTCGTCGCGCCTGCAGTTCTCCGCACTATGTGGAATGCAGCCGCGGAATCGAGCGGAGTGAATGTGGCCTTCGTTTCGTACGAATCCCTCAGCAGAAGCGGCAGTTCAGCGAGCCCGACGGGGCTAGTCATTCTCGATGAAGCCCACCATGCCCGCAACCCGGGCACGAAGCGATTTGCCGCGCTCACAGCGCTGGCAAAATCCAGCGATGTACTTCTGCTCTCAGCCACACCGATTCATAACCGGCGTAATGATCTCATCGCACTTCTGTCGATTTTCCTGGGTGAGCGCGCCTCCGGCCTCAGCAGCGCTGAGCTTGGCGTGATAGTGGTGCGAAGGGACCGGGCGGCTGAGCGTTCGAGGCTGGCAACTCCGTCAGTTGCGGCAATTCGGTGGAACGCGGTGAGTGCCGATGACAGGATCCCGAATGCCATTCTTTCGCTGCCACCGCCTCTTCCTGTCAGGGATGGCGGGGACGGCGGCGTCCTCATCGCGCATTCGCTGCTGCGACAGTGGGCGTCGAGTGACGCCGCGCTTCGGGCAGGACTCGATCGGCGAAGGTTGAAGGCCGCAGCGATGCGAGCTTCGCTCGAGTCGGGGATATGGCCGACCGCAGGGGAGCTGGCATCCTGGACGATGGCGGAGGGCTCGATTCAGCTTGCTTTCGCGAACCTGATCGGAACTGCCGATGGCGACGTCTCTCACCTCATTGACGCTGTCGAGCTGCACGATCGCGAAGTGCGCGCTCTGTTGGATCTGCTTCCGCGACAAAGTGAAAGAGACGCGGCTACGGCGGAGGTCATCCGCGGACTCCGGGTCTCACACCGCGGCATTCGTACCGTTGCTTTCTCACAATACGAAGAGACAGTGCGCGCCATGTTCGCGCATCTTGCACGCGACGGTTTGGTCGCTGCTCTCACCGGACACGGTGGTCGAGTAGCAGGTGGCAGGATCACACGCGACCAGGCAATTGCGCGATTTGCCCCGGAGGCTTCTGGAGTATCGCGCGCAGATCGCGCTAACGATGTGACGCTTCTCCTGACAACCGACCTGCTGAGCGAGGGAGTGAACCTCCAGGATGCCGGAATGGTGATTCACCTGGATCTTCCATGGACCCCGGCGCGGATGGAGCAGCGGCTTGGGAGAGTTGCCAGGTTTGGATCGCGCCACGAGACGGTTCATGCCTGTGCATTTCGTCCGCCCGCTCGTGCAGAGACGCTGGCTCGCATCGAGCAGATCCTCGAGTTCAAATCGAACGAAGCGTCGGGCATCCGAAACGAGCCGTTGTTGATCGAGGCGTTGACCACCCGGTTGCGGTCATGGCAAGCGGGCTCAGCGAGGAACACCAGATGCTGTGTCGCCGCTTCCGTGCGGGCTCGAGGGCCCGGATTCCTGGCGGCGTGCAGACTCGAAGACAGAGTTGCGCTGCTGGGCTCGACGGGACGAGGTGAGAGCGACGATCCTGCCACTCTCGTTGATTGCGCTGTCTTGGCGGAAGGACCGGACGCCACTTCCTTTAGTAGCGAAATCGACGATGCACTTCAGGCAATCATGTCCCATTTCGCGCTGGCCTGTGCGCTCGATGGAATTTCCCATTCGTCGGGCACTTCACCAGTACGGCGACGAATGTTCGCGAGCCTGTCGCGCGCGGTTGAAACGTCCCGGACTCATGAGCGTCACCATGTGGCATCGATCGCGCGCCTCGCGAGAGCGGAAATCCGGGGGCGCATGGGAAGGTACAGGGAAGCAGAGCTCGCGCGCGCTCTTTCAACCGACAACAAGTCGCTTGATGCCCTGGCAACGTTGCAGGAGCCTGCTCGCATTACCTCAGGGCAATCCGGAGAACGGGGTCAGGTGGATGTTCTCGCCCTCATCATTTTTGTCGATGAGACGCGAGGCATGGCCTGTCAGAGTCTGCCCTGAACCCGGCTCAGCCCGAGAGAAGCCTGCTTCGCTTCTTCAACTCCGACTCGACGCGTCCGCACATGAGGTCGCATAGCTGAAACACTCCTTTGTCGGCGAGCGAATAAAACGCGAACAACCCTTCCTTCCGCCGTTTTACGAATGCGAGCGAATGCAGAATCGCCAGATGCTTGGAGACGTTGGCCTGTCCGAGGCCCGTTGCCTGCACGAGATCCTTCACACTCATTTCTCCCGCTCGAAGGCAGCTCAATATCTCGAGTCGCGCGGGCTCACCGAGTGCCTTGAATCGATCGGATACGAGGGCAATGACTTCCGGGGTCAGCGTAAGCCTCGTCACTCAGCCACTCCCTTCTTATGTCGCGATGCGGAGGTACGGTCGATGTCGCGATTCGGGTCGACGACGTTTGCTTCAAATGCGAGCAGCATATTGTTCTCCGTTCAGGCTGAGATGTTTTTGAACACAATGACTGCGCCGAGGAGGATCAGAAAAACGGCGAATCCCTGTTTGAGAGCAGACTGGGACACAAGGCGTGTGAGCCGGGTGCCAATGAGAATTCCTGCGGCGGCGATCGCCATGAAAACGAGCATGAAATTCCACGGAAGCTCGACTCTGCCGGCGTAGCCCGCGAAGCCGGACATCGAGTTCATCGAGATGACGAGCAACGAGGTGCCTACTGCCTGCTTCATTGAAACGCCTGCCAGAACGACGAGTGCGGGGACGATGAGGAATCCGCCGCCAATCCCAACAAGACCGGTGAGAGCGCCGACGCCAAGAGCGACTGGAAAAAGCAGAGCCAGTGGCATCGGCAGTGTGTCGGCAGTGGCCGGCCTGGCGGCATCACGTCTCGCCGACCGCAGCATCGACACGGCTGCGGCGAGCATTGTGATTCCGAGCAGCAGCAGCTGGGCATTACCGCTCAGATAGATCGAAAGTCGTGCGCCCGCATAAGCACCTGCCATTGCGATGATACCGAACAGCGTTGCTGTTCCAAGCCTGACGTTTCCTGCGCGCCAGTGGCTCAGCGCGCCGACGAAACTCGCGCCGCCAACAACAGGCAGGCTCATCGCGATCGCAAGTTTCGGATCGAATCCGAGCACGTAGACGAAGATCGGAACGGTGAGAATGGATCCCCCGCCGCCGAGCATCCCGAGCGAGATGCCGACCAGCGCGGCGAGAGCGTATCCGACGATCAGCAATTTTGGAAAAACTTCCGTGGGGTCATCTGCCTGGATTTGAGGGAATGCGACTTCAGCATCGGCCCCTCAACCAATCTATAACTGTATCGGCATATAGTCAACGCCGTGGCGCCGCGCTTTGCATGGCCGCGAGACGATTGCGCTGTCTCGGGCAATGGAACGCTGACGGACCCGGTAGCCGGCTCGCTTACGATTCGCCTCGAACGGGATGTCCCCGCTCACTCCACACACGGAGGAACTATGCGAACGAGATCGGCATGCATCACCGTGCTGCTTGCAGTGTCGGCCGCCACGCTCACGATCGTAGCGTGCTCGCCGGATGCAACAGCTCCAGTCCCCGCCGACGAGACCCGGGTGGCGCTCGACCGAAGGGTCAAGGAGCTCAACGAGCGGTATGGATGGATTGGCAAGTATCACACGGATGGACTTGAATTCGTGTTTGCCGAGCTCAGCAAGCACCCAGGCAAGGCGACTCAGGAACAGCTCTGCCGAAGGGCGGCCAGGGCACTCAAGGAATTTCACCGTCAGGCGCGAAACGGTGAAGTGCCTTTCGCACTTGTCGATCCCGCAATCGAAGCCGAATCCTGCAGTGAGGAGACAGGGCCGGCACGAATTGCAAGAAACGTCATCGTCGGCGACCCCCGCCTTGCTGCGAACGACCTTTCACCCCTCGCGGCCTCCTACATGGACCAGATCGGTCATACGGTCGCTACGGCATTGTCGCGGGAATGGCTTCTCAGTGAGGTCCTCAACATTCAGTACGCCGCAGTCACGAACCTTTCTGGCGAGGAAGCGGGCGCAGTAGTGGCCGTTGCGTCGATTGCCATCAGCTCGATGGGCTACTGGGAAGCTCACCTTCACGAATGGGTGAACCTGGGTACCGTCGCCACACCGTACAGCCGCGCCGGGGCCGAAACCATGATATCCATCGCAAGCGCGGGGTCGGCGATCGCGATGCCGAAATGGTGGTCGAACCCGTACGTGCAGAATTACCGGAAGGTGCTCGCTGCGGACGCAATGGGAGGCGCCCGAGTGCTCTACACGACCTGGAGATTGGGGGTAATAGGCTGGGATGCAGCGGCCGCCGCGGCATTGTACTCCTCCGTCACCATGACGTTTTCTCTTATGTTCTGACCGGATTCGATATGTTATCTGCAGCTGACACCTCCCCTGCGAGGAGTTTCACATGACGCGTTTCCTCAAGCACGCCACGCCTGAGGCCTACTTCGTGTTCAGCGCGGTGATCGGAATATTGATCGCTGCATTCGCCAGCCGGATTCCGGGACTCGAGCTGGGATTCTTGAGGATGCTAGCAATCCTCTTGTCGCTCGACGTAATCACCTACATCGCGATGAAGCTCGGCTGGATGAAGACTCCGCGGCAGCGCAGCGGGGTCGACAGGTAACTGCCGAGGACGACAGGCAGTTGCATTGAATCTGCTCATGCAGCTGCCTGCCCGTTACCGGTGAGTCTCGAAGAAGTCGACGACTCCTGTCTCGAGCGAATATTCAGCCCCGACAACGAGCAGGCCATCCTTCTGGATGAGCTCTTCCAGGATCTCCGATCCGTGCCGGAGATGATTCACCGACGCTCGTATGTTGGCGCGAACAGCATGGTGTACGAGATTGTCGAAGTCGGTCGCGATTTCAGTATCGAGGAGCTCCTCCACCGACGGACGAACTCTGTCCACTATCGATTCAAGGTTGCGTGACTGCGTTCCGCCCGGGCGACGCAGCTCCTCGATAGTCGCCAGTACAGCTCCGCACTGTGAGTGGCCGAGCACTACCACAAGGCGCGTTCGGAACCGTTCGGCAGCGAACTCGACGCTACCGACCTGCGACGGTGCAACGATGTTGCCGGCCACGCGGATCACGAACAGGTCGCCCAACCCCTGATCGAATACGATCTCGGCAGGAACGCGTGCATCGGAGCAGCCGAGTATGATGGCAAACGGTTCCTGGCTCTGAGTAAGTACGGCCTTGCGGCTTTCACTCAGAAATTCGTCCGGACCGTTCACGCTTGACGCGAAGCGCAGGTTGCCCTTACGCAAGCGATCGAGAGCCTCATTCGCTGGAATCATGAATCAAGTTTGTCGCCGGCGGTCAATGAACGCCAGCCGCTGTGAACCGGGCGCACCGGCTCGAACAGTTCGAAAACTCTGCGCGAGTTTCAGTTGACGGCGGTCCGTTGAGGGGAGGCAATTGATCCGGCTCACGCAAAAAGGGGTGAGCACGCCTCCGCTATCTGCTCGATGTGGCGATGGTCAGTGCCACAACAGCCACCCATGATATTGAAGTGGGGGAGCCTGTCCGTGAGCCGGGCATAGTCTTCAGCTAGCTCGACCGGACTTCCAGGGTCGAGCTCGGTCGCATCGTTGAGCTCCGCATGACTGAGGCGTGAAGCGTTTGCCCGCACGCCGCGGATGCGGTCCCGCCAGGCCCCTCGCTCGGTCAAAACTGAATCGAAGTGTGAAGGGTGCGCGCAGTTGATCATGTAATACGCCGGATAATTCAGAGTGGCGGCGTCGACCTCCTCGATTGCCGACCTGAGCGTCTGCCCTGTCGGGAGACTCCCATCGGTCTCGACGGTGAATGCGATTGCGACCGGCATCGCGCACCGCTGCGCCGCCAGAACGATCCCGTGGGCTTCATCGACATAGTTCATCGTGATTGCCGTAACCATGTCGGCGTCGGCATCGGCAAACGTCTTGATCTGCACTTTGTGATACGCGGCAGCGGC
>JAYUWU010000293.1:0-6443 GCA_043753365.1 Gemmatimonadaceae bacterium | reverse complement strand
CCAGTATGACTGCCAGTCGGGTTTGGGGCACAGGTGCATCGAGGGCAGCCAGCACGATGAGATACTTAGCCAGGAAGCCGATGCCGCCGAAGATTGGGAAACCGAGCAGCGCGAGCATGAACACTGCCATTGCGCTTGCGAGCCACGGACTCACGCTCCACAGGCCGGCGTAATCGTCGATCGCCAGACGTGCGCCGCCCTCTCTCTCCAGCGCCACAATGACACCGAATGCGCCGAACGTCGCGAGTGTGTACGCAAAGATGTAGAACATGAATGCCGAGCTCGACGCAGGCGTCGCCACGACAAGCGTCACGAGTATGTAGCCTGCGTGTGCTATGCTCGAGTAGGCAAGCATGCGCTTGATGTTCTTCTGCGAGAGTGCGACCAGGTTGCCAACCGCCATCGTCACGACTGCGAGCCACCACATCGGCCCATGCCAGCTTGGTGCGATCTGCTGGAACGCTTCGATCCAGATTCGGAAGAACCCGACAAAAGCGGCGGCCTTTACGCCGGCCGCCATGTACGCGGTGATCGGCGTAGGCGCGCCTTCATACACGTCGGGAGCCCACATGTGGAATGGAGCGAGCGCAACCTTGAAGCCGAACCCAATGATCAACAGCGCGATGCCGACAACCAGCATCATGTTCGACGTCAGGCCGACATGTGCCACCCGCTCGCCGATCAGCGTCAGATTCGTCGTTCCCGTAGCGCCGTACACGAGTGCAATGCCGTAGAGAAGGAAACCAGTCGCAAACGCGCCGAGCAGGAAATATTTGAGGGCCGCTTCTGCTGACTTGCCGCTGCGCCGATCAAGCCCTGCGAGCACATACACTGCGATCGACATGATCTCGATGCCGAGGAACACGATCATGAGGTCGCGCGCGGCGGCGAGCGTCATCATGCCTGCCGTGGCAAACAGCAGCAGGACGTGTGACTCCGCAGCCGTGATCGCATGCCTCGCGTTGTAGTCCATCGAGAGTGCAATGGTGCCGATGGCGGCGATCAGGAAGATGATGTCGGCAGTCCAGCGAAAGTTGTCGACTGCGATGACACCGGGCGTCGATGAGTCGGCACGCGCAACATAGAACGCGATCATTACGATGACCGTGACGCACAGCACAATGCCCGCGACACCGACGCTTCGCTGGTGAGCCTCACTTTCCTTCTTCCAGGCTGACCACAGCAGCAGGATCATGGCCCCCGCCATCAGCACGATATCCGGCGCGAACGCCGTCATCAGTTGCGACGGCACTGACAGGTCGAGGGTCATCGCTGCACTCCGGTCGGCGAGGTGCGTGCGGCAATCCTCTCAGTCAGTGCCCTCTGCTGCACGTGCGTAACCAGCGTCTGCGATGCCGTTTCCATTCGGCGTAATACAGGTGCCGGGTAGACGCCAAGCCAGATGATCACCGCGACGAGTGGCGCCATGAGTGACAGCTCGCGCCAGTTGAGGTCGGGAATGTGCTCGTTCTCCTTCTTGTCGAGCGGATTGAACAACATCCGCTGGATTGCCCAGAGGAGGTACGCCGCGGCGAAAATGACGCCTGTCGTCGCGATGATCGTGAACGCAGGGTACACCTTGAACGATCCGAGGAGCACCAGGAACTCACCAACGAATCCGTTGAGTCCAGGCAATCCGATGCTGCTCAGTGAGACGAGTGTCAGCAGTGCCGCGAACATCGGCACGACACGGGCAATTCCGCCGTAGGAGTCGATCTGCCTCGAGTGCTTGCGCTCATAGATCATGCCGATCAGGAAGAACAGCGCACCGGTCGAGATGCCGTGATTGATCATGATCATCAGCGCGCCCTGAAGGCTCTCGAGTGTCAGCGCGAATATGCCGAGCATGACGAAGCCGAGGTGGCTCACCGAAGAGTACGCGACGAGCTTCTTGAAGTCAGGCTGGACCATCGCGACGAGTGCGCCGTAGATGATTCCGATCACTGACAGCGTGACGATTATCGTGCGGACCGTCGGATTCATTGCTGCACCCGGGAACAGCGGCAGGGCAAATCGCAGGAATCCGAACGTGCCCATCTTGAGCATGATTCCGGCAAGAATCACCGAGCCGGCAGTCGGCGCCTCGACGTGCGCGTCAGGCAGCCATGTGTGGAACGGGAACATCGGAACCTTGACTGCGAATGCCGCGAAGAACGCGCCGAACAGCCAGAGCGCCGCAGTCGGCGTGAGAGCAGACGTTGCCAGCAGGTTGTCGTAGCTGAAGTTCGGGCCGGTTCCCGCAATGTTGCCTGCGTGAATTGCGAGGTAGAGAATCGCTACGAGCATCAGCAGCGAAGGCAGCATCGTATAGATGAAGAACTTGACGCTGGCGTAGAGCCTGCGCTCTCCGCCCCAGATCCCGATGATGAAATACATCGGGACGAGCATCACTTCCCACATCAGGTAGAACAGGAACAGGTCGCGCGCCATGAAAACGCCAAGCATGCCGCTGGTGAGAAGCAGCATCAGGGCGAAGTAGGTGCCAACTTTCTTCTTGACGCTCGTCCAGCTCCCGAGCACGCACAGGGGCATGATGAAAGTCGTCAGCAGGATCATCATCAGCGCGATGCCATCGACGCCAAGCGTGAATCTGATGCCCCACTGCGGAATCCACGGAACGTCTACCGAGGCCTGCCAGCCAGCGTTTGCCGGATCGAACGACCACCACAGTCCAACCGAAACGACGAATTCGAGGACGAGAACTCCGAACGCGATCATTCGCGCGCTGTGGCTGGAGTCGTCGGGTGATCGACGCGTCGTCTGCCCCATCAGGAGCAGCAAGGCTGCGCCGACCACTGGAATTATCAGCAGCGCCGGCAGCACCCACGAATTGTAACCGATCGAGCTTAGGAAAGCTTGCATTGAGGCTCTTACCGTAGTGTGACGGCGCCAAGCACCGCGATGACGCCCACAACCAGCAGCCAGGCATACGTGCCGGCCACGCCTGTCTGGAAACGCGATCCTACCCAACCCATGCCGCGGACAAGTGCCGCCGTACCGTTTACGAGCAGACCGTCGATGAGACCTGAGTCGATTCCCTTCCAGAGGACGCCGCGCGAGATCTGGATGGTCGGACTCACGATGGCAGAATCGTAGGCCTCGTCCACGAAATACTTATTGGCGAGCACGCGCGCGAAGCCGATTTCTTCGGGCGACTGCGCCTTGGGCACCAGCCGCTCAGGCTTGAGCCGCATGAATGCGAAAGCGATACCTCCAACAGCGACCGCCACGGCGGCCCCAATGAGCATCAGTTCCGTGCCGAGATCGTGCGCGGCGTGCGCAGCGGTGCCCGCGACGCGAGCAGTCGAACCGCCGACAACCGGTTCCAGCCAGTGCTCGAGCAACCCGCTCGGTCCCAGGGCCGAGAACAGCGCGGGGAGATTGAGCCAGCCTCCAAACACGCTGAGGATACCGAGCACAACGAGTGGACCTGTCATGATCCACGGCGCTTCTGTCAGGTGGCTTCGCTCAGAGTCGCCGGTGCGGTTAGGTCCGTGGAAGGTGTACAGCATCATGCGCGTCATGTAGATCGCCGTCAGGAGCGCCGATGCGAGGCCGAGAATGTAGATGAAATAAAGGATTGCGCTGCCTGGTATCCCGAAGAGGCTCGCCTCTGCAAGAGTCGAATGCCCGGCTCGCGAATAAGCTGCGGTCAGTATCTCGTCCTTCGAGAAAAACCCGGCGAACAGCGGGATACCAGCGATAGCGAGCGTGGCGGCCCACATGAGTCCCCACGTCCATGGCATGTACTTCTTCAGTCCACCCATGTTGCGCATGTCCTGCGCATCGTCATGGTTGTGCGTGTGGTGATACGCGGCGTGCATCGCGAAGATCACCGAGCCGGATCCCAGGAAGAGCAGTGCCTTGAAGAACGCGTGCGTAACGAGGTGAAACACGCCGGCAGTGTATGCACCGACCCCGACGCCGATGAACATGTAGCCAAGCTGCGAGACCGTCGAATACGCCAGGACTTTCTTGATGTCCCACTGCTTTAGTCCAATCGTTGCGGCGAATATCGCGGTCAGCGCACCGACCAGCGCAACGACAAGGCTGGCAACCGGCGCGAGGGAGAACAGAACCGAGCTCCGTGCAACGAGGTATACACCGGCGGTGACCATCGTCGCGGCATGGATAAGCGCCGAGACAGGCGTCGGGCCGGCCATTGCGTCAGGCAGCCACACATAGAGCGGTATCTGCGCGCTCTTGCCGGCGCAGCCGAGGAACATGAAGAGGCAGATCGCGGTGACGAGCGCTGTGCCAACCGACAAACCCGCAACTGCTGCGTCAACTCCAACGAAGTCGAGCACGCCAAAACTCGAGAAGATCATGAACATCGCGATCAGGAATCCGAAGTCACCGATCCTGTTGACGATGAATGCCTTCTTCCCGGCATCTGCATTCGCCTTCTCGGAGAACCAGAATCCGATGAGGAGATAGGAGCACAGTCCAACGCCTTCCCACCCGACGAACAGCACCGGGTAGTTCGCGCCAAGCACCAGCACGAGCATGAAAAACACGAAAAGATTCAGGTAGGCGAAGTACCGTGGATATCCAGGGTCTTCGCGCATGTACCCAACGCTGAAGATGTGGATCAGCGTTCCGACGCCGGTGATGATGAGCACCATGACCATCGACAACTGGTCGAGCTGAAGGGCCGCGTCGATCGACATGCTGCCAATCGGCATCCAGCTGAAGTAAGTCTGGATGAATGGCGCTTCCATGTGCGCGGCGCGCATGGCGCCGAAGATCATCAGGGCTAGGCCAAACGAAAGCGCCAGCACGAGCGGGCCAACGATGCTCGCAATACCGGCGTAACGATGGCGCTTCACGGCATGGTGATCGTCACCGTGGGCGCCTGCGTTCTCAGCATGGGATATGGCGGCGGCGTCCCCGTGTCCGAGGTCCCCGGCCGGGTGCATGTCAGGCTCAGCCGGGCCAGCCTTGAACGCGCTCGACAGCGAGAGTGCGCCGTTGATCAGGAACCCAAGCAGCGGAAGAACGGGCAGCAGCCAGACCCACTCAGCGACAGTTCCTGAAAGCGGATGAGCGACCGCGGCAATTTGAAGGAGCATCATCCCTTCATGAGGTTGATGTTCTCGAGATCGACAGTCTGTTTGTGGCGGAAGATCGATATGATGATTGCCAGGCCAACCGCGGCCTCAGCCGCAGCAACGGTCATCACGAATACGACGAACACCTGTCCTGTCGCGCCGTAATACCTGGAGAGTGCGACGAATGTCAGGTTCACCGCGTTGAGCATCAGCTCGACGCACATGAAAATGATGATCGCGTTCCGGCGCGTCAGCACGCCTACGACGCCGATAGTGAACAACACGGCGGAAAGCGCCAGTGACTCAGCCAGCATCGCGGTCCCTCCTTCTGCCAAGCACTACCGCACCCGCGATCGCCACGAGAAGCAGCACGCTGGTGAGCTCGAACGCGAGCAGATATTCGTTGAACAAAGGTCGGGCAACCGAACCGACTGCTCCGTATTTCGCCATTTCCTCGGCCGCTGTTCCGGCAGCGATCTGGAACTCCGGCCGTATCTTCGTGCTGGCGATCGTCGCAAGCTCGGCGATCAGGGCGATGCCGATGAGGCCAGCCACAATGACCGGCCACTTCCCTCTCGCGTCAGCGATGTCAGACGGATGCCCCAGGTTCAACAACATCACGACGAACAGGAATACGACCATGATCGCGCCGGCGTAGACGAGCACCTGGATCACGCCGATGAACTGCGCGTCGAGCATGACGTAGAGCGCGGCAAGCGCGAACATCGTATTAACCAGCCACAGCGCGGCTGCGACCGGACTCTTTCGCGTCACGAACGCCAGCGCCGAAGCGATGGAGATCACGCCGAAAAAGTAAAAATGAAAAGTGTAGAACAGCGGGTAGTGAAGTTCCATCACTCGCCCCGCGGATCTTCGGGATCCCACATCTCGCAGACTGGATGGGTCTGCGCCGTCAACCGCTCGAGATCGTAAACGAACCCTGCCCTGCTGTATTCCGAATTCTCATAGTGCCGGCCGACGTGAATCGCCTCCTCCGGACACACTTCCTGGCAATACCCGCAGAAGATGCAGCGGAATTCATCGATTTCGAAAACGAGAGGATAGCGGTTCCCCTTTTCGTCCTCGCCTGGAATGAGCTTGATGCAGTTGGCCGGACATACCGTCGGGCACAGACCACATGCCACACACTTGGCCTGTCCAGTCTCGGTCGTCAGCATCCTGTGAGTGCCCCGCCACCTCGGCGAAAGCTGCCACTTCTCCTCGGGGTACTGTACCGTGACCTTGGGCTCGAGCAGATGCCGAAGCGTCATGCCCATGCCCTTCAGCGTCGCACGGATGTAACTCACATCCTCGATCGGACGCTCCAGAACCTTCACGCCGATAGCCATTACTCGGCTGCTCCTGTCGATAATGTGGAACGCGCGCTTGCCT
>JAYUWU010000292.1:0-2584 GCA_043753365.1 Gemmatimonadaceae bacterium | reverse complement strand
ACTGAACGCGGCGCGCGGGACATTACGAGCACACGGCGACGCCGTCGGCGAAGCCGCAGCTCTCGCCGGTCTCGGCGATCTGTCACTTCGCGAGGGCTCGACGATCACGGCCGATGCCATGTATCGTGCGGGGCTCAGGAGACTCGGATCCAGAGAGGCGTTCGAGATTCGGTGGCGGTTGCAAACGGGGTTGGGAGAGGTGCTGCGCAGAACCGGCGCGCTCGCTGCTGCTGCGCGGGAGTTTCGAATCGCGATCGCGGCCGCGGAGCAAACAGCCGCCGGGCTACGGCTCGAGGAAAGAAGATCGGGGTTCCTGGCGGATAAGTGGAGTGCGTACACCAGCCTCGTATTGATCGAACAGGCACGCGGTCGCGCGGCAGAGGCGTTTGCGGTAAGCGAAAAGATGCGCGCCCGGCAAATGCTCGACCTGCTCGCACGAGGACGGGTCGAAAGACCGGCAGACGCGCCGTCGCAGGAACAGGACCTGAGGCGCCGAATCGTTCTTCTAACGCGAAGGCTGCAAACGCCCGAGCTCCACGAGCCGGGCTCGCGTGAGCGATCGTTCGTTGCGCGCTCGGCAAACGCGACACGCGAAGATCTCGACCTGGCGCAAAAGGAGTACGCAAGTCTCCTGCTGCGGCTTCGCGAAAGCGATCCCTCTTACGCGGCGCTGGTTTCCGCAACAACCCGATCCTGGAAAGATGTGGCATCCCGGTTGAAGCCGGATCAGGTCTTTCTCGAGTACCTGCTAAGCGATTCCGCCTGCACCGTTTTTGTGGTGACCGCCGACACTGTCGCCGCGCTCGATCTCATGGTCACCCGCCAGAATCTGGCCGACCTCGTTGAGTTTTCTCGCAAAACGATGGAAACACCACTCAGGCCGCTGAGGGAGGAGCGCTGGGAGGCTCCGCTTCGGCGACTCTATCTAACCCTCATCGAGCCAGTCGCGGCGGCGGGGCATCTGCGCGGCAAGCGAAGTCTGATGATAGCTCCACATGGAGAGCTTCATTTCCTGTCGTTCGCTGCCCTGATGATGCCCGGCACTGAAGCCCGGTTCCTGGTCGACCGGTTCGAGATCGCTTACACGCCTTCCGCCACCGTCTGGTTCGAGCTCGGGCGGCGGCGATTCCGCTCGCTCCCCTATGGCGTGCTCGCGCTCGCGCCCAATGTGAAACGGCTCCCCGGATCAGAACGAGAAGCCAGGGCGATCGGCCGAATCTATGGTCGAAATGCGCTTGTCCGAATGGGGGCTGCCGCGACACCAGCGGCGCTGCGTGCCGCGCTGCCAAAGGTCGGCGTTGTGCATCTCGCGACGTTTGGCGTGCTCAACAAGCACAATCCGTTGTTTTCCTTCATCGAGCTTGCTCCGACAGCGCGGGACGATGGGCACCTCGGCGTGAACGAAGTGTTCGGGCTGTCGTTATCAGGCCACATGGTGATCCTCAGCGCGTGTCAGACTGCGCTGGCGTCGGGAACGCTCGCCGATGTGCCCCCCGGCGACGACTGGGTTGGTCTCGTCCAGGCGTTTCTCCACGCGGGAGCACGGAGCGTGGTCGCGAGCTTGTGGCCAGTGGAGGACCGCGCCACCGGAGAGTTGATGGAGCAATTCCACGAGCGACTCGCAATCGGTGTTACTTCAGTGACGGCGCTGGCGGAAGCGCAACGAGCCCTAATCCGGAAGCCTGCGACCGCCGGGCCGCGGTATTGGGCGGGCTTTACCGTGAGCGGCCGTCCCGAATGATTCCGATTGGAAGGGACTTACCGGCCGGGAGCTGTAGTTTTTTCGCGTGAGCAAATCTGGCTGCGTCGTCCGTCTTATTGTCCAGCGTTCACAGATGGGTCGTCAACTGGACGCGTGGTGAAACGTTGGTGCTTACCGGGGATCGCATGAAGAGATTTACGCTGACAGGCTTGAGCGTCGCATTCGCACTCGGAATCATGGCATGCGCGGAGAAGAATCCTTCCGCTCCTCCCGATGAGAAGGGCGCGAACCCGCCCGGAGTCACGGAATCAGTTCTGCCAACTGGCATGGTCGTATCGAACGCGCAGGTGACTAGCCCTCCCAGCACTTCCGGTTACTTATCCGCGGTCCCGGGAACGTTCTCCGGCGTGGCTTCTGCCGCGGTCCGGAACCGGACAAGTGGGGGTGCGACTCATCTCGTCCAGATGACCGACGGCGGATTCGACCCCGTCGGTGTGGAAGGAGCAACGGGGGACGAGCTGGCTTTCACGCTGTTCCTGACCAATGGGAACTCGACCGTCATGGGGATCAAGCTGCCTCCCCGGCGTCCACCCGGGGTCGTCCGAACCAATCCGGCGAAAGGCCGCACCGATGTCGCCATGAACGTTCAGATCACGGTGGTGTTCAGCGAGCCGATAGCCGGGTCGAGCCTGACATCGTCGTCGGTAACTCTGCTTGGGAACGGGGTTGCAGTGGCCGGGCGCGTTCAGCGCTCAGCGGACGGTTTGAGCGCGCAGTTCATTCCTGACACTCCTCTTCAGGAGCAGACGACCTACACGCTGTCGATAAGCGCGGGGATACATGACCTGGACGGCGATGCGATCGGGCAGAGCTCTAGCATCA
>JAYUWU010000291.1:0-2587 GCA_043753365.1 Gemmatimonadaceae bacterium | reverse complement strand
GCGCGATGGCTTCGACGTGTGGATCTATCTCGAAAAACGTCCAGCGTTCCCCGGGACGTGAGTAACAAAGAATCGATCCCGTGCCGAGTCCGACTATCCCGATATCAGCATTCGCCAGCGCCGGAGCGAGCTCTCGAAAAACATCGCCGACCGGGCCGTCCGGGTGATAATAGGTGATCGGCAGCAACCGGCGATTGGCGTCGCCGAACTGTGCGCCGTGGATTGTCGTGCCGTGATACAGCAGTGTTGTAGGTCCAGATGCTCTCGCGACCCGATAGATACCGAAGAAGGACCTGTCAGCGAATACCGTGGCGCGTGGCGAATTGGCGAGGGCTCCCGCGACTCCGATCGCCGCGATAGCCAGGCCGAAGCGAAGCGCATTCGCCATCACGGAAAGCGAGAGAACCGCAGCGATGGATGAGACTATCCACAACCCGGGCAACCCCAGCAGATGCCTCGTGTCGAGATTGTATCGCGATGCGAATACAAGCACGAGTGCCGGCAGCGCGACGGAGGCGATATTGCGAAGCTCCATCCACCTCCACGCTTTAGAAGACCTGAACGTCGGGCGGAGGAAACACGCGATGGCAACCATCATCAGGTAATCGCGCGTCGATTCGAACACGACAGGGACCACCAGCGCTGTAAATGCGCCCCCGAGCGCGCCACCAAACGCCATCCAGAGGTAGTACTCGGTCAGGTGAAGCGGGGAAGGGCGCGAAGCTGCGAGCCTTCCATGTAAAACCAGAGTAGTGAATGCGAAGACTCCGAGATGAAGAGCGTAGCCACGGCGGAACCCGATGCTCACACCCCAGAAGACAACCAGCGCCAGAGTCGTCACGAGCACTGCGTGCACGAAGGCTGCTCCGCCAGTGATGCGGTCGCCGAGCTTGCTGAAGACTATGACGAACGTCAGGAGGTAGAGGGCAAGCGGGATTACCCATAACAACGGGGTCGCAGCTACGTCTGTGCTCAGGTATGTCGTCACTCCGAGCAGCAGGCTCGATGGCACAAAGGCAAGAAGGATCCACTTGATGCGATCGCTCCACGCCGGCCGTGCTGCGTCGATGGCAATTCGTGCGTCGGCATCAGGCCGCTCAGCGGGCAGCCGCTTCCAGATCACCGCTGCACAACCGAGCATTACCAGGAACGCGAACGCATACACGGTCGTCCACAGCGTTGCCTGGTCACTGAGCCGCAGTGATGGCTCGAGAACAAGCGGGAATGCCAGCAACCCGAGAAAACTTCCGGCGTTGCTCGCCGCGTATAGCGCATACGGGTTTTCGATCGGGGAGTCTGCCGAGGCCAGCCACTTCTGAAGCAGCGGGGCCGTGGCTGACAATACGAGGAATGGTGCACCGAGCGAAATCGTCAGGACTCCAACAAGCCACGGAATGACATTGCCTGAGGCCGGCGGCGTCCACCCCTCGGGCAGGCCCAGCGGGAGCTGAACTGCACAGATCGCCAGCAGCGCGACGTGCAGGGCGACCTGTCGCCGCGGCGCAAGATATCGGGAGCTCGCGTGCGCGTAGAGATAACCAAGGAGCAGTAATGCCTGAAACGACATCAGGCACGTGTTCCATACCGCGGGAGACCCGCCGAGCAGCGGAAGTACGAGCTTCGCGAAGAGTGGCTCGACCCAGAAAATGAGAAACGCGCTGGTCAGCGCGGAAAGTGCGAATAGTGCCAGCAACAGTTCTCTCGGTTGAGCAGTGGTTGATCAGAGGCTGTCGAAATGTGCCGCCATTCGTGCTCGCGTGCGCGCATCAGGGAGTCGTCCGGCGCATGCGCCCATGTTCTCCACCATGTGGCCGACCTGCGATGTTGCCGGGATTGCGCACGTCACTGAAGGGTGCGACACGACGAACTTCAGGAAAAACTGCGACCAGTTGTGGCAGTCGAAATCCGCGGCCCACGCCGGAAGTGCGTGCCCGCGCACCCGGTCGAAGAGGTTGCCGCCGTCGAGCGGACGGTTGAGGATGACAGCCATCCGGCGCTCGAGCGCCAGCGGCAGCAGGCGCGACTCCGCCGATCTGTCGGCGAGATTGTAGGTGAACTGGACGAAGTCGAGCGGTTCGCTCCGCATGATTCGTTCGAGCTCATCGTGCCGCCTGCCATGTGAAGTCGTCACTCCGATGTAACGCAGGCGTCCGCTCGCTTTCCATTCCTTCAGGGTTGCCAGGTGACCTTCCCAGTCGAGCAGGTTGTGCACCTGCATCAGGTCGAACCGCCGGACGCCCCAGAGTTTGCGCGAGTCCTCCATCTGCACTGCACCGAAACGCCTGCCGGGAATCCACACTTTGCTCGCCGAAAACAGGGAGTGACGGCCAGTCATTCGTGGAAGGAGGTGGCCGATTACTGACTCCGACGTGCCGTACATCGGCGAGGAGTCAACAAGCCTTCCCCCGCGGTCGAAGAATGCCTGCAGCACGGGACGCAGTCGATCACGCGCGGTCGCTGACCTGCCGGCGTCGAAAGTAATCCACGTTCCCATGCCGATCAGCGGCAACCTTTCTCCGGTTGACGGAATGGCGCGCGTGAGCACTTGTTGCGATTGTTCATCGCCGACAAGCGGCAGCGCTGCGTA
>JAYUWU010000290.1:0-54414 GCA_043753365.1 Gemmatimonadaceae bacterium | reverse complement strand
AGCCCCGCGACCGCAGCCGCAGCAAGGATCACCAGCACCAGGATCTGGCCGTTCACCTCGAGAAACACGGCTGATGCAACGAGAAGTGCGCCGAGTGCCAGGAGGGGGAGAAGGGCTTCGAAGAGCGATAGGGGTTTCATCCGGGCATTGAAAGTCGTCGAGGTGGTGGGATTGCGCCACCTGTAATAACTGGTGAATCTGATAGCCATCTGATCATGTGGCGCGTTATCAAGGCAACAACCTGAAAAGGCACATCAGACGCGGACGAGTTCCATCTGCGCCCACCCGGCCGTTGCTCGTGTGGGCCGCGCGGTTTGGATATGCAGCCTGTGGAATCGTATATAGCGCGATAGGCCTCGCTGCCGTTGCTGTCGCCATCGGGCTTTCCGCCGAGCCGACTGGGTCGCATGGAGTGATGGTCTTCCTCGCGAGGCAGCCGTTCGGCCCGATCCTGCTTGCCGCGCTTGGTGTTGGTCTGGCGGGATATGCTACGCTCAATTTCGTTGGCGCGATCAGCGATCCGGAGCGGCGCGGTGTCACGCTTTTCGGAATCGTCGCGCGTGCGGTAGACGTGCTCACCGGCGTCCTGTACATAACCCTGGCGGTTGCGGCGCTGGGCATAGTCATCGATCCGGCACGCGATGCAGGCAACATCGTGGTAACCTGGGCAGCGGGAGTTCTCGCGTTTCCACTCGGGACAATGATTCTCGGGGCGATTGGGGCGGCGCTGATCGTCAGTGGCGCGTACCTGTTCTATCGTGCGTCGCAGGAACCGTTCGGAGAGATGCTTGACCGGCGCGAGCTTTCGCATCGGGCACGCAGGGCAATTGCGGTTGCGGCCCGCGCCGGAACGGCGGCGCGCGCCTTGATCTTCATGATCTGCGGGTGGTTCGTCATCAGGGCGGCGACAGCAGATTCGGCGGAAGCTGTCGGCGACGTTGGGGACGCGCTGGCGACGATTGAACGGGCAGCCTTCGGGCCGCTATTGCTTGGCGTGGTAGGGGCGGGCTTCATCGCTTACGGCGTGTACCAGCTTGCGAAAGCGAGGTATCAGCGGATCAGTGCGAGTGCATGAACGTGAGGTTCTGAAAGGACGTAAATCGCTTCAGGAGAACTGATTCGCGGTACGTGAAGATCCGCTTAAGCTGAGCCCTCACGACCGGATGGGCGATCCTTCCGACGATTCCGAAAGGGAGTGCGTAGACAATGCGGTCTTCTATTTTAGTGCCGCCCCACTCCTCCACGAACTTGTGAGTGTGCACCCATTTCGCGTAGGGCCCGGTCAGCTGCGTATCCTCGAATGAATACGGCGGGTTCCACTTCGAAATGAGTGTACGCCATTTCATCCGCAGCCCGTGAAGCCTGATTGTGTACTCGATCAACGCGCCGGCGCGCATTTCGATCGGAAGCTCGGAGTCGATGCGAAAGCCAAGCTCCGGCGGGGTGATCACTCCGAGATTCTCAGCCGCGGCGAAGAAGGGGAAAACTTCGGATACCAGACGTGGCACCCAGACAGACTGCTCCAGAAGGTATTCCTTCATTGTCGATCAGAGCTGAAATCCACGGTCCCGGTGCCAAGGTGCGCACCGGAGCCGTGAACCCCCCTCAGCTCAGTTGCCAGCTGGTGGCATGATGACGGCGTCGATCACGTGGATCACGCCATTCGATGCCGGCACGTCAGCGGTCGCAACCTTTGCGTCGTTGACATATACCTGACCATCGCGGACAGTGACGTTCACAGTCGCGCCATTCACCGTCGCCGGCTTTGCGCCACCGGCCTTCACGATGTCAGCAGCCATGACCTTGCCTGGAACAACGTGATACGTAAGAATCGCGGCAAGCTTTTCCTTGTCAGCGAGAAGCGCCTCGACGGTTCCTGCGGGAAGCTTTGCAAATGCCTCGTCAGTCGGTGCGAAGACCGTGAACGGCCCCGCGCCCTGAAGAGTCTCGACGAGTCCGGCGGCCTTCACTGCTGCAACGAGCGTGTTGAAGCTGCCGGCACCGATTGCGACCGCGACGATATCATTTGCCGCCACTTCAACAACCGGAACCTGAGCTTCGGCCGCCATCTCGGCCGGCTTTGCATCTGCGTCTGGCGATGAGCATGCTGCAGTTGTGGCGATCACAGCGGCAATCGCGGCGAGCTTGATTTTTTCGATTTTCATTTCTTTTCCTCTCCTGTGGTGTTCGGCTGATGTCCATGTCTTGTCTAGGTATGTTAAGGCATCATACATAGTCTGTCAAGGGTTTGTCTAAGTTATACCTTGACACAATCTCGACAGGGTTTGATCTTGCGGCATGTCCAGCGCAACTGAACCACGACATCCAATCGGCGTCGTCTCCGAACGCACCGGCCTTACTCCGGACGTACTCCGGGTATGGGAGCGCCGACACAGCGTCGTCGACCCCGTCAGATCACCAGGGGGCCAGCGGATTTATTCCGATGCAGATATCGAACGGCTATCGCTCCTTCATCGCGCCACACGTGGCGGGCATGGGATCAGCCACGTTGCCGGACTGAGTCGGCGTGAACTCGAAGATCTCGTCGCCAGGATAGAGCTGGAGGTTAAGTCACCTTCGCCGAGCATTATTGCTACTGGCAATCCGGAAATCACCGTAGAGCGGGCAATCGTCCTTACCGAGGCCATCGATCCCTCCGGCTTGGAGACCCTGTTACGGCGAAGTGTCGCGCGCTACGGAATCATTGGGTTCATCGACACGATCGCAGCTCCCTTTCTGAGACGTGTTGGCGATGCCTGGCATGCCGGAAAGCTGAGTGTCGCCCAGGAACATCTCGCGACAGCAGTCGTGCAGCGTGTAGTGAGCGAAACATCGCCGTTGCTGACTGGTGGAAGGGGAAACCCGACGATCGTGATCGCGACGCTCGAGGGTGAGAGGCACGCAAACGGAGCGCTGATGGCGGCAGCGACTGCCGCCAGCGAGGGATGGCGGGTCATCTATCTCGGCGCAGACCTCCCGGCATCGGAGATTTCTGAAACCGCCGTTCAGACAAATGCCCGCGCTGTGGGGATAAGCATCGTGGCCATGGATCGCAAGGCTGGTGTCGCCGCTGAGCTAAAGGCTCTGGAGCGCGCGCTTCCTGGTGAGGTTGCGCTGGTTGTAGGAGGAGCAGGCACCAAGACCCTGAGTCCGCTTTCCAGCCGTGCCAATACGGTGCTCGTGGAAAGTATGGCCGAACTCGGCCGGGAGCTTGCGTCGATTCTCGGAACACCGTGAAGTAACTGTCTGTTTCATCACGGAGCCACGGAGGACACGGAAGCTCACGGAATTAGAACCAGCTCTCTGCGCTCGGGGATGTCGTAGCGACCCAACTGCTCCGTGATGAACAGACAGTGCCCGACCAAAACGAATCGCTTTCGCTCATTCACGCTAATTGACTCGCAAACCCTCGAGCGATGAAGCGATATCATCAATCAAAACGTCAACTCCCTCGAGCCCGATCGACAAGCGCACTAATCCGCCGGGTATTCGCTGGGCCTCGAGGTAAGGAAGATTGTTGCCGCGGTTCGGCGCGATCACGAGGCTCTCGACACCGCCCCAGCTCACCCCGATGCGAAAACGCTTGAGTCCGTCGATGAAGCCGCGAACCGCTGCGAAGCTCTGATCGGCCAGGTTCAGGCTGAACAATCCGGAGTAACCAGTAAGCGCGTGCGACGGGGAATCGAACGCGGGATGATACACCTGCGCAACATCATCTCTTGTGCGCAGAAACTCCGCAACACGAAGCGCATCCGCCTCATGCTGCTGCAGTCGCACCGGCAGTGTCCGAAGCCCGCGCAGCAGGAGCCACGCATCGAACGGGGCGAGTATCCCGCCGTTCAGCATGTAAGCCCGATAAAAAATCTGTTCCATACGTTCGGTCGTCGAGATAACCGCGCCCGCAACGACATCGCTGTGACCACCAATGTATTTCGTTGCAGAATGCACGACGATATCGACGCCATGCTCGAGAGGCTTCTGGAAGAGAGGAGTGGCCCAGCTGTTGTCGATGCAGGTCAGCGCGCCATGGCTTCGTGCAACATCCGCTACGGCCTCGATGTCGAAAGTCCTCATCAGCATCGTGCCCGGATTTTCGAGCCAGACCAGGCGCGTGTTCGGCTTGAGCGCTGCGCGAACATCATCGGCAGACAGATCCAGCAGAAGATCGTGCTCGATTCCGAACCGACCAAGCTGCTTCGCGAGCTGGATCGTCGGGCCGTATGTCTGGTTGACGAAGAGGATGTGATCTCCCGCCTCAAGGAGCCCCATCATGACTGCACTTACGGCGGCGATCCCTGACGCAAAACATTTGCACGATTCACCGCGCTCGAGCGCAGCGAGCTTCTTCTCGAGCACCTCGACCGTAGGATTCGTCCCCCGCGAATACACGTAATTGCTGTGCTCGGCCCTGAATGCCTGAATGATCGAGTCGAAATCAGGAAACGCGAAGAGCGAAGTCTGAACGATCGGCTCCGCCATCGGTTGCGGGCCGGGCTCGCGCGCGGGGTGGGCTTCGAGACATAGAGCTACATCCTGCGGGAAGATTGCCATATGCCTCAGTGAGCGTGCAATCCGCTGAGAAATTCCTTCATAACCTGCTCGACACGTTCAGGATGGCTCTTGAAGATGAGGTGACGTGCACCCGGTATGGTAACAATCCGCGAACCTTTCAGCTCGCGCGAGATGTACTCTCGCTGCGCACGCGTGATCGCGCTTGTGACATCGAGTGATTTCTGGAGAGCGGCCCGGCGTTCGGGATACGATGACGCCCAATGCTGCGACGCCTGCGGAAGGTGCTCGATTGCACTGGTCTCGGCGAAGATGAAGATCGCCGGTGCACTGACTTTGTTGAACGGTGTGGCACCTCCCGCCCGGATGGCAGCCATCATCTTCGGCGGCGCCGGACTGTTATTCGCCAGGTATGGATTGAATCCTTCATGGAAGTACGCAGCCCTGACAGCAGATTCAGTGTTGTCGGTAAGGCCAACGCGAACCCTGTACGCCCAGGCGGCTTTTGCGGAAACCGAGTCCGCGTCTGTCGGCAGGATATTCTGTACAGCCGGAGGTCGCGGCAGTCCCTCGAGTGAAGCAGTCAATGGAGCATTGGCGCGACGAATGGAATCCGCGGAAACAGGATCGCTGCCCGCATCGAGATAGATGAGACCCGCTACTAGATCCGGATAATTTGCTGCGATGTGAGTCAGCTCGTACCCGCCGATCGAATGTCCCGCGAAAACAGCGCGCCTGATGCCAAGGCTGTCCAGGACAGTTTTCACATCAAGGGCGAGCGTCGCCTGGTCGTAGCCTGTCTCCGGGTGAGACGATTCACCAAAACCGCGCCGGGTGATTGCGACAACTCTGTAGTCCTCAGTGAATTTCTGAGCGAAATCATCGAAGACGTGCGCGTTGTTCCCGATCCCCGAGAGGAAAATCAGGGGCATCCCGGTACCGCCGAAATCGAGAACATGAATCCTGACACCCGGCGCGACACTCACGCCGAAAGCGCGGTGCGGTGCGGGATCGCGCCAGCCGTCATCAGGGACTGGCCGCTGTGGCTCGGGTGATACGTAGCCGAGTCCGGTCGGCGCTGTTTGCGCCGCTGCGGTCGTCGCCAGAAAAGCAAGGAAGCACAGGGTCGTTGATCCGATTTTTATCACGGGCAAAAGGTAGCGCTGCACGGAACCCGGCGCATTCGTTTCAGCACTGGAAGCCTCGTGAGGTTCATCGTCGAAACATTCGGAAGGGACCGGCTGCGAGTAGGTCACGCCATATATTCCGGTAATGACATCCCCGCCGCCGCCGCTGCCGCCGCAGCCGAACCCGAAGCCGACGCGCCCGATTTTCGGGACTGGTGCCGCAATAATCGGCGGTGCACTGATCATCGTCATGGCGATGGGATATTGTGCCACGCAGGTGATCCCGCGTTCGCTCGGCCGGAACGAGTCTCGTATCACCCATGATGTCGTCGTGTCGCAGATGCGCGCCGTCGCCAAGCTCGTCTCGAGCGAGGCCACGGTTCGCGATGTAGTGACCTATGAGAACACGTGGTATGGGTCCACCAAGCGCTCTCTCGTCGTCGTCACGGGACGTCTTCTCGCCGGCATCGACCTCGGCGACAATCCCCAGGTCTCGATAGATCACGACGCGAAGAAGATCAGCATCACCATTCCGCCTGCGAAGCTGATCGGCATGGAAATCACCGAGATGCGGACTTACGACGAGCGAGGCGGACTCTGGAATCCATTCCGGCCGGAGGATCGCGATGCCATTCAGCGGCTTGCCCGTGCTCAGTTGACTGCCGCCGGGCAGCAGGTGTCGCTATTGCGGCACGCGAATGACAGCGCAGCCGAGATGCTGCGCATGCTTCTCGCAAAGGATGGCTACACCGTGGAGGTCACGACACGAGGAGCGCCGACCGGCCCCTTCGTGGACTGACAGCATCGAGGGCAGATATGGACCGACTCCGTGTAGCCTCACTTCAGTATTTCATCAGGCCTGTGGCGTCTTTCGAGCAGTTCGCCGAGCAGGTTTCCGCGCTGGTCGATACGGCGAAGGATTACGGGTGTCACCTCGTGGTGTTTCCTGAATACTTCACGATCCAGCTCCTGACGCTTGGTGACATCCGCGGCCCGATTGCCGACCAGGTAAATGAGCTCGCTGATCACGTTCCGCGTTATATGGAGCTGATGTCACGGCTGGCGAAGAAACATGGGCTGTATATCGTGGGCGGAACGATACCAGTCGAGGAGGGTGACTCGATCTTCAATCAATGTTTCGTCTTCGGGCCGTCCGGCGAATACGGCATGCAGGGCAAGCTGCACATGACCCGCTTCGAGAGTGAGGACTGGTTCGTCAAGCCGTCGCGCGGACTTCGCGTGTTCGAAACCGACTTCGGGATGCTAGCTGTTGCGATCTGTTATGACGTCGAGTTCCCGGAGATGGCGCGCGCGGCGGCGCGACTCGGAGCTCACATCCTGTGTGTTCCCAGCTGCACTGATGACCGGCAGGGATTTCTTCGTGTTCGCTATTGCGCGCAGGCCCGCGCGATCGAGAACCAGATGTACGTGATCCACTCGTGCACCGTCGGGTCCTTGCCGATGGTACCAGCTGTGTCGCTCAACTACGGCCAGGCATCCATTCTCACGCCAAGCGACTTTGCATTCAGCCGCGATGGCATCCTCGCGGAAGGGATTCCCAACCAGGAGACCATTGTCGTCGGTGAGCTGAACCTCACGACTATTCTGACGTCGCGGGATACCGGGACTGTCCTTCCGCTGAATGACAGCAGGAATACGGCCGATCTGCTTGCTGACCGCGAAGTTGTATTGTTGCGATGAAAGTGCGCGTCCGGAAGCTGGGCATTCGCACTCGTCTCATGCGGCACAGCGACTTCGATGCCATCATCGAGTTGACGCGTCGCGTGTATCCCGGTTCCAAGCCGTGGTCTGAATCACAGCTTGAAAGCCATCTTGCGATTTTTCCCCAGGGTCAATTCGTGGCTGAGGACAGGGCGACCGATGAGATCGTCGGGATGGCGGCGAGTCTCATCGTGTTCTGGGACGATTACGACATGGCTGCGTCATGGCGCGACTTCACGGCAGCCGGGATGTTCACGAATCACGACCCCGTACTCGGCAGGACACTGTACGGCGCCGAAGTGATGGTCGATCCGAGCCGGCAGGGGCAGGGAATAGGCGGGTTGCTTTACCGTGCGCGACGAAAGACCGCGAAGAAGTTCGGATTGCTGAGAATCAGGGCAGGTGCAAGGCTCCGCGGTTACGGTGCTTACGCGGATTCCATGAAGCCGCAGGAATATGTGAGGCGTGTGGTAAAGGGAGAAGTCGTCGATGCCACTCTCACCTTCCAGCTTCGGCGCGGCTTCCATGTGATTGCGGTGATTCAGGGTTATCTGCGCGATGACGCGGAAAGCAGGGGTTATGCGGCAGTGATCGAATGGCTGAACCCCGAGGTCGCAACGCCGGAACACCATGCAGAGGCTGAGCGAAACGCTGCGCAGCTCGCGCAGCAGGAGTAATCAGCGCGCCGCTGCGCGGTTCTTGTCGATGATCGCCGCAATTATGATGAGGAACGCGAGGAGCCTTAGTGAATAAAGGGCTGTGCTGTGACCGTAAATATCAGGTGTCAACGCAAGCGCGAGCCGCTGCACGGCGAGAATGAGGAAAGCTGCCGAGAACATGGCGAAGAGCCGGTCAGCCGTCTCGCGCCAGAAGCGGAAGAAGAAAGTGGCTGCGATCGAATAGCCCATGACGAGTGCACCGGAGATGATGAGGGACATCAGGCAGTCCTTTTTCCGGTCATTTTGACTCCGCGATCAGGCCGTAGAGCAGGAATGAAATGCCTGCCAGGGCGGGAATGGAGCGCAGTACTGACAGATCCTGATCGGGCACCACCTGCAGGTCGATGATGAGAAGCACGTTATTGAGGAAGAGTCCTGCGAAGCAGAGTGAGCTCCACAAGAGCAGGCGTGCAGTGGAGCGTTTGTAGCCCCGGAAAAGCAGCAGGGCGCACAGAAAGCTCGTCGCGGCACACAGGAAATAGATCAGCAGGCCCATTCAGTTTCCTCCGCCGCGGATGCGGAAGGCGTCGGCAAACGAGATCACCGGCTGGGCCGGGCGGTCATAAATGGCCCGGACGAGAGTGACCGGGCGCTCATTGTACATGGCAACGAGCTCGTCGACTACTCCACGAAGAGAGTCGGATTGTGGCTCATAGACGAAAAGCGGTTCACTGTCGGGTTGACTTCTATCGGCGACCAGGCCGCCCATCATGAGATCCTTCAGCGCATTTTCTATCAGCGGGCCCGGTCTCGCTGTCTGGCTGACGATTTCCAGCAGCGGGAGCGCTGTCGGGTCACTTCGATAGAGAAGCATGAGGACCTCGACGTGATCCATCGATGCGAGGTGCGACGCGACCAGCCGCCGCACCTCCGGGCCGAGATTGAACTCAGACACTGCTCACGCGTTCCGGGGTTCCAATGGTCATCGGGCTGGCGGATATGCAAAAGCTAGTCCGGCCAGGCGTATTCGGCACAACGACCACCAGATGTCGGGCATATTTATAGTAATAATACGATACTAAATCAGAACCGAATCAGGTAGCTGAGCTTCCCGAAGAATCCGTCCCGCGTTCGCTTCAGGTTCGAGAAACTGAAGCCATCAGGCTCTTCCATCGTTGAGCCGTATCCGAAGTATGCGAGTGTCCCCGGTGTCGGCCTGTAGCTGAAGAGCCAGTCCATCGAGAACTCATTCACTTCGGTGCCGTTGTCAGCGACGCCACCAACGAGGATCTGACGCCCGAGACGATCGACGAGCGGGGTTCGTGAGCGCGCAGAGTATTGACCCACGAGTCGAAGAAACAGGGCGCGCGTAACCTGATACTCGGACTTAATGCGAGGAATTGTCTCGCTTGAGAACCGCGAACCATCCCGTGAGCGATCGAGGGTAAGCCGGGAGAACTGAAGAGTCGTGCGAAGAGCCGTCGTCGGCCGCAGCTCCAGCGCGCCATCGATCCGGGTGCTGAGTCCCGGAGCCGCCTCCCGGAAGATTGGCGTTTCACCGCGAGTCAATCCTGCGGTCGCACTGAAGAATCGCAGCGTCGGTGAAGTCACTCTGAACGAGCCGCCGAGTTGATCGCGCTCGCGTCCGGGGACGATGAATTCTCCGGGAGGACGCGGGTCGTCGCCTTCGCGTGAAAGCGTGTACCCGGAGTACGCCGATGGATCGTACGCGAAGGAGTTGCGTCCGAACGATCCGCTCAATTGCCACCCGCCGCGAAGTGTTGCTGAAGGACTGATGGATTCCGCCGTCTCGATGACCGGGCGGCCCGGTGAATCGTAATCCCAGAGGCGCGCCACGCCGAAGAACGCCCCGTAAGTCTGGATCAACGCTCCCTTCGCTCCGTAGAAGCTCAACCTGTTGAAGGAGCGCGCCTCGATGATGCCTGTGCGATTTACGAATCCCGCTGCGGCACCGAATCCCGGCTCGAGTGCGCGGGCAGTGTAATGAAATCCCCACATTCTCCCTGTGCGATCCCAGTCCGCCTGCAGCAGAGACCCGCTCCTGCTCGTGCCGAGGCTGTCACTCCACGACTGTGCCGCCTGTACCTGCACCCAGTAAAGCTTCGAGTGGTACACTCTGAAGTCGGCGCCGGCCAGGCGCGAATAATCGTCACCATCCTCGCGAGCAGTGAGCACTGTGCCGAGGGTATACGCGCGCCCGAAATCCTTGCGAAGCCGCGTGATTCCGTAAACCGGATTGCTGCGTGTTCCCCACGACTGATTTTCGTCATCCTGGACGAGCATGGATGCCACGTTTACGCCACCAAGCCTGCCTGCGAGTTTCAGCCCGCCGGTCGGCTCGGAGATTCGCCTCGTATATATGAGCTGATTCGGTGTGTCGAATAGCTCGAGCCCATCGAGGAAGAACGGGCGCTTCTCGGGATAGAAGAGCGCGAATCTTTCGTTGAGCAGCACCTGGCCTATGTCTGCTTCTACCTGCGAGAAGTCAGGATTGATGGTCGCATTGAAAGTGAGGTTCTGGCGGATTCCCCATCGCGCATCACCGCCGAAATCCGCCTCGCCCCGGTACACCCGGTCTCTTCCGACGCGCGAAGAGCCGTTGAGTCGTGACGTCATCGTTGGTGTCGCCTCGAGCACGAGCCCGCGGCGCATTTCAGTCAGTCCCTCGAGCGTGCCGGATTGTGCGAGGAAATTTGCGTTGGCGCGGACTGCCGGGGCCCATGTGTCCTGAAAGCCTGTGTGCTGGATGCGACGCAGCACGTGAAGCCCCCACGACTGCACTTGTTCATCCTGATAACGCAGGCTCTTGAATGGAATGCGGATCTCGACTTCGTACCCGCCTGTGACCAGGCGCCCCTTCGACTCGAACACATAATCGGGATTGAGGTCAACGGTGCCGTCGAGTGGATTGATGTTCCTGAATCCGCCTCCTGTCGCCGACGCACCGCCCGCACCTCCGGCGAACTGGGAGCTTCGTGTTCCATCCTGCTGTATGCCAAGCGGGTTTACCCCGAAAAGAAATGAGATCTGGCGGCTGTTCTCGGTATCGAGAAGGATCTGGACGTGATCTTCGCTGGCGATGTCATCGCGGTTCGCTCGTGTTGCACGGACGACGTCTCCGTGTATCTCGGTCGCACGAATGCCAAAGTTGATTGCGTCCGCCGAATACCAGACGAGCACTTCGGTTGGCTCTTCGGCGGAGCGTCCGTCGACTGGCTGGTACTGGGAGAAGCCGGTGAGTCGCGCCGCTCTCGACCAGACCGAGTCTGTAAGCGCGCCGTCCATGACGGCGCTTGCTTCGAGGCGTGGAACCACGACACGTGTCTTGCCGGCCCGTCCGTCGTACGTGGAATCGGCAAGCGAGGCAAGGAGCAGAAGCGCGGGTAAGAGCATTGCGCAAATCTACGACTTGCCAGCTTTCCCCGGTCCGCGAATCAGGCGAAGGTGTGCCGCTTCCTGTCTGTCCAGTTGAGCGAGAAAATGGATGTCGGTTTTACGGACGGCGCTTTCATGACGCGCTTGAACCAGTTTGTTGCGAGTTTCGTCATGGATGCAAGGCTTCCCGGATCATCGAGATGATGTGTCCCGTCGGGCACGGTCACTAGACTCTTTTCGGAATTGATGCGCCTGAGAGCCCAGCGATTGAGCTCGATACCCTGGATGTCATTGTCGCCAACAACGAGCATTACCGGGGCCGCGACTTTATAGAGTTTTATTCCGGCCAGGTCCGGGCGGCCTCCTCGTGAAACGATAGCTGTAATCTCTCCGGGAGAGCGAGCGTCTGCGAGAAGGGCGGCGGCGGTGGCAACACCCGACGTGAGCTGTCCAACTGGAAGATGAGCGACCTCGGTTTCGCTCAACCAGCGGGTCGCAGCGGCAATTCGGCTGGACATAAGTTCGAGGTCGAGCCGAAGCGCGCCAGTGAGAGCGTCCTCACGCTCTTCTTCGTCGGTGAACATGTCGAGAATCAGGGTGGCGAATCCCTCGTCGTAAAGCTGGCGGGCTACACTCCTGTTGCGGCGGGCAAAACGACTGCACCCTGCGCCGTTGAGGATCATCACTGTGCCTCGCGGGCGGAGCGGAACTGACCAGTCAGCGTTTATCGTACCGCCATTGGTCTCGATCGAGACCATCTGATCGATCGGGCGGTCGTGAGCAATTGCGGTCATTCCATCTCCATTGATATGATTCGCGACCAGGCCCAAGCCGGTGCGACCAGTGTCGTAAGCGGAATCAACGACCAGATGCGGCCATTGAGAATGTTGTAATCGGCGAGAATCTTGTCCCACGCATTGCCGAGCACGTAGTGCCCCGCGAGAAATTCGAAGGCAAGCGTCAGCACGGCCCAGATGATTCCGGCGCGCCATGCACTGTTCGAGTCCCGAGCGATCCAGCGGATGGTGATGAACGCCACCGCGAGGATCGCGAAGGCAAGCAGCAGCGTCGAGATCACGTGACCATATGCAGGTCCGAACCGTGGAATCAGCAGGGCCTCGCGCAGGCCACCGTTAGCGATGGCAAGACACATCAGGCCGATCCACACGACTGATGCGCGCTCGACGGTGCGACGGGTGCTCACCGGAAATTCCAGACCCGTCCCAGTTGTCACTGTGCTGCTCGCGTCACTTTCCATTTTCCGCGTGACAGAGCGTGCGGCGTTCCAGTGCCGGTTGTTTCGAAGGTTCCTTCGAGCTTCATTTCGTATTCTGATGGTGACGGCGGGTGGTGAGCATCACAGCGTGCCATAGCTCCCGAGCCATGAATGCAATGCCGAAGAGCGTCAGAAACAGCACGGGCCAGGAGGCATTAGTCGGGTCGCCTGACTCGAGTACGAGCACTGTTGCGGTGATCGCTATCAGGAGCACAACCCATCTGTGTCTGGACATAACGCCCCCACTTTCGGTTAGGTGGAAGTTACCCGATGAGAGGATGTCGCTCTATCGGGGGATAGCGGATGGTCTGCGAGGGATTCCCCTACTCAGCGGACGCATTTCGGACTGCGGAATTCGGACTGAACTTATCCGTACGCAAGGCCCAGAGTCCGCGATCCGCTTTCCGCAATACATCCGCAGTCCGCAATGCTCTGAGTCCGCAGTCCGCAATCGGAGGAGCTAGATCCATCTCCTTACTTTCCGGCAGTAGGCGAGATATTCCTCGCCGAACGCCGCCGTGAGATACGCCTCCTCCCGACTGATCACGAGGCGATAGAGCAGGATCAGCACAACCGGGAACAAGACCAGAGCCCATCCCCAGTTCAGGAGGAGCATCGCGCCGAGGTAGACGAGCGACATGCCGGTATACATCGGGTTGCGCGTCAGCCGGTAAGGACCGGTGTCCACGATACGCGATGCCGGCCTGATCGGGAGGATGGCGGTGCGCGCGCGAACGAAGGTGAGCATTCCCCACAGGATCAGTATCACGCCCGCCCCCATGAGAACGCCGCCCGCGGTGTCGAGTGCAGATGTCGACGCGCCACCAGTGACAAATCGGAAGCGTGCCAACCGTGACTCGAACAGCCACGCAATGCCAAGCGCTCCGACAAACAAAAACGGAGGCGGGAATTTTACTCCTGGGTGAGCTGGACCGTTCGTTGACATGAGGGCGCTTCCGGTGGCGAGCGAAACGGACGTGAAATTCCTCCAACGGATATAACGAATTCAGGAGCAGGTCGAAATGAAATTCGGCCCGCAGGGCCATTCGGCGTAAGTAAAACCGGGGGGCTAACGGATCTGACTCAGTTACAATCCGGGAAACGGTGCGAATCGGCGCCGCCGGGCTTACTATAGAAGGACCATGGCTTTCGCGCCGCTCCCCGAATAATCCGGTGACACTGAGTTGAAAGTCCTAATAGTCGGCGGCGGTCCGGCCGGACTGTACACAGCGCTTCTCCTGAAACAAGCCGACCCCTCGCACGAAATAACGGTCATCGAGCGCAATCGCGCCGACGACACATTCGGCTGGGGCGTCGTCTTCTCGGACCAGACGCTCGAAAATTTCCGGAACGCCGACGAGCCGACATTCCGCGCAATCACCGACAACTTTGCGCACTGGGACGACATCGACGTTTTCGTGCGCGATCGCCGGATCACGTCCGGTGGTCACGGCTTCAGCGGCATCGCCCGAAAGAAGCTCCTTCAGATTCTCCAGGAACGCACAAAGTCACTCGGTGTCGACTTGCGTTTCTGCATCGAGCTCGACAGCGAAAGCGATCTGACGATGCGCGGACTCGGCGACGCGGACCTCATTGTCGCCGCCGACGGAATCAACAGCTCGATCCGCCGCCGGCACGCTGCGCACTTCAAGCCTGACCTCGACGAAAGAAGCGCGCGCTTCGTCTGGCTGGGAACCACGCTTCCGTTCGACGCTTTCACTTTTTTCTTCGTCGAGAATGAGCACGGCGTATTTCAGGCGCACTGCTACAGGTTCGACGAAAGAACGTCCACGTTTATCGTCGAGTGCGATGAGGACTCATGGCGGTCGGCCGGGTTCGACCGGATGGATACTGCCGGGACTGTCGCTGCATGCGAGGAGATGTTCGGGCACTGGCTCGAGGGACACCGGCTGATGTCCAACGCAGCTCATCGCGCAGCATCACCGTGGACCAGGTTCACTCGCGTGCGGAACGAGAAATGGTCGCACGAAAACATCGTGCTGATCGGCGACGCAGCTCACACTGCACACTTTTCGATTGGCTCCGGCACCAAGCTCGCAATGGAGGATGCAATCAGCCTCGTGCGTGCTCTCTCGGCCAACACTGATCTGGCGCAGGCCCTTTCGTCATATCAGGAGGACCGGTCAACGGAAGCCCTCCGACTCCAGAACGCCGCGCGAAACTCGATGGAGTGGTTCGAGAACGTGAAACGCTACATCCATCTCGAGCCTGAGCAGTTCACGTACAGCCTCCTCACTCGAAGCCAGCGGGTCAGTCACGACAATCTGCGTATGCGCGACGCGGCATACGTGTCGGGAATGGAGCGCTGGTTCGCGAGCCGTGCGGAGACAGCAGGCATCGCAGTCGGGGCGCCTAGGTCGCCGATGACGCGCTCGAATACCTCTGCAGCCGACCAGGTCGTGCCGCCGATGTTCACGCCATTCAAGCTTCGCGGGATGCCGCTGCACAATCGAGTTATCGTGTCACCGATGGACATGTACAGCGCGCGCGACGGAATGCCCAATGATTTCCATCTCGTGCACCTGGGTGCAAGGGCTCTCGGTGGCGCTGCGCTCGTCATGACGGAGATGGTTTGCGTGTCACCGGAGGCTCGCATCACGCTCGGCTGCACAGGACTCTACACCGATGAGCAGCGGGATGCATGGCGCCGCATCGTCAGCTTCTCGCACGAGTGGAGCGACGCGAAGATCTGCATTCAACTCGGCCACTCCGGTCGCAAGGGATCGACGAAGCTGCCCTGGGAAGGCACGGATATCCCGCTCGATGCTGAGAACTGGGACCGCTTAGGCCCTTCTTCGGTCAGCTACGGTCCTACCCTGCCGCCGCCTCGCGAGATGACACACGAAGACATGCGGCATGTGTTCGATGATTTCGTCAGGTCGACACGGATGGCTGAGGAAGCAGGCTTCGACATGATCGAGCTTCACTGCGCTCATGGATACCTGTTGTCGAGTTTTCTCACGCCGGTCAGCAATCAGCGATCAGACGAGTACGGGGGATCTCTCTCGAACAGGCTGAGATTCCCACTCGAGGTCTTTGCGGCGATGCGACAGGCCTGGCCCGCGCTGAAGCCGATGTCGGTCCGCGTATCGGCCACGGATTGGGTGGAGGACGGCCTGACGACTGAAGACTCTGTCGCTATCGGCGAAGCGTTCGTGAAAGCAGGGGCGGACGTGATTCACGTGTCGACCGGGCAAACTTCGAGCGAAGCAAAGCCAGTGTTCGGCCGCCTGTTCCAGACGCCATACAGTGACATGATAAGAAACGAAGCGCGCGTTCCGACAATCGCGGTTGGCAACATCACCGAATACGACCAGGTGAACTCGATAATCGCGGCCGGGCGCGCTGACCTCGTCGCAATCGGGCGGCCCCACCTGAGTGATGCCGCATGGACTCTTCACGCTGCGGCTCAGCAGGGATACGCCGGAGCGAGGTGGCCAGTACAATACTATCAGGGCCGGGTGCAACTCGAACGCGCAATCGAAAAACTGGCGACCACAACATGACTGAGCTCGAGCGCTACCTCGAAGGCAAACACGCTGTAGTCACCGGTGGCGGGCGCGGAATTGGCGCTGCCGTCGCAGCAGAGCTAGTGAAGCGTGGCGCAGACGTCACTATCATGGGGCGTTCAGGCGAGACGCTCGAGAGGACGGCTGCAGAGCTCCGCGGTGAGCCCGGTGCTACAGTCGCCGTGGAAGAGTGTGATGTAAGCGATGCTGCATCAGTGAGGAATGCGTTCGCGCGTGCGATTGCCAACCTCGGCCCCGTCCATGTCCTCGTTAACAACGCAGGTGTCGCAAACAGCAGGAAGCTCGTCGACATGACGCCCGAGATCTGGAACGAGACAATCGCCGTAAATCTCACTGGCACATACCTCTGCACATCCGAGGTCATCCCGGGGATGATCGAGGCAAAGAGTGGCCGCGTCGTGAATATCTCGTCGACCGCCGGGTTGCGTGGGTATCGCACGATGACTGCGTATGCCGCATCGAAACACGGGGTTGTCGGCTTCACGCGGGCGCTCGCTCTCGAGATGTCGAAGCTGGGCATCACAGTCAACGCGGTTTGTCCCGCGTACACGGACACCGACATGGCCGCAGCAGGTATTCACGCTCTGACAACAAACCTCGGCAAAACCGAGGCAGAAGCCTTGAAGATGCTCACCGGAAACATTCCCAGGGGTACGCTCATAACGCCGGCCGAGGTGGCGGCGGCGGTGCTGTGGTTGTGTTCCCCGGATGCATCAGGAGTGACTGGAATCGCAATGCCTGTTGCGGGAGGCGAGTTATGACGAGCGGCGCTGACATCCGCCCCGTTCATTTCAGGTGGGACTACTCAGACCGAGTCGGGGTCGTCACGCTCAATCGCCCTGAGCGCAAGAATCCCCTGACGCTCGAGTCGTATCGCGAGCTCACAGACACATTCCTTGCACTGCAGACAATCGAAGACGTAAAGGCCGTCGTCGTCACTGGTGCCGAAGAAAATTTCAGCAGCGGCGGGGATGTGCACGACATCATAGGGCGCCTCGTAGAGATGAAGCGAAGGAGTGACAGGGCCGGTCTCATCGAGTTCACGCAGATGACGGGAGACCTCGTGAAGGCGATGCGGGCATGTCCGCAACCCATAGTCGCCGCCGTCGATGGAGTCTGTGTTGGCGCAGGCGCGATCCTGGCCATGGCGAGCGACCTCAGGATCGGTACTGCCCGTAGCAAGGTTGCGTTTCTCTTCGTGCGCGTGGGCCTCTCGGGAGCGGATATGGGAGCGTGCGCGATACTTCCGCGGATCATTGGATTCGGAAGGGCAGCGGAGCTGCTCTATCTCGGCCGTACAATGAGTGGCGAAGAAGCGGAGCGATGGGGATTCTACAATCGCCTGGCGTCACCGGAATCCGTGCTTGCAGAAGCGACGGAAATGGCGCAGACGCTCGCGCACGGACCATGTTCCGCTCACGCCATGACAAAACATTGCATGCACGCGGAATGGTCGATGGAAATAGATGAGGCAGTCGACTACGAAGCCAGGATGCAGGCCGAATGTATGATGACGAATGACTTCGAACGCGCCTACATGGCGTTCGTCGAGAAGGCGAAACCAGCCTTCGAGGGAAATTGATGAAGCCGATCGACTGGCCGTGGTTCGACGAATCGCACCGCGAGCTGGACGTTTCACTCTCGCGATGGATCAGTGAGCATCCGGAGCTTCGGGAACCCGATGAACAAGACGTCGACGGGACGTGCCGGGATCTCGTCAGGTCACTCGGCGATGCAGGATGGCTGAGATACACAGTGCCTGCGGAATTCGGGGGTCGGTCCGCACATCTCGATGTCAGATCGCTGTGCCTGCTGCGCGAAAAGCTCGCGTATGAATCAGGTCTCGCCGACTTCGCATTCGCAATGCAGGGGTTGGGGGCGGGGCCGATATCACTGCACGGCTCGGCTGCGCTCAAGGCGAAATATCTTCAGCGCGTTGCTACGGGCGAGGCTATTGCTGCGTTCGCCATATCTGAGGCAGACGCAGGATCCGATGTCGCAGGAATGCACACGATGGCTCGGCGGGACGGCGAGTTCTATGTCATCGATGGCGACAAGACGTGGATATCTAACGGCGGCATTGCCGATCTCTATGTGGTCTTTGCACGAGGCGAAAAGGAAAAGGAATACGTCGCGCTCGTAGTCGAGCCATCAGATCCCGGCTTTACGGTCACTGAAAGGATCCCCACGATCGCTCCCCACCCGCTCGGCACGCTCAGGTTCGACGGATGTCGCGTGCCAGCCGACCGATTGATCGGTGAACCCGGAAGGGGATTGCGCGTAGCACTGGGGACTCTCGACGTCTTTCGGACGACTGTCGGTGCCGCTGCTCTTGGTTTTGCGCGGCGTGCAATGGCCGAGGCTCTCGGGTATGTGTCGACGCGGAGAATGTTCGGCGGGGCGTTGTCGGACCTGCAACTGACGCAGGCTGCGCTCGCCGACATGGCGACGGACATCGATGCGAGCGCGCTGCTGGTCTATCGGTCAGCGTGGACGCGTGACAATGGGGCGGAGCGAGTAACGCGCGAGGCAGCGATGGCAAAGATGTTTGCCACCGAGGCTTCCCAGCGCGTGATCGATCGGGCCGTGCAGATGCTCGGCGGCAGGGGAGTCGTTTCGGGAAATCCGGTGGAGAGGCTCTATCGGGAGATTCGTGCGCTCAGGATATATGAAGGAGCAACTGAGGTTCAGAAGCTCGTAATCGCCGGTCAGGTGCTGAGGGAGTACGCGGAGGCATCGGTGTGAGGAAGAACAAGCAAAAGAAGCAGGCAGGTCCCGACACCTTCTGCCGCGACAATGCTCCGCCCGAAGACCTCTGGCCCGTCCGAGTCCATGATGGGATTCCCGAGCTGACGTATCCGGATCGGATGAACGCCGCGGCCGAGCTGCTCGACAGCATGATCGAGGTCGGACGTGGGGATCGAACCGTGTTCCGGTTTCCCGGCGGCGAATGGACGTATTCCCACCTCTACGATACAGCCAATCGCATTGCAAATGTGCTGGTGAAGGAACTCGGCGTTCTGCCCGGTAATCGCGTGCTGCTCCGCGGGCCGAACAACCCCATGATGGCTGCATGCTGGTTTGCCGTTCTCAAGGCGGGTGGCGTAGCGGTAAGCACGATGCCGTTGCTGCGCGAGCGGGAACTTCGCTGGCTTGCCGACAAGGCCGAGATCACACTTGCACTGTCAGATACGCGGTTCGCTGACGAGTGCGACCTTGCGTTTCGTCTGCGAGGTGACGGAACCGAAAGGCAGGGCGCGCGCGTGGTGCACTTCAACAGCGACGCGCACTTCAGTCTCGAGCCGATGATGCGCTTGCAGCTGGCGACATTCACCAACCACATCGCATCTGCCGACGATACCGCGATCATCGCTTTCACCTCCGGAACGACAGGTGAAGGGAAGGGAACCATGCATTCGCATCGCGACATCATGGCGATCACCGACTGCTTTCCGCGGTACGTGCTTCAGCCGTATGAGGATGACGTATTCTGCGGTTCCCCGCCCTTTGCCTTCACCTATGCACTCGGCGGGTTGCTGCTGTTTCCGATGCGTTTCGGCGCTTCGGCAGTGCTGCTCGAGCAGGCGACACCACCTCACCTGATCAAGGCGATCGAGGATTTTCGCCCTACCGTCTGCTTCACTGCACCGACAGCATACCGTGCCATGTGTGGCATGACGGGTGAGCATGACGTGTCGAGTCTCCGCAAATGTGTGTCGGCCGGCGAAACTCTTCCGCTCAGCGTGTTCGAGTCGTGGCGAAAGGCAACGGGCCTGAAGATCATCGATGGAATCGGCGCGACCGAAATGCTTCACATCTTCATCAGCGCTGCGGGCGATGACATCCGGCCCGGTTCGACCGGGAAAGTCGTGCCGGGATATCAGGCAAGGGTTGTCGACGACGATATGAACGATGTTGCCGTGGGCGAAACTGGAATGCTCGCGGTCCGTGGCCCAACGGGGTGCAGGTATCTCGACAATGTCATGCAGCAGCGGAAGTATGTCCGCGACGGATGGAATCTCACCGGTGACTCATATAAGCTCGATGCAGATGGATATTTCTGGTATCAGGCCCGCACCGACGACATGATAATCTCCGGCGGTTACAACATTGCAGGGCCCGAAGTCGAGAACGTGCTGCTCGAGCATGAGGTTGTTCTCGAGTGCGCGGTAATCGGTGAGCCTGATGAAGAGCGTGGTCATGTGGTGAAGGCGTTCGTGGTCTTGAGGCCCGGACGGAAGTCCAGCCTCGAGCTCGCGAAAGAGCTTCAGGATTTCGTGAAGGCGCGCATCGCGCCGTACAAGTATCCGCGTGCGGTCGAGTTCTGCGATGCGTTGCCGAGGACGTCTACGGGAAAGCTTCAACGGTACAGGTTGAGACAATGAGTGACCTGGAATTTCTCGAGGAACCAGCTCCGGGAACCGGCGGCAGAATCATCCATCCGGAAGGGTGGGCGAAGCCGCGGGGGTTCAGCGATGCGATGGTGGCATCCGGCAAGGTGCTGACGCTGGCAGGTCAGGTAGGGTGGAATCCGGCGACGCTGGAATTCGAGAGTGACGAGTTTGCTGAGCAGAGCAGGCGGGCGTTGCACAACATAGTGACGCTTTTACTCGGAGCCGGGGCGCGGCCGCAGGATCTGGTCAGGCTGAGCTGGTACATCCTCGATCGCGACGAGTACAACTCTGCCCGTCGCGCCGTGGGCGAGGCGTATCGTGAGATCATCGGGGCGCATTATCCGCCGATGTCTGTCGTGATCGTATCGGGGTTGCTGGAGACAAGAGCGCGGGTGGAGATCGAAGCGACGGCCGTTTTTTAGAATGCCGCTGCCTCTTTTTACTGCCACACGGTACGTCCAGCCACTTAGAGAAGGCGGCTCACTTCCAGCTGTCGTCGACACTCATGGCGGTGGTATGTTCGTCACCAAGTTCCGGGGTGCCGGACAGGGTGTAAAAGCGCTGATCGCCGAGCTGATTGTCGGACAGCTCGCGCAGGCTGCGGGGCTGCCCACGCCTGAGATCGCGCTCATCGAGATCCCTGATTCTTTCGGCCGGACTGAACCAGATCCCGAGATTCAGGATCTCCTGCGAGCAAGTCACGGCGTGAATTTCGGCGCTCGTTATCTCGACCGCGCATTCAACTTCGATGCTAATGCCGCGTCCGACCTCATTTCCCCGGAGCTGGCTGCGCGGATCGTCTGGTTCGATGCTTTCGTGTCGAATCCTGACAGGACGCACCGCAACCCGAACCTCATGGTATGCGAGCGGAAGCCTTATCTCATAGATCACGGAGCGGCGATCTACGCGCAACATGACTGGCCATCGGTCGATGAGGCGCGGACCCGTGCGCCATTTCAGTTGATAGAGAAGCACGTACTCCTCGAGCGGAGTGGGGACATAGCCCGCGCCGACGCAGAGATGACGCCGCTTCTCGACGAGGCGGTGATCAGGTCGGTGGTGGATGCCGTGCCGGACGAGCTGCTCGAGTCGCCTGCGGTGGCTGCCGATTTCCCGAGGGCGAAATTGGCGCGTGAGCGCTACGCAGGTTATCTGGTGACGCGAATCAATGCTCCGCACGCCTTTACTGACGAGGCTGTCGCCGCGCGCGAGCGTGCTGCACGTATGCCCGCGCAGCGGCTGCAGGCGCGGCGATGAGAGGGATTGGAGTGAGTGACTGGATCTCCTATAACTTCGCGGTGCTGCGCGTGGTGCCACATGTGCACATCGGGGCGTTCGTGCCGGTGGGAGTGGTGCTGCATGCGAGGACTACGGAGTTCATCGGCGCGCGAGTGATCACAGATCGGGATAAGCTCGAAGAGATCGTTCCCGGTTCTGATGTCGACTTGCTCTCGCTCTATCTCGAATCGTGCGCGGCGATCTGCTCCGGCGAGATCACAGCGGGGCCGATTGCTCTCGCGCCGCCGTCGGAGCGTTTTCACTGGGTGACCGCCCCCCGGTCTGACGTGATCCAGGCGGGGCCTGTCCATGAAGGACTCTGTGAAGATCCCACCGCGATGCTAGATGAACTCTTTTCGGCTATCGTGACTGTTTGAAGTCGGGGAAAGGCTGAAACGCGAAGATACCCGAAGGGGGCGCGAAGATACGCGAAGGACAAAGAGGCGCTTGTGGGAGAAATCGCCCTTCGGTCTGGTTTTCCTTCCTGGGGTTAAGAACGAAAAAGATCAGATCTCAGCCCATTTACCGTTGCGACCGTTCGGAAAGGGTGCCTACTTCGCGTATCTTCGCGAAACCTTCGCGAGCTTCGCGGTTCAGGCTTTCCCGGGGTGAGGCGCTCGACGGGTATCCGGCACCTACGCTTTGCCGTAAACTTCCTTACAAATAACCAGGCTTCAATAGTACAGATGCAGAATTCAGCTCTGCCCATCGAACGTCTTCGTGACGCGTTGGGGGATTCGTATATGATTGACCGGGAACTCGGTCGCGGTGGGATGGCGACCGTTTTTCTCGCACAGGATGTAAAGCACGACAGAGTTGTCGCGCTGAAGGTCCTGCATCCCGATCTCGCTGCGTCTCTCGGTCCTGAGAGATTCCTGCGCGAGATCAAGCTTGCCGCGCGCCTCAACCACCCGCACATCCTTCCCCTGTTCGACTCGGGTGAGGCCAAGGGGCTGCTCTATTACGTGATGCCCTACGTCGAGGGCGAATCGCTGCGCGAACGGCTCGACCGCGAGCAGCAGCTGCCGATCGAGGAAGCTGTGCATCACGGAAGAGCTATCGCATCGGCGCTCGATTACGCGCACCGGCAGAACATCGTCCATCGCGACATCAAGCCCGAGAACGTGATGCTCTACGAGGGCGAGGCCATGGTCATGGACTTTGGAATCGCGAAGGCGGTAAGCGCCGCAGGCACGGAGACGCTGACGCAGACGGGGATGATGATCGGAACTCCGGCATACGTGAGTCCCGAGCAGGCCGCCGGCGAGATCAACCTCGACGGCAAAAGCGACCAGTACAGCCTCGGCTGCGTCGTTTACGAGATGATTACGGGGGAGCGGCCATTCGCTGGCGCGACACCGCAGGCAATCATGGCCCGGCGCTTCACCGAACAGCCAACACCGCTGAGGGAGCTGCGCCACGCAGTTCCGGAAAGTGTCGAGAAGGCCGTCTCGCGTGCGATGGCGACGGAGGCGACGGCCCGTTATTCGACGACTGCGCTGTTCGGCCAGGCACTCGCGTCGGGAAACATCGAGACGCCAACCAGCACCGAGACAATCCCGGTTGCTGTGGTATCGGCGGCGAAGTCAGTGGCAGTGCTGCCATTCGCGAACATGAGCGCGGATGCCGACAACGAATATTTCACTGACGGGATGGCAGAGGAGATCATCAATGCCCTGTCGAAGATTCAGTCACTTCGGGTAGCATCGCGCACTTCGTCCTTCGCATTCAAGGGCAAGAACGAGGACATCGGCGAGATCGGAAAGAAGCTGAAAGTCTCGACGGTTCTCGAGGGCAGTGTCAGGAAAATGGGCAACAAGCTCCGAATTACGGCGCAGCTCATCAACGTCGCTGACACATACCAGCTCTGGTCCGAGCGTTACGACCGCGAGATGGAAGATGTATTTGCGATTCAGGACGACATATCGCAGGCGATCGTCAAGGCGCTTCGAGTCATACTCAGCGAAGGCGAGAAGAAGCAGATCGAAAGAGCGCGGGCCGTCGACGTCAAGGCGTACGACTATTACCTGCGCGGACGTCAGTACTTTCACCACTTCCGGCGGAAAAGCCTGGAGTACGCACGGCAGATGTTCAACAAGGCGATCGAGATAGACCCCGATTATGCCCGGGCATACTCCGGAGTCGCCGACGCCTCATCGCTGCTGTACACATACTTCGACGCACGCGAGTCGAACCTGCGTCAGGCAGACATCGCGAGCCGGAAGGCGATCGAGCTTGAGCCGGAGCTGGCCGAGGCTCATGTGGCGCGGGGAATCGCGCTGTCGATGAGCAAACGCTTCGAGGAGTCCATACCGGAATTCGAGCAGGCGATGAAGCTCGACCCGAAACTCTTCGACGCGACGTACTGGTTCGCACGTACGCGACTCGCGCAGGGTCTTTATGAGGAAGCGCTGAAGCTGTTCGAGCGGTCGTCAACGCTCCGGCCAGAGGACTATCAGCTCCCCGGTTTTCACGCGCAGGTTCTTGTGACGCTCGACAGGAAGGACGAAGCAGAGGTCCAGTTCCGCAGACAGGTCCGGCTTGTCGACGACCACCTCGAGATGAACCCGGACGATCCGCGAGCCTGCATCCTTGGCGCCATCGCACACGCTGCGTTGAAAGAAGAAGAGAAGTCAGTGTTCTTCGCTGGCCGCGCGATTGCCGCCGACCCGGATGACCCGATGCTGCTCTACAACGTCGCATGCAATTATGCCCAGCTCGGACGCGTTGATGAATCACTCAGCGCGCTGGAGCAGGCAGTAGACAGAGGCTTTGGTGACAAGGCCTGGCTCGAACACGACAGTGACTTCGACACGCTTCGCGACACGCCTCGTTACAAAACATTGCTGCAGGCGATGTAATGGCGCAGACCCAACTGCCTCTCGATCGCCTCCGAACTGCGCTTTCGCAAACGTATACAGTTGACCGGGAGCTCGGTCGCGGTGGCATGGCGACTGTCTATCTCGCACAGGATACGAAGCATGAGCGACTCGTCGCGCTCAAGGTGCTGCATCCAGATCTCGCCGCATCGCTCGGGCCCGACCGCTTCCTGCGCGAGATCAAGCTCGCCGCACGCCTCAACCACCCGCACATACTCGGTCTGCACGATTCAGGAGACGCGGACGGGTTCCTTTATTACGTGATGCCGTACGTCGAGGGGGAGTCGCTCCGGGAACGGCTCGACCGCGATCAGGCAATCACCGTCGACGAGGCAATTCACCACGGCCGCGCCATCGCATCCGCGCTCGATTATGCACATCGCCAGGGCATCGTCCACCGGGACATCAAGCCCGAAAACATCATGCTCTACGAAGGCGAAGCGATGGTCATGGACTTCGGAATCGCGAAAGCCGTCAGCGCTGCCGGACCCGAGACACTTACGCAGACTGGGATGATGATTGGCACTCCTGCGTACGTGAGTCCCGAGCAGGCAGCCGGTGAAACGAACCTCGACGGGAAGAGCGACCAGTACAGCCTCGCCTGCGTGATCTACGAGATGATGACGGGGGAGCGGCCTTTCAGTGGCGCGACGCCACAGGCTGTGATGGCGAAGCGATTCGCCGAGACGCCGAAGCCCCTCCGCGAGATTCGGAGCTCGATTCCAGAGAGCGTCGAGCGCGCTGTGACGAAAGCGATGGCGATCGAGCCAACGAGCCGCTATTCCACTGCCGCCCAGTTCGGACAGGCACTTGGCTCCGGAAGCATGACCACGCCCACAGACACGCAGACGATTCCGCACACGGTCGTGTCAGCGGCAAAGTCGGTGGCCGTTCTTCCGTTCACCAACATGAGCAACGACCCGGACAACGAGTACTTCACCGATGGAATGGCGGAAGAAATCATTAACGCCCTGAACAAGGTGCAGTCGCTCCGCGTTGCAGCCCGCACTTCGTCCTTCGCGTTCAAGGGCAAGAGCGAGGATGTTGGCGACATCGGGCGGAAACTCAAGGTCTCAACGGTTCTCGAGGGCAGCGTGCGCAAGATGGGCAGCCGGCTTCGCATCACCGCGCAGCTCGTGAACGTTGCTGACGGATATCATCTATGGTCCGAGCGATATGATCGAGAGATGGAAGACGTGTTCGCGATCCAGGACGACATCTCGCAGGCAATCGTGAAGGCGCTGAAGGTCATCCTCAGCGAAGGCGAGAAGAAGCAGATCGAGAAGGTTCGCGCTGAGAACGTACAGGCGTACGACTACTATCTTCGCGGCCGCCAGTACTACCACATCCATCGCAAGAGCCTCGAGTATGCCCGGCAGATGTTCAACCGGGCCGTGGAGACGGATCCCGAGTATGCGCGCGCCTACGCAGGCGTCGCCGATTCATGCTCGCTGCTCTATATGTACTTCGACGCGCGCGACTACAACATCCGACAGGCTGATGTTGCAAGCGCCAAGGCCCTCGAGCTCGAGCCTGACCTCGCTGAAGCGCACGTCGCGCGAGGGCTCGCGGTATCCCTCAGCAAGCGGTTCGAAGAGGCAGAGGCGGAGTTCGAAACAGCGATGAAGCTCGATCCGAAACTGTTCGAGGCGGCTTACTGGTACGGACGCGCCTTGATGTCGGAAGGCCGCATGCCGGAAGCGGCAAGAATGTTCGAGCGGGCATCCGCACTGCGCCCCGAAGATTATCAGGCGCCCAGTTTCCTTGCCCAGGCCTACAACTCGATGGGCCGAGTCGAGGAGGCCGCGGTCGCAAACCGGCGCTCGATTCGCCTGATGGAGGAGCGTCTCGAGCTCAACCCGTCGGACGCGCGCGCTGCCAACCTGCTCGCGGCCACTTACGCGAGTCTTGGCGAAACTGACAAGGCGGTGGACTACGCAGAGAGGTCGCTCGCGATCGACCCCGACGACGCGATGCTTCTATACAACATCGCGTGTACGTACACGCTGATCGGTCGAACCGATGAGGCCATCGGCTTCATCGAGCGGGCGGTGGACAAGGGCTTCGGGCACAAGGAGTGGCTCGACCATGACCCCGACCTGAACGCGCTGCGCGGCAATCCGCGGTTCGAGACCATCTCCAAGGCGATGTAACCATGCCGACTGTACTCCCACTCGACCGACTGCGCGCTGCGCTGTCGAGCACCTATACAATCGACCGTGAGCTCGGTCGGGGCGGAATGGCGACGGTGTACCTGGCGCAGGATGGAAAGCACGAGCGCCTCGTCGCACTCAAGGTGTTGCATCCGGACCTGGCAGCTTCACTTGGCCCGGATCGGTTTCTCCGCGAAATCAAGCTCGCTGCGCGGCTGAATCATCCGCACATCCTGCCGCTGCACGATTCGGGAGACGCAGGTGGCTTCCTCTATTATGTAATGCCCTACGTGGAAGGGGAGTCGCTGCGTGAGCGCCTCGACCGCGAGCAGCATCTCGGCGTAGACGAGGCCGTTCATCACGGCCGCGCTATCGCATCCGCGCTCGACTATGCGCACCGGCAGGGAATCGTGCACCGCGACATCAAGCCTGAGAACGTCATGCTCTACGAGGGCGAGGCGATGGTCATGGACTTCGGCATTGCCAAGGCCCTCAGCGCCGCCGGATCCGAGACGCTGACGCAGACCGGCATGATGATAGGGACGCCGGCATATGTCAGTCCCGAGCAGGCAGCGGGCGAGACGAACCTCGACGGGAAAAGCGATCAGTACAGCCTTGCCTGCGTGGTCTACGAAATGCTCACCGGCGAGAGGCCGTTCAGCGGCGGTACTCCGCAGGCGACGATGGCGAAGCGTTTCACCGAGATGCCGAGGGCCGTGCGCCAGATCAGGAGCACGGTTCCGGAAAGTGTCGAGAAGGCGATCACGAGGGCGATGTCGACTGAGGCATCGGGACGCTACGCGACGGCAGCGCAGTTCGGCCAGGCGCTCGCATCGGGAAGCATGATCACGCCGACCGACACGGCCTCGCTGCCGCAGACGACCGTGTCCGCCGCAAAGTCAGTCGCCGTCCTCCCGTTCGCGAACCTGAGCGCCGATCCGGAGAACGAATACTTCACGGATGGAATGGCCGAGGAGATCATCAGCGCTCTCACCAAGATCCAGTCGCTGCGGGTGATCTCGCGCACGTCATCCTTCGTCTTCAAGGGAAAGAACGAGAGCATCGGCGAAATCGGCAGAGCCCTCAAGGTATCCACGGTTCTCGAGGGCAGCGTGCGCAAGATGGGCAACCGGCTCAGGCTGACAGCGCAGCTGGTGAACGTCGCGGACGGGTCGAACCTGTGGTCTGAGAAATACGACCGGGAGATCGAAGACATCTTCGCGATCCAGGACGACATCTCGGCGTCGATCGTAAAGGCGCTTCGGGTGATCCTGACCGAAGGAGAGAAGCAGCAGATCGCCAAGGCGCGCACCGAGAATGTGCAGGCGTATGACTATTACCTGCGTGGGCGTCAGTATTTTCACCAGCTGCGGCGGAAGAGTCTCGAATACGCGAGGCAGATGTTCAACAAGGCGATCGAAATCGATCCTGAGTATGCGAGGGCATGGGCCGGGGTCGCGGACTCGTGCTCGATGCTCTACACCTACTTCGATGCGCGCGATTTCAACTTGCGACAGGCGGACACGGCGAGCAGAAAGGCATTGGAGCTCGAGTCGGAGCTCGCGGAAGCGCATGTGGCGCGTGGACTTGCTGTATCGCTCAGCAAGGGGTTCGACGAGGCGGAAAAGGAGTTCGAGGTCGCGATGAAACTCGATCCGAAGCTGTTCGAGGGGCCGTACTGGTATGGACGAGCGATGCTATCGGCGGGCCGGTATCAGGAGGCGGTAAGGCTGCTCGAGCGCGCGTCAACGCTTCGCCCCGAGGACTACCAGGCTCCAGGGTTCCTGGCGCAGGCGTACAACTCGCTTGGCATGGCGGGCGAGCGGAACGCGACATTCCGGCGTGCGATCAAGCTTGCCGACGAGCGCCTGCAGCTCAATCCGGATGATGCGCGCGCCGCCAACCTGAACGCGGGATGGAACGCGGTGGTTGGCGACTCGGTACGGGCGCTGGAGCTCGCCGAGCGGTCGCTTGCGATCGATCCCGAGGATCCAATGCTGTTGTACAACGTCGCCTGCACCTACGCGGTACTGGGCAAGCCTGAAGAGGCGATGGAATGTCTCGAGCGCGCGGTGGACAAGGGCTTTGGTCACCGAGAGTGGATCGATCACGACCCGGACCTCAACTCGCTCCGCGACAACCTTCGGTTCCAGGCGCTCTCGCAGGCCATGTGAACAAGAGCGCTCAGAGACGAGGCAGAGGGCGCAGGGAAGGACGCATAGAGAGGACAGCGGGTGAACTTTGGGAGACACACCAGTGATCGGAAGCGGCGGCAAATAGAAATGGCAACCCCACTCGCACTCGAGCGGCTGCGCGCTGCGCTGTCGAGTACCTATACGATAGACCGGGAGCTAGGCCGCGGCGGCATGGCCACGGTCTATCTCGCGCAGGATGCAAAGCATGAGCGACTCGTTGCGCTCAAGGTCCTGCATCCGGACCTCGCCGCATCACTGGGCCCGGACCGCTTTCTTCGCGAGATAAAGCTCGCGGCACGCCTCAACCATCCGCACATCCTGCCACTTCACGATTCCGGCGAAGCGGAAGGGTTTCTCTATTATGTAATGCCATACGTCGAGGGCGAGTCGCTGCGCGAACGTCTCGATCGCGAGCGCCAGCTGCCAATCGACGAGGCCGTGCACCATGGACGCGCGATAGCATCCGCGCTCGACTATGCGCACCGGCAGGGCATCGTGCATCGGGACATCAAGCCTGAGAACGTGATGCTCTACGAGGGTGAAGCGATGGTGATGGACTTCGGGATCGCCAAGGCCGTAAGCTCGGCGGGTTCCGATACGATTACGCAGACCGGCATGATGATCGGGACGCCGGCATACGTGAGTCCGGAACAAGCCGCCGGGGAAACCAACCTCGACGGGCGCAGCGACCAGTACAGCCTGGGCTGTGTCATCTACGAGATGCTGAGCGGGGAGCGGCCGTTTAGCGGCGCAACGCCACAGGCGGTAATGGCAAAGCGGTTCACCGAGACTGTAAAGCCGCTACGCCTGCTGCGATCGGTAATTCCGGAGCCGGTGGAAAAAGCAGTGACGAAGGCGATGGCAACATCGGCGGACGATCGATACAAGACCTCAGCGCAATTCGCGCAGGCTCTCGCCTCAGGATCGGTCGTTACTCCAACGGACACCGCGACACTTCCGCAGCAAGCAGTCGCGTCGGCGAAATCTGTCGCTGTCCTGCCATTCTCCAACATGAGCAACGATGCGGAGAACGAATACTTCGCCGATGGCATGGCCGAGGAGATCATCAACGCGCTGTCAAAAATTCAGTCGCTTCGTGTTGCCTCGCGTACAGTGTCGTTCGCATTGAAGGGCAAGAACGAAGACCTCGCGGAAGTCGGAAAGAAGCTGCGTGTCTCGACTGTCCTCGACGGTAGCGTACGCCGAATGGGCAATCGGCTGCGAATCACCGCGCAGCTCGTCAACGTCGCGGACGGATACCAGCTGTGGTCGGAGCGATACGATCGCGAGATGGAGGATGTCTTTGCGATCCAGGACGACATCTCGCAGGCGATCGTGAAGTCGTTGCGCGTGATCCTCAGCGAGGGCGAGAAAAAGCAGATAGAGAAGGCACGCGCGGTCAACGTGAAGGCATACGACTATTACCTTCGCGGCCGCCAGAGCTCGCACCAGCTGCGCAGGAAAAGCCTCGAGCATGCGCGGCAGATGTTCGCGAAAGCGATCGAGGTCGATCCCGAGTACGCGCGCGCGTGGGCTGGCATGGCAGACGCGTACTCGCTCCTTTACACGTACTTCGACGCTCGCGAATTCAACCTGCGGCAGGCGGAGATTGCGAGCACGAAGGCATTGGAGCTCGAGCCCGAGCTTGCCGAGGCGCACATATCCCGTGGCCTTGCAGCGTCGATGAACAAGCGATTCGATGAGGCGGCATCGGCATTCGAGGCTGCGCTCAAGCTTGACCCCAAGTCATTCGAGGCCGCGAAGGCGCACGCGCGATCATACCTCGCGCAGGGCCACTTCGAGGACGCCGCGCGGATGTTCGAGCGCACGAGCTCAATCCGGCCGGAGGACTATGAGGCGCCGATGCTGCTGGGTCAGGTGCTGACGGCGATGGGGCGCGTCGAGGAGGCGAGCGCCGCCTACCGCAAAGGCGGCGATCTGGCTGACGCTCACCTCGAGCTCAACCCTGAGGACACGCGGGCGCTTATACTCGCAGCAACGGTCAACGCAAACCTTGGCAGGCAGGAGCGCGCCGTGGAATTCGCCGAGCGCGCAATTGCGGTTGACAGGGACGATCCCATGCTGCTGTACAACGTCGCCTGTACGTTCTCGGTCCTTGGGAAGACCGACCAGGCGCTTGATGCGCTCGAGCATGCTGTCGAGAAGGGCTGGGGCGACCGCGCGTGGATCGAGCACGACAGCGATCTCGATTCCATCCGCGAGTCGCCCCGCTATAAGGCGCTCATGCAAGCTATGTAGTGCTGCCTTAGAACTGGGGCCTGAGCCCCTATTCGACGATAAGTCTCGTGGTGTAGAAGGCGCGGGTGCGGTTTCCAACGCGCAACATAAACTCGCCTTTCTCCCGAGGTGTCCATTCGGCGTCGAACGTCTCGCCCGGCACCAGCCTGACACGGGCGGTATCCTCTTTCCGCATGGCGTCCGGATAGTCCGCGCCGTCCTTCGCCCTCGGATTCCATTTCAACAGCACGGAGTCCCTGAGCAGGCTAAAGGTCGGTGAGTAGGCGTCAGCGATATTGATGAACCGGAAACGGTGGGTCTGGCCCCTTTTGATGGTGATGGGGACGCCGAGCGTATCCCCGTTCACGACGGCTCGCCGCTTCTTTTGGGTACCGTCGACCCCAAGAGTGAAGATGTGATCGGTTCGCGGGTCGAACTTCTCGCCCGGCTCGAGCACGATTATCGGGCCGTATGCGCCCGACATCAGCTGTTCCAGATCATTGAGGTGCGTGTGATATATGAACGTACCTGCCCGGGGAACGATAAGCCGGGCAACGAAAGAGTCGTTGGGTGCGACCATCGGCGCGACGTTGGTTCCCATGCCGCTCCAGCCGGCGACTCCGTCAGAATAACTTTCGAGCTCGAGGCCGTGCCAGTGCACTGACGTGCCTGCATGGCTTCGATTGATGACAGTAACCTCGGCCGGCTCATTCCTGGTCAGGACCAGTGCTCCGCCAGTGTACTCGACCGAGTCTGCGGCGGGCTCCTTTGCATCCCGCTGCAGCACGTAGGACATGCGCATGCCCGTGAGGCCCGGGTGTGGACGCTCGGTTGCGTAGAGACGGAGCTTCCGCGCGGGCGCTGTTGCGTGTTTAGCGAGCCCCTTCGGATCGTTCACCGTGATGCCGGCAACCAGGCCGGCCATGTGCTTCATGGGGTCGTGGTTGTGACTGTGCTGGTCAGCGTGGCCATCGAGCCGGGCTCCCTCGATCACGTGATAGACGAGGTGACAATGGAACAGCCAGTTCCCCGGCCGGTCTGGACTCCACGTCATCGACATTGTCGCACCTGGAGTCATGTTTTCCGTAACCGCGAGTCGTCCCCCGGCGGCCGTATCAGCGAGTGCCGACCCCCGGTTGTGCACCTGGAAGTAAAAACCGTGGAGATGCATCGGGTGGCCGCGCGCGCTCGCGTTCACTACGCGCCAGCGAAGCGTGTCGCCGACATTGGCGGCAAAGCGCTCGGTCGAGGGCCACGATTTCCCATTGATGGCGACCGAGTTGCGATACTTGGTTGAATCGACTGGCTCTCCCCAGATGTTGATCACCAAAATGCGGTCATCGGTGCGGGCGCCGATCGAGTCTACGACGAAGGCGCCGGCGAGCTGTTCGCGCTCCCGGATTTCCGGGTCAACCACCCCCGGGGTGGCATGGTACATATAAGTGCCGGGAGATCCGGCGATGAATCGGAATTCCTTCGTCTCACCAGGGGCGATTGCGACGCTGTCAGGCTTGGCGGCGGGTCGCGAGAAAAGTCCGCGGACCCAGACCGTCGAATCCGGCAGCGCGTTCCGCATTGTCGCTACGATTGTCGTCCCCTCAGGCACACGCAGCAGTGGCCCTGGAACCTGGGGAGCCTTGCCCTCCTCCGAGAACGCGGCAACCTCGGCGAACGCGCCATCCCGCTCCTCGGGATACCATCGGGCCATCTGCACGACGAAGTTAACCTTCAGCGTGTCGTTCTTCAGAACGCCCGCTGGCTTCCGATTGTCGTTGGCGTCGACGATTGGGAGCTCGGACGAAGGCGCATCCGCTACCGTCTCAAGCCCGGCTCCGGATACCGTGACAGTCGAGGCGGTCGCGATCAGCGCAAGCAGGGCTACCGAACGTGACAAGTGCGGAGGAATCATTGGATCCGTTGTGTGGGAGAGGCGGTAATCTGAGAGTAAATGACGGTTTATGCCAGCCGACGAGCCGGTCGGGGTAAAAACCCAGCCAGATTATGTTTAGCTCTCATGCTCGAAGAAGCCATTGCCCGGCGTCGCACGTTCGCGATCATCAGCCATCCCGACGCGGGCAAGACGACACTCACTGAAAAGCTCCTTCTATACGGAGGCGCGATCCACCTTGCCGGCTCGGTAAAGGCGCGGCGTGCAGTGCGTCATGCAACCTCCGACTGGATGAAGCTCGAGCAGGAGCGCGGCATATCGGTGACTTCCAGCGTCATGCAGTTCGAGTACGATGGCTATCACGTCAACCTGCTCGATACACCCGGTCACGAAGACTTCTCCGAAGACACGTATCGCACTCTCGTGGCCGCCGACAGCGCGGTAATGCTTCTAGACAATCGGCGTGGCGTCGAAGAACGCACGCGCCAGCTATTCGATGTATGCAAAAAACGCCGGATTCCTATCTTCACCTTCGTCAACAAGTGCGATCGAGCTGGGGAAGACCCGCTGAAACTCGTCAGCGACGTCGAGGCGGACCTGGGAATCAAGTGCCACCCGGTCACATGGCCAATTTTCCGTGACGGTTCTTTCGTCGGCGTGTACGACAGGCGGCGGCAGCTGATCCATCTTTTCTCGAGAGATGAGGAGCACGGTGCGACGCGCGCCGAGGTCAAGGTCGGGTCTCTCGAGAGCACGGAGCTGCGCGAGCTGCTTGGGCCAAATTCTCATGAACAGCTGCTGCACGATATCGCGTTGCTCGATGAGGCGGGACATCCGTTCGACCACGACGAGCTGCTCGCAGGTGAGCTGTCGCCAGTCTTCTTCGGCAGCGCTCTTACGAACTTCGGGCTCGAGCCTTTTCTCAAGGAATTTCTCGAGCTTGCCCCCGCGCCCCTGTCACGTGAGTCAACGATCGGCACGATAGAGCCGACGAACCCTATGTTCACCGGTTTTGTCTTCAAGATCCAGGCGAACATGGACCCGAAGCATCGCGACAGGGTCGCTTTCGTCAGGATCTGCTCCGGAAAGTTCGAGGCAGGAATGCAGGTAAATCACGTGCGTACGGGGAAGGCAATGCGACTCAACGCGCCGCAGCAGTTCATGGCGCGCGAGAGGACCGCGATCACCGAAGCGTGGCCCGGGGATGTAATCGGCGTGATGGATCGCGGAGTTCTTCGCATCGGTGACACGTTATCGGGTGACGGTCCGCTCGAGTTTCAGGGAATCCCGCGATTTGCGCCAGAACATTTTGCGCGAGTCATCGTGCGGGATCCGATGCGGCGCAAGCAGCTGGACACCGGCCTTCGCCAGCTCACGGAAGAAGGCGCAGCGCAGGTGTTCTTCACATCGGGCACCGATACCACAAGCCCCACGCCCATCGTCGGCGCGGTAGGTCTGCTGCAGTTCGATGTGATGGTTTTCCGGCTGGAAAACGAGTATGGGGTGCCTTGCAGACTCGAGCCATTCGCGGGACGTTATCCGAAGTGGGTGAAAGGACCGGAGGAGGATATCGAGCGTGTTGCAAGGGGCCAGGGCACTACGCTGCTCTTCGACGCGAAAGGAAATCCGCTACTGCTGTTCCAGGATGCCTGGGCGCTCCGGTGGGCTCAGGAGAAAGAGAAAACGATCGAGTTCCTCGACAACGCCCCTTAGCCGCAACATTCGACACGGTTTGTTCGTAAGGTCATCGTGCTCATCAACAGGAGAACCAATGACTGATACCGACGGTAAGCTTCGCCGCTCACGGTCCGACAAGATGATCGCCGGAGTTCTTGGCGGCCTCTCACGTTACTTCGGGTTTGACCCCACGATGGCGCGGGTGCTCTTCGTCATCCTGTCGATAGTGTCCGTCGCATTTCCGGGCATTCTCGTTTACATCCTCCTCTGGGTGATAATGCCTGAAGGCGAGTGAGCTGACGTGTAACCGTTCCTCCAAATCAAGCGTATGTTCTCATGATGCAGGCAACTACAGTTCAGGCCCCAGCCACCGCTCCGACCGCCCCGCAGGCGCCGGTCGCGATCGCACCGGCGTCGCCGACATCGGTTGTCGTGACGAATCCCGATGGAACGACGCAGCTTCTGCCGATCCCTATGACGCGGCAGGCCATCCAGGCGATTGAAAATCGCCGCGAGGAGCTCTCGGATCAGCTGATATCAGCATCGGGAAGAAGGGCGCGGCTTGCAAAGGAGCTCATGTCGCAGCCGGAAGGCGCGGCGAAAGCAGGCATCGAGGGCCGGCTGGTCGTACTCGACCGGCGACTCGCTCAACTCGAGTCTGACATCGCTGCGACCGGGCGCCAGCTCACGGCGGCGCCGGCAGCGCTCGGGTCAACAACGACGGAGGTCCCGATGGGGAACGACATTCCAGACAATGTGCTCGCGCTCAGCATGGTCTTTACGCTGTTCGTGCTCTTTCCTGTCGCCTTTGCCCTTGCGCGAAACCTGTGGAAGCGGGGAAGCAGGCAGACGGTCGTCGCATCGTCGTCGCCTGAGACCAACGAGAGACTCGAGCGGCTCGAGCAGGGAGTCGATGCGATCGCGATCGAGATCGAGCGAGTCTCTGAAGGGCAGCGGTTCGTAACGAGGCTGCTGTCAGAGGCAACTTCCGTCCCCGCCCCCCAGATCGCATCTGCGGAGAAAGTGCCGGAACGAGTCTGAGATCAGCTGCGGAGCGCTTCCTCGCTCTCGAACGGCACAATCTGATTGATGTCCTCGAGAGCCGACTCAGGAATATCCCACTCGGCCGCAGCGGCATTCGCTCTCACCTGCTCCGCTGTCGTCGCGCCTGCGATCACTGATGCGACCATCGGTCGAGTGAGCAGCCACGAGAACGCCAGGTCGAGAATCGTATGACCCTCACTCTCCGCGAACACGATCAGCTCTTCGACCTTCGACAGATTTGGATCGTTTAGGAGATTTTCGTTCCAGCCCGAGGCCAGGCGGCTGCCTTCGGGGGCAGGCTGATCCTTTCGGTATTTGCCGGTCAGTAGGCCGTTCGCCAGCGGGAAAAATGGAAGAAACGCGAGCCCGAGCGCAGCGCATTCTGCGAGCACGTCATGTTCGGGCTCACGATGAAAGAGGCTGTATTCATTCTGAAGGCTCGCGAACCGCGCACCACCGGCCGGTACGGCGTTCTCGGCCTCGAGTAGCTGCGCGACGGAAAAGTTCGAGCACCCGATCTCACGAACCTTTCCCTGCTTCACGAGGTCATCGAGGGCGCCCAGCGTGTCGGCGATCGGGACTGTCGGATCCGGCTTGTGCAGCTGATAAAGATCGATGCGATCGGTCCGGAGGCGCCTCAAGCTGTCTTCGACCGCGCGCTTTACGTACTCGGGATGGGCTCCCTTTCGCTCCTCATCGATTGTCGATCCGAACTTCGTCGCGACAATGACATCCTTCCGCTTCTTGCCTAACGCCCGGGCGAGAAACTCTTCGCTCTTCGTGCTGCCATACGTGTCAGCGGTGTCGAAAAAGTTGATGTCGGCGTCAAGCGCGGCATGCACTACCTTTGCTGTGTCGGCTTCGTCGAGGCGCTTGCCAAAGTTGTTGCAGCCGAGGCCAACCACCGATACGCGGAGGCCTCCAATTCGTCTCTTGATCACGTCAGTTACCAATGCGAGTATCAGGCCGCTGCGCCATCGGCGCGCGACACCGGGATGAGGTCATTCTAATGAAGTTTGCGGTGCGAATTGCAGTGGTTGCAGGCGCGATTTCGATTACGGCGTGTGGTGGATCGAGGGCCCCGGTGCCCACCCCGGCCGGCGAGCGCCTGGCTCCAGGGATCGCGGTCGCATCGTTCGATTCGCTCTGGCAGATCGTGAGCGACACATATGTGGACACGGGTTTCGTCAGAACCCGCTGGACCAGGGTGGCGGATTCTCTGAGGCCGCGGGCTCTGTCGATTACGCGGCGCGGGGAACTCGACCGGCTCCTGGCTGAGACCCTCAACACGATCCCCGACTCGCACTTCTACATAATTCCCGCAGCCGTCGCGCACTCTGATTCGGCGCCAGAGACCGATGGTCGCGGCACTACCGGGATGTCAGTGCGGGTAAGCTCAGGGAGACCTGTGGTCTGGCGTGTGTCGAAGGGTGGCCCGGCGGAGCTGGCGGGGATTCGGCCGGGCCAGATCGTGAGGCGGATAGGCGCGCGTGACGCTGAGGCGCTTCTCTCCAAGGTGGCTGCGATGCCCGAGCAGGCGAGGCCGCGCGCCCTGTCGCAATTGCTGCACAGCCTCAATGGTGCTCTGACTGCCCCGGTGGGCGATACGGTTCTGGTCGAGACCGTTGCGGGAAGCGCTCGCCGGACGAGTCGCCTCATTGCCACCCCTGCGGAGGGGAGGGTGATCCAATACGCGAACCTCCCTCCGATTGCGAGCCAGGTGAAGTGGTCCCGAATTCCGGGGCAGGGCGAATGTGTCGGCACCATCGCGTTCAACATCTGGCTTCCGGCCCTTGTCCAGGATCTCGCGAATGCCGTGGACAGCGTGAGTCGTTGCAAGGGAATAGTCGTCGATCTTCGCGGGAATCCGGGCGGGTTGGGCGCGATGGTGATGCGTTTTGGCGGATATTTCGTTGATTCCGTGAAGTCGCTTGGAACGATGAGAACTCGTGACTTAGCGCTCAAGTTCGTCATAAACCCGCAAAGGTCTCGCGATGATGGCTCCCAGATGGCGCCATTTACCGGGCCTGTAGCCATTCTCGTCGATCCCATGACGGCGAGTACCTCGGAGATTTTTGCCGCTGGAATGCAGCGGATTGGACGAGCGAGGGTATTTGGTGAGAGGAGCGCAGGGGCTGCTTTGCCAGCGTTGACCAACAGATTGCCATCTGGCGATGTATTCGTCCATGCAGTGGCAGACTTCACGGACCCCGATGGAAGTCGCATCGAGGGGGCAGGCGCAGTCCCGGATGTCGAGGTTCCGCTTTCCACCGAGATGCTGAGTCAGGGTCGCGATGGGGCGATGGAGGAAGCGGTTCGCTGGATCGGATCTCACGCGGGATCGCGGTGATTCGTGCGAAGTTTTGCTTAGCCCGCCGGCTGACAGATGTTTAGTTTTTCACCCATACCTGTAATGAGAGAAACGATGATCAGGAATCCAATACTTCGCTGGACTGTCGCGCTGATGCCTTTGATGGCGGCCGGAACTATCGCGGGAGCCCAGCCCACCGCTTCGCTACCGCCTGGCGCGACACTCGTTGCGAAGTATGCAGACGCAGTCGGTGCGCCGGCCTTCCTCGCCGCCAAGGCGATCGTCACAAAGGGCGGAATGTCGATGCCTGCACAGGGGCTCAATGCCACGTTCGAGCTTACCCAGATCGCCCCCAACCAGATGGCGATGGTTACGGATATTGCGGGCCTTGGCAAGGTCGAGGCAGGGTTCGACGGCACCACTGCCTGGTCGATGGATCCGATGCAGGGAGCGCGAGTTCTGGCGGGACCTGAGCTCGATCAGATAAGGGACGAGGCTGACCGCCGCGGTGCAGTGCGCTCACCCGACATGTTCACCACGATCGAAACGGTTGCCGACACGACGATGAACGCCGAGCGTTGTTATCTGGTGAAGCTGTCGTGGAAGTCGGGGCGTGAGACGCATGACTGCTACAGCGTAGCGACAGGTTTGATCGTCGGTTCGCGAAGCATCCAGAAAACGGGCATGGGCGACATTCCAGTCGTCACCCTCTTCAGCGACTACAAGAAGTTCGGCGGTGTCACGGTCGCGACGAAGACGGTGCAGGAAGCGATGGGACAGCAGCAGATCCTCACCATCAACTCAGTCGAGTTCGGTGATGGCGCAGGAGTGAAGGTCGCTCCCCCTGCGGCGGTGCAGGCGCTCGTGAAGCCGCCGGCAAAATAGCCCGACACGCTAAGGCCGATATTCTTGTGCGGTGAACGATACCCGGAGTCAGCGCACACCAATCCGCGTAATCATATCGGCTTAGCACCCGTTCGCCGGTAACGGTGGCCGGACGGCTCACCCGTTTTCTGTAGCGATAGTCGTCCGCCGCCCTATATTGGCGCAACTCAATCCCTGCGGCGTGATGAAAGCGCATCTGCAATGACGACATCCAGCACGCCCGGGTTCTCATCGGTTCCCGAGCGTCTCTCGGCCGCAATCGCCGACCGCTATCGCGTTGAGCGCGAACTGGGCTCGGGCGGCATGGCAACAGTCTATCTCGCCTATGACATCAAGCACGAACGCCGCGTTGCGGTGAAGGTGCTGCGACCCGAGCTCGCCGCCGTCATCGGCGCCGAGCGTTTTCTGGCCGAGATCAAGACTACTGCGAACCTTCAGCATCCGCACATTCTGCCGCTTCATGATTCCGGCTCGGTAGACGGCGTCCTGTTCTACGTGATGCCGTTCATCGAGGGCGAGTCACTACGCGAAAAGCTGAGCCGGGAGCATCAGCTTCCAGTTCCGGAAGCTGTGCGTCTCGCGACGGAGATTGCGGGAGCCCTGGACTACGCGCACCGGCACGGGGTGGTCCATCGGGACATCAAGCCCGAGAACATCCTGCTGCACGATGGAGGCGCGCTTGTCGCCGACTTCGGTATCTCTCTCGCCGCGAGCACCGCCGGCAACAGGATGACTGAGAGCGGCATGTCCCTCGGCACGCCGCACTATATGAGCCCCGAGCAGGCGATGGGGGAGCGAGAGATAACTCCGCGCACTGATGTATACGCTCTTGGCTGTGTGACGTACGAGATGCTTGTCGGCGAGCCGCCTTTTACGGGGCCGACGGCGCAGGCAATCGTTGCGCGGGTCATGACCGAGGAGCCGCGCGGTTTGACGATCCAGCGGAAATCGATTCCGTGGTACGTCGAGGCGGCCGTGAAGACTGCTCTTTCGAAGCTTCCGGCCGACAGGTTCGCGAGCGCAGCCGATTTCTCCGCCGCACTCAACGATCCGAGCCGGACGACCAGTTTTTCGCCAATCGCTCCTGCTGCAGGCACGAGGTTCTCGCGACAGGTGGCGGTTGTCGCAGCAGGCGCGCTCACGCTCGGCATGCTGCTCGGGTTTCTGCTTGATCGTCCCTCGCCCGTCGAGGAAAACCCCGTTGTTCGCATGATGATGACACTTCCTGACAGCGGTGGAGTGCGGCCGATCGAAAACCTGGCGATCGCAATCTCTCCGGACGGTCGCCGGATTGCGTACGTCGGGCCATCGCCAACCGGCCGCAGCATGCTGTGGAGCAGGGAAATGGACGATCTCGAAAGCAAGCCCCTCGCTGGAACTGAAGGTGCACGAGCGCCGTTCTTTTCACCTGATGGCATTTACGTCGCATTTTTCAGTGAGGGGCAGGGGGGGGCCGCCGCACGGTTGCTGGTTACGCCCGCTTCAGGCGGAATGGTGAGAACGGTGCTGACCGACTCGGTGACCGTCTTCGGCGGTGCCTGGGGTCGTGACGGAAACATCTACTTCACGCGGGGCGGGGGCGGTATTGCCCGTGTCGCCGCCGAAGGTGGCAAGCCGGTTCATGTGAGCCGGCCTGATAGCGCGCTGGGACAGCTGGAACACGATTACATCGATCTTCTCCCCAACGGCAAAGGTGCCATAGTACAGGTGTGGAAAGGGTCTCCGGGTGAGAACGAGATAGCAGCCTTGTCGTTCAGGACCGGGAAAACGTCGAAGTTGGTCGACGGGACATTCGCGCGATTTCTCCCGCCTGACAGGCTTCTCTACGCCACAGCGGACGGGCGTGTCTTCGTTGCCCCGTTCGATCAGGGAAAGCTCGCCATCAATGGCGAGGCTTCCCAGATACTCGACACAGTGCTTGGCGAAGCCGCGAACGGAACACTTCAGTTCGCTGTTTCTGCATCAGGCACGCTCATCTATCTTCCGGGCGCGGCCCTGGCGCGACAGCTTGTCTGGGTTTCGCGGGATGGAGCGTCAACCGCCCTTGACTCAACATGGGTTGGCGGATTCAGCAACGTCGCACTATCGCCGGACGGAACACGGCTGGCGATCACGCTCGGGTCCGACGATGGTACAGCCATCTGGGTGAAGAGGCTCCCTGATGGTTCGTTGACGAGACTGACGTTGAGCGGAACCAGCGATCGCCCGGTCTGGTCACCTGATGGTCGCAGCGTCGCATATCTCGCGAGCAGAGAGGGGAAGCGGTTCGCCTGGACGAGAAGGGCCGACGGAAGCAACGAGGAACAAAGAGTTAACAAAAATTCGCCACAGCTCGACGAGATCGCTTTCTCGAACGATGAGCGGTGGAGCGTTTTCCGCACCCAGGGAACTGGTCCCGGAACGCGCAAGCTGCTCGTAGCGCGCGCCGGAAGCGACAGTACACCTCGGCTTTTGATGAAGACGAATCACGACAATTATGCGCCAGTATTGTCACCCAACGGCAGATGGATCGCATATGTCTCGAACGAATCCAGCCAATCGGAAATCTACGTTCGCCCTTTTCCCTCCGTTGATTCTGCGCGGTGGACGATCTCGGTGAACGGGGGCAGCGAGCCGTTGTGGGCGCGCAGCGGAGACGAGCTCTTCTTTCGTACCGCGCGCGGTGACGTGATGTCGGTACCCGTAAGGGCCGGTGACACTTTTAGTCCGGGGATTCCAGTAAGACTCTTCAACGCGCCCCAATTTTCGTCCGAGGAATACTATCGCAGGTACGATGTATCTGCTGACGGTCGTCGGTTTCTCATGGTTCGCGGATCTACGAAGAATTCACAGGCGATCGGGATCATTCTGAACTGGAGAGAGGAAGCCAACGGGGTGTCTGCCCGGAAGTGACAACAGCCATCGCGATTCGATCTCTGCGTCGCATTGATACTAGCCTCGTAGCCTAGCCGCCTGAAATCGCGCGCCTCCAGATTTCGGATTGCTCCAGGGTTGGCCGAAGGCCTGCCGGGATGGCCGTAGTCATCAGCACCTGACCCTCAGAGCCGTTGATGGGGAGAGCCGCGGTCATAGTGTTTGGCCATGGTTCTTGCCATACTAGGATCTCGAGCCGCATCACCTGGCCCAACAAAATGATCAAACCGATGCCTGAGTCACGGAAGCTGAAGGTGGCGGCCCTTGTTTTTCTTCTGATCATCGGCGCCTGGCTTAGAATTGCCAGTCTCGACAAATATCCTCTTGGCGTTCAACAGGACGAGCTATCCAATATTTACGACGGGTACTCGATCCTCACTACCGGCGCGGACCGCTTCGGCGAGCGATATCCGGTCATCGTTCGCGGATTCGGCGAGAACGACTATCGGCCGGCGCTCTATCCCTGGCTGACGGTACTCCCACAGGCGGTCACCGGATTCTCTGTCGCTGCCGGGCGCCTGCCATCTGCGCTCATGGGCATTGTCTCCCTCGCGCTGATGTTTGGCTTCGCCCGGCGGATGGCCGGCACCACTTTCGCGTTCGCGGTGCTGCTGTTCACGACCTTTTCGCCGCTGCACATCCAGTATTCGAGACTCGCCCACGAGGGTGCGATTCTTCCGGCGTTCTTCGTCATCGTCTCCCTGTATCTGTGGCAGAAGGCTTCCCTCGAAGGTTACCGGGACTGGGTGCTTGCCGCGCTCGGCTTTGCGACCGGCTTCTCGTCGAATGCTTATCAGGCGACAAAGCTCACCGCGTTCGTCTTCGCGGCTTTCATGTTCGCGGACATTGCGAGACACGCGGCGCCACGTATTCGCAAGATCATGGTGTTCTCCATTGCGGCGTTAGTAGGGGCACTCCCGCAGATCATCGCTCTCTTTCGCGAGACCGACAAGTTTTTCGCCCGTGCGAAAATACTGTCAGTGACAGCCGACGGCCCGTTCGGATACATGGCCGAGGTTCTGAGGAACTACTGGCTCAACCTCGAGCCGCGATACTTATTCTGGCCTGGGGAGATTCTCGACCTGACGGTCACTCGCCTGCTGCCTGTCGAGGTGCTCTTCTTCTACGTGGGGATTGCCGGCCTGTTCCTTCTGAAGGGGGTGGAGAAGCGTTCACGCTACTTCATGCTCCTCGCTCTCGTGATCTCGATCCTTCCCGCTGCGATCACGACGGGCAATCCGAACACGCTTCGCGCTTCCGGATTCGCTGTGGTTTCTCCGTTTCTGTCGGCTGCGGGAATGGTCTTCATGGCATCGCTGATCAGCAGTGACCGCGTGAGGAGGAAGGTTTACTATCCGATCGGTGCGGCTGCGGTGGTGCTCAGCGCCGGGGCGTTGCTCAACTGGTACGTCAAGAGCCCGGTCTACCGCGAGGCATACTTCCAGCAGATCCTCGTCGACATGTCGAAAAAGCTTGGCTCATATGAGGAAAATTTTGATCGCATTATCCTCGAGCGGTTCGGGACCCAGCCATACATCTATATCGCGAGCTACTCACCGATGACGCCGAGGGAGTTCCAGCATGGGCCGAAGAAATTCTATTCGACGGGGATGGACGAATTCACGACGCTTGGAAAGTACCATTTCGTGCCGACCCCCGACCTACCGGCAGCCATGGCTGAGGCTCGGGCGGACCGGATGCGATATATCGTCGTTTCCCCCAATCTTCTCAGCGGTATGCAGGCGATCGATAGCGTTTCATACTGGCCGGAGAAGCTCTATTTTCTGGTGCAGGCGCCTGACCATCATAGCCGAAGCGGCGAAGCCGGCGACAACGGTAGCGAGTGATATCAGCCGGTCGGCGGCGGGGACGATGCGAAAGAACGCATCAGTCGCAGAGATCGGAAGTGAATGGGCGATATTCAGTCCCACAGCCAGTGAGAGCACCAGAAAGAGGGCCATTTCACGCCGGCCGCTCGCGCCCCACAGAGCCGCGAGCACGACGAATGGGAACAGATATCGCTCATGGATCTCCGTCGGGAAAAGGAAGAACGCGAGAGATACCATTGCGGCGCAGGATAAGACTGCCTCGACCCGCGCGGCGTCATCGACTGAACGCCGCACCGCGCGTGAGGCGACGACGAGGATTGCCGTGAGAGCGACCAGGAAAGCGGCGATCCCCCATGTGCGGAATGTCAGCCCGCCAAAGGATCCGAGGTTGGAGGTAATGCGGGAGGCGTCGCCGAAAAGGATCCGCCAGACATTGAAGGCGTTTACGGAGAGGAGCTGATACGATCCGAGAGCCTGTGAGTACTCCCTCATGACGTTGTCTAGCTTCCCCGCCATTATGAACGGCGTGAACACGGCGAGTACTGTCAGGGTGCATGCCGCGAGTCCTTTCGGGAGCATTCGCCAGTCGATTGCTGTCGCCAGTACGGCGATCAGAGGGAGGAAGGCAACCACCTGAAACTTTGCGCTCACTGCCAGGCCGACAAAAACGCCGGCGAGCACTGCCCGCCGAAAGCCGATTGCCGCAAACGCCGCAAGAAGAAGCAGCGAATAAAAAGCATCCGTCTGGCCCCACACCGCTGAATCGAGCCAGCTCGCAGGCATGAGCAGGTAGACGCCGGCGGCAATCAATCCGCGGTGGGTGTACCCGAGCCGCCTTCCGAGAGCGAGAAGCAGGAGGGCCACGAGCGCATCAGCGATTATTGCCGGAAGCTTCAGCGCTGCTACGAACAGCGGCGTATGCGCGAAGCTCCCCTGAATGCCGTAGACCACATGTCCTATCGCTGTATAGACATACAGGAGGAGCGGCGGATAGTCGGGGGTGATGAGCTGCAACTGTCGATCATAAATGCTGGTTATCCCGAAGCGAACCCCCTCTGCCGCCCACCGCTCGAAGAGTCTAACATCCTGCATGTGTCCCGGATGAAAGATGACTGCGGCCCGAATGACGAGCGCGATCGCAAGTATCGCGAGGAACATGGGAGCTACCCGCCCATTCAGTCTAGTCTGCATAGACCTCGAACTCCCCGAAGCTGGTCACTGTATAATCCGACTCGTCCGGCAGCATCTCGCCGTCCAGAAGGACGTGGACAGTACCGGGCTCATCCCTGCAGTTTGCCGCGCCGAAACTGTAGCGACCCATCCTCTCGACAACCCTGAAAGAAGCCGCGGGATTCAGGTAGTCGATTGTATTGATGTAGCTCGCCGGATCCGCCTCCAGGGAGAAAAGCACGAAGATGTATGGCATGTTCACCTTGTCCGAAACGCATATCTGCGCGCCATCCTCTGCGCTACTCCGGGCAAACGCAATCGCTGGAAGAAGGCCGGCGAAGAATGCGCGCTCCGCCCGCTCGCGATGCCTGTCACCATGGAATTCGCGCGTGAAGAACGCAAAGCCCACGAGAAAAGCGACAGTCGATAACGGAATGACCAGCCTCCACCGCTGGGAAGCAAACCAGATGGCAAAGGCCGTGAACAGAAGCAGGGGAATGAAGAAGATGTTCATCCGGTTGATGTTCACCGGCTGAAGGAGCCCGACCGCAATCGCCGCAGCCAGCCAGCAGAGGAGAAGCATCCTTTCGGGATGAATGCGTCCTCCCCGCCGAAGCGGGAGAATGAGAGCGGCCCCGGCGACGGCTATCGGGAAGGTCCAGCGGTAGAAGTAGCCGTATGGTTCGACGATGTTCCAGGGGAGCTTGTCGGTCTGACGCAGAAGAATCGAAAAAACAGTACGGAAGTTGCCCCAGAAAGCTCCGAGTGCGTCCGTCCCGAAAATCGCCCCGAGTGTCTCATATCTTGATTCGGAGGGAAGGCGCGGAATCGTAATCGGGCCGAGCCGTATGGTGCTGAGATCGAAAGAGTTTACCAGGACGAACAGGACGATCGGCAATCCAACGATACAGATCGTGGCAATCCCCAGGACGAGTGATCTGAAGCGGAGCCGGCCGGTTCGCACGAGAATCGGAATCGCGAGCAGCAGGAAAACGGGAACCGCGACATACGCTGTTCCATACGCGTAGAGCGAAAGGCCGAAAAAAAGGCAGGCCGCGACGAACCACTGGTTATCCTTTCGGGACAGGACCGTGCAGGCGAAACCGGCGAGGAAGACGAACGGGAGGAGGTTCGATTCGAGTCCCCACCGCGACAGAAGAATGTGCCACGGGCTGATTGCCAGAAGAAACATTGCAAGGAGGCCGAATCTTGCGTCGACTATACGCCTCGCGACAACGAACATCAGAGGTAGAGCGAGAATACCCGTCAGAAGCATCGGCGCCCTGACCATCGCGGGAGTGAGTCCGCCAATCGCGATGAAAGGTATGAGCAGGTAAGCATAAAGCGCGTTCTGTCCGCTCCCCCAGGACACGAAATGCACGGGAAACGACAAACCGTTGCGGCTCAGTCCGAACCGGTAGAGGCTCATCGCGTCGACACCGCTGGAAGCCTCGTCCTGGCTCAGCCCTGGAGGAAGGGAATTGAAATCCCAGACTCTTGCGAGGATTCCGATCGCCATGATCGCCGAGAAGAGGATCGCGGCGACGGGAAGGTCACGGCTTCGGCTGAGGACAGGTCGCGCGTCGGTGTTAACGGGCTCTGCTGCTCCAGGCCGGGTATGGATTGGTCGATTCATCCATGGCAAAGATAAACCGGCTGCCCGGCGTGGTGTCTCCCGACTACCGCGCGCTTGCGGTGTTCGGCCGAACGTCGGTATCAAATGCGCCAGTCAGCACCTTGCCCGCGCGTTTGACCTGGACCCAGATCCGGTACTTTCCTGGCGAGGGGAAGGCGTAGGGAAAGCTTACACTATTCTGTGTTGTGTCACCGGCCGGATGAGTCATCGCGCTCATGTCGTTCCGGGTAATGCGCTCGCCGAGCATTCCGATGACAGTATCAGCGGGAGTGCGCATCTCGACAACCTTCTGGGTGCCCATCGAAATGCTCCCGGCGGGATGGAGGTGAACGAACACCGAGTCATCGTAACGGGCGATCATCGCATGGCTCATCATTCCCATGTACGGCTCGAGCGACGCGGCGTCACCATCGGGCGCACGCACAGTGAATCGCAGGTCGGCCTCCTTGTCTGCAAGGAGCTCATCCTTCGAATGCTCCCACGCCATGGTTGACCCGTCGCTAAGGCGGATGATGCTCTGTCCCGAGCGCTTCCCAATAAAACCCGGCACCCACCACGCGTCATCTGGATCGGGAGCTGCTGCACCACCCTCCCCACCGCCTGACGCGGTGAGCGGCGGAATATCGACATCGCTCACGAGCGTATGCGTCATGCCATTCTCACGGACGATGTCGCCGTAGACGCGGTAGCGACCAGCCGGCAATGGTGGAAGCGTGACAATGAATGCTGACGAATCGCGCGGCACCGGATGGAGGTGGGCGAAAGCCTGCTTGTCCTCCCGGATGACGAACATGTGCATCAGCTTGCCATGATCGGGTATGAGCGGACTTAGTCGCGAGCGCTGGTTCCGGCGAAGCCATGCCTCGTCATTTCTCATGAGCCATGTTGAATCGGTGATCGCGAGACTGAGCACACGATCGGCGCCCGCCTCCCTAATGGTTGCCTCAGACGCAAATGTCCAGTTGAGCAAGCGCGAGAAGCCGGCGTCTTCGGACTGCCACCAGTTCCATCCGCCGAACAGCAGCAGGGCGATGAAGATGCCCGCACCCGCCATTGCGCCTCGCGCTCTTTTCTTTCGGTTCCGATCAGGAACTTCACCCGGGGGCAACACACTCTCGCGAACCCCGGCACCGACGAGCGTCAGCAGTCCCACGGTGAGGAAGAGTCCGACGGCAGCCAGCGTTATTCCCAGCGGACGCTGCATTTCGAGCCGTCGTGTGGCAATCGCTGTCACCGGCACCGATGCTGTGCCCGTTCCCTGTGTGCCTTCGATCCTCACGTTGATGCTGTACGCACCGATTGCCATCAGCCATAGTTGCACACTGTACAGTTCTGGATCGCCGGGAACCGGCTTTGCAACGTCAGGGGGCGCAACGGCATTCTTTTCCGCGCCAGCCTGAACGGGAACCGCAGTCACTCGATTCACTCCCTCTCCCATCACCCTGATCGAGACGTCCGAGAGACCGGGGACAACACCGGGCGAGCGAACGACAACTCGCACGGGATACGGACCTGCATTTCCCTCGAACCAGGTATCCGGGCTACCGACGTGCCCAGACGCAAATACCGCAACGACACCAATCCCAGCAGCGGCTGCCATCCGCCGCGCTCCCCGCATTGCGGGGCCGGATATAATCACCGCTGCACCCGTTTCATCCAGTTGCCCCAGGCGAGTCCGACCTGGGAAGACAGAATGGCGATTGCGATCGCGATGCCGATTCCCTTTGCAAGGAGCAGCAGACTGAAATTGCCGGCCGCATCCGTGTCCAGCGTCCAGTACTCGTAGCGCCACGGTCCAAGCCGGTTCATGTATGGCCATCTGTCTGCAGCGAAGATGTTGTTGCGGGCAAACGGCGAGAGCATGAAATCGGACCAGACCCAGTGCACTGCCAGCATGACCAGCACGAACGACGCACCAGCTGCGGCGGCGAGCCTCCACGATCTGCCACGATCAAGGCGGTGCAGGAGCACATCGAGCACGAACGCGGGAATGATCAACAGCAGCGGGAAGTCCATCGGCACCATGTGGGTGACCGGGTTGTAGATCGGAGCCAGCTTCGGTACCGCAGGAAAGAGCTGGAGAATCCAGATCATCACCACGGAGATTCCCATGTAGACCGCGGCGGTAGTAGTGGCCGGCCAGCGTAATCTGGACGCGCGAGCAACTGCCAGCAGCAGGAGCGGAAAGAGCCCGCCGGTGATCTGATAGAACATCGAACCGCGCATGAGATTTGGTTTCGCGACGTACTCGGTCACGAAGATGGCCATCATGGTCAGGAAGATTCCGGCGGCAAAGACGTACATCAGTCCGAGGCGCCCTTCGTCTGCACGTGCAGCGGCGGCGCGATTCTGAGCGCCGAGCGCCATGATCATGGCGCCGAGCTGGATGCCCATCATTCCAGCAATGAGTACGACGTGCGGCGGCGAGATGATCTTGACGTCGAGGCCGTACGCATTGTGCCACCAGTTGTCGAACGGCACTGACGCGATCATCGCCAGCGCTCCCCAGATGCAGATCCAGGCACCGAGTGGCGCAGTGAACCCCCAGAAGTGCACCGATCGAGCCCGCTCTTCTTCGCTGCCTGCAAAAGTTGTCTTCAGGACGAGAGCACCGCATGCCAGCCCGGCTACGCTCGCTCCGATCTGCTCGAGCACGTGAGGCGCGGTCCAGAGAGTGTCCCTACCGACGGTCATGTGCCAGGAAATATCCCAGATCAACCCGACCACGATGCACGTGGAGGAAAAGAGCACGGCGTAGAGGACCCACGAGGTCATCGAGAATGTCGTAGCGACACCGGATGTCAGGTCCGAGCGTGACGCGACCGAGTCGTGCGTTGGAGCGAGAGATGAGCTCATAAACCGCCTGTGTTGGGTAGAGCCTCAGCGAAGTACCTCGCCTGCCATTCCAGCTTACCAGCTAGTGAAACCCGCGTCAATGAAGGCCCGGGCTGTCCGAGGCGTCACACCTTGATGAAATCGAGAAGCGCTGCAACGCGCTCGATCTCCATGTTGCGGATTGCTCTCGGGTTTGCGGACGCGGCGATCGCAAGTTCGTAGTGTCGGCTGCCCTTCGCTCCTTGCGCATCGAACTGCCTTCGCAGCTCAGCTAGCAGAAGTGTGAAGTTCCCACGGTTTTCCGGACGTTTGACGTTCGGCTCCAATCCGCCGGAGACGGGGAATTTCCAGTCAAGATCAATTCCGTCGAAAAGTCCGGCTGTCTGCCGGATATAGACGTCGATCGCCGATTCTGCGAACAAGCGACGAGTGGAATCTGTGAGCGCTGCATCCGAGAACCGGCCTGAGCCGGTCCATCCACCGCTGGATCGGAAGCAGGTGAAGTCAGGATGTTCGGCAGGGAGGTTGCATAGGCAGCCGGACAAAAGAAGTCTCGATGTAGAGGTTCTCCCCAGCCAACCACAACGATGCCCGACGATTCACACGATCCACAGACAGCCGATACGTCTGCTTCCGGAGCCGCCCCGGACGATGCGGAGACCCAGCGCGTGATTCGCCAACGTGTCACCCGGCTTGCATTCGAGGGTGAGCCGGAACGTTATGAAGAGTTCGTAAGAGTCCTCGGCGACTCGACGCCGGATGGTGTGGAGGTGATCCTGAGAGGTAGCGCGGTGACAGGGCACAAGCATGGATCTGACGCGCCGTTCGATGCCGATGGCCCGGGGACGAGCGACCTGGATGTCACGTTCGTAGGTGGTGACATGGTCATGCTGTTTCGTGAATTCCACATCCCTGGAATCCATTCGGTTCCGCTCAGTGACGAGCATCCGTTTGCATCGCCGCCGCTGGCTCCGCTACGGGACAGGCTGTGTGCGATGGTGAAGCGACCGGTGAACATTCAGGCAACCACGTCGCTGGTTCAAAACGTCAGGGATGCGACGATGGATCAGCCGTACCTCGTGCTTCTCACCAAGCCCGCGACGGATGAGCCTGAAGAGGCTAGTGGATGAAGGACGGTCACGGGATGCAAACTCGAACCGGGAATTAGGCGTTGCGGCTCCTCACCTACAATATCCGTGAGGGTGGAGTTGGGCGTTCGGAGGCGATCGCCGAGGTGATCAAAGCCGCAGATGCAGATGTCGTTGCGCTGCAGGAGGCGCGGGACCCGGCTGTGGTCGAGCGGATCGCGGAGCTCGCGGGGTATCCTCACTGTGGCTCGCGTCACGCGCATTCGACTGGATTCCTGAGCCGGGTGCCAGTTGTGAACTATGCCTGGCGACATCCGCCACGAACGCGGCATGCACTTCTCGAGGTCTCGCTTGCCGACGGATTCCCGCGACTTTTCGTGCTGCATCTTCGCGCGTGGTTCTCAAAGTGGAGCGAGCGCCAGCGCGCGCGCGAGCTTCGCGGGCTGCTCGACGGGATTCAGGAGCAGCTGGTCAAGGAGGACCGGGCGTTTGCGTTTCACGTTCTCGCCGGTGACTTCAACGCGCTCGCGCCGGGTGAGGTGCTCGACCCTTCACACATGCCACGCTGGATTCGCGGAATGATCTGGATCAGCGGGCGCGACATCGCGCGGAGCACGATCGAGATGATGCAGGCCGATGGCTACGTCGACGCGTGGCGGACGCTGCACGCAGATCATGAGAATGCCGGGTGCACGTTTCCTGTATGGGATCCACACGTGAGGCTGGACTATGTATTTACGCCGGTCGAATTCGCCTCGCGTTTTGTGTCATGCGAAGTTCGGCGGACTCCGGATATCGTGAGTACCGCGTCTGATCATTTTCCGTTACTCGTCGAGATTGCAGATTGAGATGACAGTGTTGGCAGAGTCGTCTTTTCAGGATGCGCTCCATCAAAGCGCATTCGTCAATTCAAAACGGAGCCACGGAGAACACGGGAGCTCACGGAATTAGAACAGTCATCCGGGCGTCGGGGTTCTTGTCTGCTTTTGTACAAAAAACAGATCGACGTAACTCCGCGTCGCTTCTCCGTGACCTCAGTTGCTCCGTGTCGAGCTGACAGTGCCTGTCAAGGAAACGTTGGCGTTGCCCGTTTAGCCGATAACTGAGAGGTCTCGTCAATCGGGCTCCCGCGCAGCAAATTTTCCTGGAGCGAATGCGGCACGATCGTAATCCCGTTCAACGGAGCTGAACGCGATGAAGAAAGTTCAGGTGCAGGGCGTTCACCACGTGACGGTCGTTGGCTCGACAAAAAAGAGCGCGGTCGACTTCTGGCAGGGTGTGCTCGGAATGCCCTTCATATTTGAGCAGCCCAATCTGGGCAATCCGGATGAAAATCACCTCTATTTCGATCCGGGCGATGGACGGCTGCTGACGGTGTTTACTAATGAATCTCGTGAGGATGCCGGTCGCCCGGCCCCGCGCGAGGTCGGATCAGTCGATCACATCGCCTTCAACGTGTCGCGTGCCACTTTTAATGAGGCACCCGCTCGCCTGACGAGTCATGGCGTATCCTTCTACCAGCGCGACCGCGGCTTCATGGATTCGATCTACATGAAAGACCCGAATGGCCTGACTGTCGAGATTGCGTGTTACAAGTTCCAGACGCCCGATGGATTTCGCGACGCGGACGTGATGATACAGGCTCACCGGCTGCGCACCTCGCGCGGCGATCATCACATCACTGAAGAGCACCTGGCCGACGCGATCGAGATTCTGATGCAATCCCGCGATCGCCTGCCCGAATAAAGGCGTGCCGGACGGGACTACGGACGACGGCTACCCTGCATAGAATTGTCACTGGTACCACGCGAAACTCGAGAGTGATCAATGACAATTCCCGCAGGTGGCTCGATCCCGCTGACCGCGTTCGACGAAGAAATACGAGCGAAGCAGCTGCGCGACATGAAAGTTCGTGCAGCCGGCTTGCTTGTTCTTGCGGCCGTAGCATTTGCAATCTCCCACTATCTCAGCCCGCAATACCCGTGGCTCGCGTGGGTCCAGGCGTTCTCCGAAGCAGCAATGGTCGGGGGCCTGGCTGACTGGTTTGCGGTCACCGCGCTCTTCCGGCATCCGCTGGGAATACCGATCCCGCACACCGCAATTATTCCCTCACGCAAGGATCGTGTTGGCCAAGTACTTGGTGCATTCGTCGAGCGGAATTTCCTGAATCGCCAGGTCATAGAGAGCAGGCTGATCGAGGCGCGCCTGGGCGAGCGCCTGGCGCACTTCCTGAGCGACCCGTCAAACAGCAAAGCCGTTGCACGTCATGCCGCACGCGGGCTGGTTGCTGCCGCGGAATCGATGCGCGATGACGATGTTCAGTCGATGATCGATGCAGCTGTCGCCGACCGCATTCGCGCGGCACGCGTGGCCCCATTCATCGGTCGAGGACTGTCGCTGATGACAGCAGGAAACCGCCATCAGGAGCTGCTCGACGAAGGGATTCGACTTGCCGCTCGCGCAGTAACCGAGAACGAAGATCTCATTCGCACCCGGATCGAGGCGGAGACACCGTGGTGGGTGCCGGGTGCCGTCGACGACAAGATCCTGAAAAAAGTAGTGAGTGGAATTGAGCGTACACTCAACGAAGTTCAGAACGATGTCACCCATCCGCTTCGCACCCGTTTCGACGCAGCACTCAGGAAGTTCATCCAGGATCTCCATGAATCTCCCGAAGTCATCGCGCGAGCTGAAGAGCTCAAGAACGAGCTGCTGAGCGCGGACGCCGTGCGACACTTCTCATCGTCGATCTGGGCGGACACCAAGGCAGCACTGGTTCGACGTGCCGAGCGTGCAGAGGAAGCCGATGTCGACACGATATCGAACGGCCTCGCCAGCCTCGGCAAAGCCATTCTCGATGATCCTGCATTGCTGGAGCGCGTCGACGGGTGGCTCCGAAATGGAGTGCTGGGACTCGTTGAGCGATATCAGTCGGAGGTGAGTGAACTCATCTCACACACAGTGCGCGGCTGGGATCCTACCGCGACGTCACGGCGAATAGAACTGGCGATCGGGCGGGATCTGCAGTTCATCCGCATCAACGGCACGCTCGTGGGCGGGCTGGTCGGCCTGGCGCTGTACACGCTCGGGTTGTTCTTCTAGCGCGCAGTCCCGCCGTCAGTCACCCACGTCGGCCACGCTGCCCGCGTGCGCCGGCTCCACCTCTCGATCGATCGCCGGCCGCGTCGTCGTATCGAGCTGGTCGTCGCCGGCCGCCGGCACCTGGTCGGCATTGGGCACGGGAGAGGGGAGCAGCGCGATGCGCAGCACCTCGTCCATCGTCGCGACGAAGGTGAACGCCATGTTCTCGCGCACCTCCTTCGGCACGTCGCGGAGATCCTTCTCGTTGCCCCTGGGCATGATGACCTCGCGCAGCCCGGCGCGGTACGCGGCGAGCACCTTCTCCTTCACGCCGCCGATGTCGAGCACCTTGCCGCGCAGCGTGACCTCGCCGGTCATCGCCACGTCGCGCCGCACCGGGCGCTGGGAGAGCGCACTCGCAATCGCCAGCGTCAGCGAGATGCCCGCGCTCGGCCCATCCTTCGGGATTGCGCCGGCGGGTAGGTGAACATGGACGTCGAACTCCTTGAACGTGGTGTCCGGAATACCGAGTGCCGACGCACGAGAGCGAACATAGGAGTACGCTGCATCCACGCTCTCGCGCATCACGTCGCCCAACTGCCCCGTAACGGTGAGGCGGCCGCTGCCAACCATGCGCAACGCCTCGATCACCATGAGGTCGCCGCCTGTTGCCGTCCAGG